>CAYFKO010000025.1:0-17201 GCA_964343765.1 uncultured Polynucleobacter sp. | reverse complement strand
GCCAACGATTACATCTGGCAACACAGCGGCACCAACTATGATGATTGCACAACGAGCGGCTGAATTAATTAAAGTTTAATTTGATACTGTTCGTGTAAACCCTTATTAATTAGGGCTTTATAGATTTTGAGAGATGCACTATTCTCTATAGTCTATGGAAATTATTAACAATGACATTATTTTGGAAACTCACGGCTTAACAAAGTCGTTTAAGGGTTTCACGGCGGTTAATGACGTTAACTTAAAGGTTAAGCGTGGGACGATTCATGCGTTGATTGGTCCTAACGGTGCAGGCAAAACAACTTGTTTTAACTTGCTCACTAAATTTTTAACACCAACGTCTGGCCAAATTTTATTTAATGGAATTGATATTACATCTGAGCAGCCTGCGCAGATTGCAAGACGCGGTGTGATTCGATCATTTCAAATCTCAGCAGTGTTTCCGCATTTGACGGTTTTGGAAAATGTTCGCGTTGCTTTGCAAAAGCAATTGGGTACGGAATATCATTTCTGGAAGTCTGAAAAGACTCTTGATGCTTTGAATCATCGAGCGATGGAACTTCTTGCCGAGGTTGGGCTTACAGATTTTGCAGAAGAAACAACGGTTAATCTGCCATATGGTCGTAAACGTGTACTTGAGATTGCTACCACCTTGGCAATGGAGCCAGAGTTAATGTTGCTTGATGAGCCAACACAGGGTATGGGCCACGAAGACGTTGATCGTGTGACTCAATTAATTGCAAAAGTTGCTCAAGGACGAACCATTTTGATGGTTGAGCACAACATGAAAGTTGTTTCAACAATTGCGAACACCATCACAGTTTTACAACGCGGTGCTGTTCTTGCAGAGGGCTCGTACAACGAAGTTTCTAAAAACCCACTGGTGATGGAAGCGTATATGGGAACAGCAGAGGGCCACGCATGACCAAAGCATTATCAATAAGTAATTTACACGCCTGGTATGGCGAGTCACATATTTTGCATGGTATTAATCTAGAAGTTAATAAAGGCGAAGTGGTGACATTGCTAGGACGTAACGGTGCGGGTAGAACGACAACATTACGAGCAATTTTAGGTTTGACTGGAAAGAGAACGGGATCAATCCTTGTAAATGGCCAAGAGACCGTTGGAATGCAAACCCATCAAATCGCTCATCTTGGTTTGGGCTTTTGTCCAGAAGAGCGCGGTATTTTTGCCAGCTTAAGTACTGAAGAAAATTTGATGTTGCCACCAGAGGTTGCTTCAGGTGGTATGTCCATTGATGAGATTTATGAGATGTTCCCCAATCTTTATGAGCGTAAAGATAGTCCTGGAACAAAGCTTTCTGGTGGTGAGCAACAAATGTTGGCAATGGCTCGAATTTTAAGAACAGGTGCAAACATTTTGTTATTGGATGAAATTACAGAGGGCTTGGCTCCTGTGATTGTTCAGAAGCTTGGTCAAGTTGTTACCCAGCTTCGAGAAAAAGGGTTTACGGTAATTCTTGTAGAGCAGAATTTCCGTTTTGCTGCGCCGTTAGCAGATCGACATTATGTTATCGAGCACGGACAAGTTGTTGAGATGGTCAAACAAGAAGACCTCGTAGCAAAAACAGAAGTTTTAAATCAGTATTTGGGCGTTTAATTATTAAAAGAGGAGTGTTTATGAAACGTACATTGTTATCAACTTTAATTGGTGTAATGGTCGCAGGCGTAGCCGGCGTTGCTAGCGCACAAAAGATCTCTGATGATGTTGTCAAAATTGGTGTTTTGACTGACTTATCTGGAGCGTACTCTGATGTGGCTGGCCAAGGTGCGGTGATTGCTGCAAAAATGGCAGTTGCTGACTTTTCTAAAGACGGTACTGTTCTCGGCAAGAAAATTGAATTGATTTCTGCAGATCATCAATTAAAGGCAGACATCGCTGCGAATAAAGCGCGCGAATGGTATGACAAAGAAAAGGTTGACGTAATTACTGAGTTGGTTTCTACCAACGCGGCCTTAGCTGCAATGGAAGTTGCTGAACAAAAAAATAAGATTACATTGGTTTCAGGCGCAGCTTCATTGCCGATTACAAATGAAAAATGTACCGCCGTTAACGTTCACTGGACTTATGACACGTACGCGCTTTCAAACGGTACAGCCAAAGCGGTTGTAAAAACTGGTAAGAAAAACTGGTTCTTTATTACAGCTGACTATGCATTTGGTGCAGCACTTGAGCGTGATGCAACATCAGTGATTACTGCTAACGGTGGTAAGGTCGTTGGCTCTGTTAAACATCCATTCCCTAACAGTGACTTCTCCTCATTCTTGTTGAAAGCTCAAGCAAGTAAAGCAGAAGTTATTGGCTTGGCAAATGCAGGTACTGACACGATTAATGCAGTTAAGCAAGCATCAGAGTTTGGTATCGCTGGCAGCAAGCAAACAATCGTTCCGTTGTTGATGTTTATCTCTGACGTTCACTCACTTGGAACAAAAGCAGCACAAGGTATGTATTTGACAGAAGCGTTCTACTGGAACAAAGATGACAAAACACGTGCTTTTGCTAAGCGTTTCTTCGGTTTGCATAAAAAGATGCCGACATCTGTTCAAGCAGGTACATATTCATCAGTCCTTAACTACTTGAAAGCTGTACAAGCAGCGGGTACAGATGACACTGCGGCAGTTATGAAACAACTTAAGTCAATGACGATTGATGATGGATTGTTCAAAGGCAAGATTCGTGCCGACGGTAAATTTGAACACGATATGTTGTTGGTTGAGGTTAAGAAACCTGATGATGTTAAAACACCATGGGATTATTACAACGTGAAAGCAGTTATTCCAGCCGCTGAAGCGACACAACCTTTATCTCAATCGAAGTGCAAATTAGTTAAGTAATCATATTTATGTTTGAAGCACTAGGTATTACCCCACAAGGGCTGTTTGCACAGCTCTTGGTGGGTTTAATTAATGGCTCGTTCTATGCCATTTTGAGTTTGGGATTGGCCATTATTTTTGGCCTTCTCAATATTATTAATTTCACGCATGGCGCCCAATATATGTTGGGCGCATTTTTAGCGTGGATTGGATTAACTCAACTAGGCCCTTGGTTGGGCATTGACGGATTGTCGATTAATTATTGGCTTGCTTTAGTTATTGCTCCTTTAATTACGGCCCTCTTTGGTATGCTCATCGAGCGAACCATGTTGAAAAAACTTTATCACTTAGACCACTTATATGGCCTATTGCTTACCTTTGGTTTGGCGCTTGTGATTGAGGGAATGTTTAGACATTGGTTTGGTGTTTCTGGTGAAAGCTATTCTCCGCCAGAAATCTTACAAGGAACTATTCCAATTGAGTCTTTAGAAATAGTTCTTCCTAAATATAGACTTTGGGTTGTGTTTATTAGTTTGGTTGTATGTTTTTCAACTTGGTATGTGATCGAACGAACCAAGTTGGGGGCATATTTACGTGCCGGTACAGAGAATCCAAAATTACTTCAAGCATTTGGTATTAATGTTCCATTGATGATTACGTTGACTTATGGATACGGCGTTGCTTTGGCAGCTTTTGCTGGCGTACTAGCAGCCCCCGTTTTCCAAGTTAATCCAATCATGGGCTCTAATTTAATTATTGTTGTGTTTGCCGTGGTTGTGATTGGTGGCATGGGTTCCATTCTTGGTGCGATTGTGACGGGCTTATTTTTAGGCTTGGTTGAGGGTTTAACAAAAGTGTTTTACCCAGAAGCTTCAAGTGTTGTGATCTTTGTCATTATGGCAATCGTTTTATTGTTCAGGCCAGCTGGTTTATTCGGCAAAGAAAAGTAATTATTTATGTCAAAAAATCTTAGACTCGTTTATGGCCTTCTGTTAGTTCTAGCAGTCCTAATGCCATTTCAAGACTTTATCTATTTAGTCTTTGTGATGAAGGTATTGTGCTTCGCATTATTTGCATGTGCTTTTAATCTATTGCTTGGTTTTACAGGCTTACTGTCATTTGGACATGCTGCGTTTTTTGGTGGATCCGCCTACATTACTGCGCACGTATGTAAGGCATGGGGTCTGCCTACAGAGGTGGGAATATTAGCCGGCTTGTTATTTTCAACCGTGCTGGGTTACATCGTGGGCTCAATTGCGATTCGTCGCCAAGGCATTTATTTTGCGATGGTGACATTGGCGTTGTCGCAAATGGTGTTCTTTATGGCTTTACAACTTCCATTTACTGGCGGTGAAGATGGCATACAAGGTGTTCCTCGTGGACAATTATTTGGTTTGATTGATTTATCAAATGACACAGCCATGTATTACTTTGTTCTCGCTGTATTTGTGATTGCTTTTGCTGTTATTTTGCGCACGATTCATTCCCCATTTGGGCAGGTTCTAAAATCAATTCGTGAGAATGAGCCAAGAGCAATTTCTTTAGGCTATGACGTTAATCGTTTTAAATTATTGGCGTTTGTCATTTCTGCCGCTTTGTCTGGTCTGGCTGGTTCAATGAAATCCTTAGTATTCCAATTGGCAACGTTGACGGATGTTCATTGGCATATGTCAGGTGAAGTTGTGTTGATGACTTTGTTGGGTGGTATGGGCACAATTTTAGGACCGGTAGTTGGTGCAAGCATTGTGGTCGGATTGCAAAACTATTTAGCTAACCTAGGCTCTTGGAGCACGATTGCAACAGGCATTATTTTTGTGGTTTGTGTTTTAGCGTTCCGTAGAGGCCTATTAGGAGAGTTGGCAGATAAGCTTAAAATCAAGCTATAAAGCCATCTTATCTGGATAAATTAAGGGGCTGATAAGCCCCTTAATCTTTATAAGCCATTGAAATGATTGAATTATTTTATTCACAGCTGTTTTTTCTATTGCCTGCTGCTTTTTTTGCGGGGCTTGTAGATTCTATGGTTGGCGGTGGAGGACTTATACAAGTTCCCGCCTTGTTTTCAGCATTTACAAATACTGCGCCTGCAACCCTATTTGGAACAAATAAGCTTTCTTCTCTGGGTGGGTCGTTGATGGCGGCAAGTCGGTACCTTCGGGTTGTTCGTTTGCCGAAAAAAGAGTTTTTAATTGCCAGTATTTTTGCCTTGGCGGGTTCATTCTTGGGGGCTTTTGCTTTAAGTTTTGTGCCGGCGACTTATATTCGGGTGCTATTGCCCTTTCTGTTAATTGCTTTATTGGCTTTTACCTTAGCTAAGAAAGATATGGGCTTGGTCCATGATCCAAAATTAGGAAACTTGAGGGCTACACTATTTCTGACTTTGGGCGTTGGGGCAATTGGTTTTTATGATGGTTTTTTTGGGCCAGGAACGGGTAGTTTTTTTATGTTCCTATTTGTGCACTATTTAGGATTTGATTTTTTACATGGTGCTGCAGCAACCAAAATCGTTAATAGTGTTACAAATTTTGCCGCCTTGTTATGGTTCATTCCTACAGGGCATATTAACTGGACATTGGCCTTTTTAATGTTTGGCTTTAATGTGCTAGGCGGGCTAGTTGGCAGCAACTTTGCAATGAAAAAAGGTAGTCAACTTATTAGAAAAGTATTTATTGGCCTTGTTTTGGTTTTGGTAATAAAAACAGCAAATGATGCTTTTCACCTGTTTTAGTCTTTGAACATTAACCTGGTGTTTCACGTGAAACACCTTTAGTGCTATCATCACGCCCCTAGACAGAGGTTTTTTAAATGGATTTTCAGAAAAAATTCGATGTGATTGTCATCGGGGGTGGCCATGCCGGCACTGAGGCCGCGTTGGCGGCTGCTCGTATGGGTTGTCAGACACTTTTACTAACGCATAGCATTGAAACGCTTGGTGCGATGAGCTGCAACCCCTCTATAGGAGGCATCGGAAAAGGTCATTTAGTCAAAGAGGTTGATGCTCTTGGCGGAGCAATGGCTGCTGCTACCGATGAGGCGGGCATCCAGTTTAGAATTCTGAATTCTAGTAAAGGTCCAGCAGTAAGAGCTACTCGCGCCCAGGCCGATAGAATCTTATATAAAGCAGCCATTCGAAATCGACTGGAAAATCAGCCGAATTTAACCTTGTTTCAAGCAGCTGTTGATGACCTAATTGTTGAAAGCGATTGCGTTTGCGGAGCCATTACTCAACTTGGCGTACGCTTTTTTGCCAGAAAAGTTGTTTTGACAGCAGGTACTTTTCTTGATGGAAAGATTCATGTTGGTTTAGAAAACCACACGGGTGGACGCGCTGGCGATCCGGCGGCAGTTCGCTTGTCTTCTCGTTTAAAAGAATTAAAGTTACCTCAAGGGCGTTTAAAAACCGGCACTCCACCAAGAATTGATGGCAATACGATTGACTTCTCGGTGATGCAGGAGCAGCCGGGAGATTTAGACCCGGTTCCAGTTTTCTCCTTTTTGGGAAATCCAAGCCAGCATCCTCAACAATTGCCTTGCTGGATTACGCATACTAATCAAAAAACTCATGACATTATTCGCGGTGGCTTAGATCGTTCGCCGATGTATACCGGGGTAATTGAGGGGGTTGGGCCTAGATATTGCCCGTCTATTGAGGATAAGATTCACCGGTTTGCCTCAAAAGACAGCCATCAAATCTTCCTGGAGCCTGAAGGTTTAACTACCAATGAGTTTTACCCCAACGGAATTTCTACAAGTTTACCTTTCGATGTCCAACTTGACCTGGTTCATAGTATTCCTGGTCTGGAAAACGCCCATATTTTGAGGCCTGGATATGCGATTGAATACGATTATTTTGACCCTCGAGGACTTAAACCAAGCTTAGAAACTAAGGTAATTGACGGTTTATTCTTCGCCGGACAAATTAATGGCACAACTGGATATGAAGAGGCGGCCGCCCAGGGTTTGCTCGCCGGAATTAATGCGGCACTTGCGGCTCAAGAAAAAGACGCTTGGTACCCTAAACGAGATGAGGCATATCTTGGTGTGTTAGTTGATGATTTAATTACCAAGGGCGTGCAAGAGCCCTATCGAATGTTTACAAGTCGGGCAGAGTATCGCCTAAGCTTACGTGAGGATAACGCAGATGCCCGCCTGACAGAAATAGGACGTAAGCTTGGTTTAGTTGACGACCGTCGATGGGAGTTTTATTGTCAAAAACAAGAGGCTGTTTCACGTGAAACAGCGCGCTTGGCCTCAACATGGGTTTCTCCTAAGAATCTAGATCAAGCGGACTCGGTAGCGTTGTTTTCTCAGCCCCTGGCTCATGAATACAGTTTGGCTGAGTTGCTAAAGCGCCCAGGGGTTCAATATCAAACCTTAATCACCGCTTTGGATGGGCGTTGGGCTGGTGAAGTTTTGTCGAGTGATCCTATTTTATTGGGCCAAATTCAGGAGCAGGTTGAAATCGGCATTAAGTATCAAGGATATATTGACCGTCAGGCAGCAGAAATAGAGCGCCATGCCTATTATGAAAACCTTCAATTGCCGGAAGATCTTAATTATCAGGATGTTCTTGGCCTCTCTCATGAGGTTCGTCAAAAGTTGGGGGCCCATAAACCAAAAACATTGGGGCAGGCTTCCAGAATTTCAGGGGTTACCCCAGCCGCCATATCTCTCTTGTTGGTCCACTTAAAAAGAGGACTCGGCCGAAAAAGTGAGACTGCATGACCCCTGCAATTGAAATGTCGGATGGTGATCGACTTGCCGGGGGACTAGCGGCTTTAAATTTGAGTGTTTCTTCAGAAAAGCAGTCGCAACTTTTGGCCTATGCTGAAGAATTTAGAAAGTGGAATCGTATTCATAATTTGAGTGCGGTTGATGCAAATGAAGAGTTTATTAGCCTTCATTTACTAGACTCGTTGGCGGTAGCTGAGCCTTTAATGAGGTCTTTAGAGGCTCAAGGATTGGTAAATAAGCATTTGGTTTTTGCAGATCTTGGGGCTGGAGGTGGTCTGCCAGGCATTCCATTAGCAATTATTTTTCCACAATGGCGGTTTGTGTTGGTTGAGGCGGTCAAAAAAAAGGCAGCGTTTTTACAGCATATTAAGGGAAAGTTAAAGCTAGAAAATCTTGAGGTGGTTGGAGACCGAATCGAAAATTTGGCTCAAGAACGACCTAATTTTGCTGATGCAACGATTTCTAGAGCATTTTCAGAATTAAAAAACTTCGTTGATTTTTCAAGTGGCTTGTTAAAGCCTGACGGCCTTATTTTTGCCATGAAGTCTCAAAAAGCAGAGGAAGAGCTGGCGGCAATGCCCTCTGGTTGGGTGCTTTTGGATAATGCCCCGATAAAGGTGCCGATGTTAGAGGCTAATCGCTGTTTGTTGACCATTCAATCCGTGCGAAAATAGCCGGCTAATTTGAGAACAAACCATGGCAAAAATTTTTTGTATTGCAAATCAGAAAGGTGGGGTCGGTAAAACCACCACGGCAGTCAATTTGGCTGCAGGCTTGGCTGCCCATCAGCAGCGCGTTTTGTTAGTCGATTTAGATCCGCAAGGTAACGCTACCATGGGGTCGGGCATCGATAAACATCAGCTTGAACATTCTATTTACCAAATTTTGATTGGATTAAGTAGCGTTTCAGAATCAAAAATACGTTCTGAATCAGGCGGTTATGACGTTGTTCCAGCAAACCGCCACTTGGCGGGAGCAGAGGTTGAGTTAGTTGATATGGATGGTCGAGAGTTACGCTTAAAAGCGGCTCTAGATTTGGTAGGAGCTGATTACGACTTTATTTTGATAGATTGTCCCCCTGCATTATCGTTATTAACGCTAAATGGCTTGTGTGCAGCGAATGGCGTTATTGTCCCGATGCAATGTGAGTATTTTGCTCTTGAGGGTTTATCGGATTTGGTAAATACGATTAAGCAAGTTCACGCGAACTTAAATCCGAGCTTAACTATTATTGGTTTATTGAGGGTGATGTTTGACCCAAGAACCGCCTTGCAGCAACAAGTATCCGAGCAATTGATTCAACATTTTGGTGACAAAGTTTTTGAAACCATTATTCCAAGAAATGTTCGATTAGCTGAAGCCCCGTCTTATGGGATGCCGGGGGTTATTTTCGACAAGAGTTCTAAAGGGGCGAAAGCCTATGTTCAATTTGGCGCCGAAATGATTGAGCGCATTAAGACGATGTAATAAATATGAGTACTGTTAAAAGAAAAGGTTTAGGTAGAGGGCTTGAGGCTTTATTGGGCGGCTCCTCCGATGCCCCTAAAGATGCTGTCATGACGTTGAAATTGGGGCAATTACAACGGGGCAAATACCAACCACGTATGAAAATGCAGGAATCAACCCTTGCAGAGTTGGCGGAAAGTATTAAGACCCAAGGGATTATGCAGCCATTGCTGGTTCGTTCAATTGGCAATGGTAAGTACGAGATTATTGCTGGGGAGCGTCGTTTTAGGGCGGCAGGTATCGCTGGCTTGCAAGAGGTGCCAGTATTAGTCAAGGACGTTGACGATAAGTCTACCGCTGCGATGGCGCTGATTGAGAACATGCAGCGTGAAGATTTAAACCCCCTAGAAGAGGCAGAGGGGCTGCAGCGCCTAATTGCTGAGTTTGGTTTTACACATGAACAAGCAGCGCATGTAGTTGGAAAATCACGCAGTGCAGTTACTAATTTACTGCGTCTCACCCAGTTAACCAAGCCTGTACAGGCCTTATTGGTGGGCGGCGAAATTGATATGGGCCATGCTAGAGCCCTTTTACCGTTAGCTGGCGCAATGCAGGTTGGACTCGCACAGCGAATTGCGGCTCAAGGGCTGTCGGTTAGAGAGGCAGAAAAATTGGCGGCAGGTTTGATTGCGGCAGCCAGCAGAGCCCCAGGTAAGCTAAAGCTCGATGGTGGTGCCATGCATGTAGACCCAGATTTGCAAAGCTTGATCAATCGAATGTCTGATGCCATTGGGTTGGCGGTCGATATTAAGAAGCGCGGCCGAGGTGGCGAGCTAAAAATCAAGTTTTCAGAGCCCGGAGAGTTGCAAAATATGTTGCGTAAGCTAGGCTTAGAACAGTAAAATCTATGTCTCTACTGAAGCTCAAAACATGGTAAATAAAAGCCCTGAGCCCATTGAATGGGATGAGCCAGAAGAGGTGTTTGTAAGGCGTAGTCAGCAGGAAATTGCTGACATTTTGGGGGCAGAAAAGCTTAAGCCAAAAATTATTTCGCCGTGGTTGGTTGTGAAATTACAGAGTGCGCTCACAATATTGTTTACAATATTGTCGGTTTTAGGAAGTAACCCAGTTGGAATGAATTCGTATGCGATTTCGTTTCTGGCTGGTGGGATTGTGGGAATTGTTCCAACAGCCATTTTTGCAACACGATTGACTTTGGCTAATCGAAGACAGTCGAGTAATGCGGGCGGGTATGTTGTAGCGTTAGTTTCTGGCGAGTTTATAAAAATCGTCACAACGGTTGCACTAGTGGCAGCTATAGCGTGGAACATACCTAATCTAAAGTGGCTTCCTATGTTAGTGATGTATGTATTGACTTTGAAGTGTTATTGGTTGGCGTGGTTTTTGAAAAAATAACCCCCAGCATCATGTAAGTCTTATTAGGATTAATAACGATGTCTACTGAAGCAGCAGTCGAAACAGCAGGTTTAACACCTACAGAATATATTTCTGAGCATCTTCAGAATTTAAATACTTTGCATGCCAAACAGGCATCGATTGTTGACTTTAGCGTTATTAATTTAGATACCGTTTTTTGGTCCTTGTTGATGGGCTTGGTTGCAGTCTTCTTTTTGTGGGTAGCTGCTCGTCGAGTAACTTCAGGCGTTCCTGGTCGTTTTCAAGCATTAGTTGAAATGTTGGTTGAGTTAGTTGAGACTCAATCGAAGAGCATCGTCCATGGCGACAGAAGCTTCATTGCCCCGCTCGCTTTATTTGTGTTTTGCTGGATCATTCTCTTGAACACCTTGGACTTAATTCCTGTGGACTGGCTTCACGGCGTTAATGGTCTCTTGAGTGTTTTCCATGCCCATTTACCGCATCACAAAATTGTTCCAACAACAGATTTGAATGGCACATTGGGAATGTCAATGTCAGTTCTAGTTCTGATGATTTTTTATAGCTTCAAAGCCAAAGGTGTTGGTGGCTTTGTACATGAGTTACTGTCTGCACCATTTGGTGCTAAGTGGTATCTCGCGCCATTTAATTTAGTTTTAAACATTATTGAGTTTCTTGCGAAAGCTGTTTCTTTGGGGATGCGGTTATTCGGGAACATGTATGCAGGCGAATTAGTATTCTTGCTGATTGCTTTGCTGGGCGGAGTTTGGAGCTTTGGCGCTGATCTCTCGTTCTTGGGATTTGTGGGGCACGTCATCGCAGGCTCAGCCTGGGCGATTTTCCACATCCTGGTCATTTTGTTGCAAGCTTTTATTTTCATGATGTTGACCTTGGTCTATATTGGCCAAGCTCATAGTCACCACTAGTTTTATTTTTTATTAATCATTTCGTTTTTTTAACTTAGGAGTCAACATGCAACAGTTCCTCGCACAAATCCAAGGCTTGACCGCTATCGGTATCGGCATCATTATCGGCC
Organism: uncultured Polynucleobacter sp.; assembly: GCA_964343765.1. Lineage (GTDB taxonomy): Bacteria > Pseudomonadota > Gammaproteobacteria > Burkholderiales > Burkholderiaceae > Polynucleobacter. Next base: position 5,753 of record CAYFKO010000025.1, on the reverse strand, counting down.
TCGGCGCTATCGGCGCTTGTTTAGGTATCGCTTTGATGGGCGGCAAGTACATTGAAGCTTGCGCACGTCAACCAGAGTTGATGGAACCCCTCCAAACTAAGATGTTCTTGTTGGCTGGTTTGATTGACGCGGCTTTCTTGATCGGTGTTGGTGTTGCAATGTTGTTTGCATTCGCAAACCCATTGCTCGCAGTAATTAAGTAATTTAGTTGTTTGTGTAGAACCGCCGAATAAATGTATTCGGCAGGTTTTGTCAACAAAACCGAAAGGAATAAGCCGTGAACCTGAACGCGACACTATTCGCGCAAATGGTGGTCTTCTTCATCTTGTGGTGGGTTGTAGCCAAATTTGTTTGGCCTCCACTGGTGAAGGCTCTTGATGAGCGTGCCACTAAAGTAGCTGATGGATTGGCAGCCGCAGAACGCGGTAAGGCTGATCTTGAGTCTGCTACTAAGCGTGCCGAACAAGCATTGTCTGAAGCTCGTAGCGAAGGCGCTCAGCGCATCGCCGAAGCTGAGAAACGCGCACAATTAAGTGCTGATGAAATTAAGGCAAATGCCCAGGCAGAAGCTGGAAGAATTATTGCTCAAGCAAAAGCAGAAGCGGAACAACAAGTTTCTCGCGCTCGCGACAGTTTGCGTAATGAAGTTGCAGCTTTAGCAGTTAAAGGTGCTGAGCAAATTTTGCGTCGTGAAGTTGATGCAAAAGCACACGCATCATTGCTTGACCAATTGAAAGCTGAGCTCTGATATGGCCGATTTAGCCACGATTGCTCGTCCATATGCTGAGGCCCTCTTTCGTAGCGCCCAACCTGCTGATTTAGCCTCTTGGGCTGAACAATTGTCAGAGTTGGCGCAAGTAGCGGGTCATCCTGATGTTGCTGCTTTGGCAAACAATCCAAATGTTTCGGCTGTAAAAATGGCTGAATTGTTGTTGAGTGGGTTGAAAACCAAAGTGGCTAAGCCGGTTGAGAATTTCGTCAACTTGCTAACACAGAATCATCGTTTATCTGCGATGGGTGAAATTGCTCGTCAATTTGAAACTTTGAAGAATGCGCATGAAGGTGCGGCAGAAGTTTCAATTGCCAGCGCATTTCCAATGGCTCAAGCAGAGATTGATGCTTTATTGGCAAGCTTGAATAAACGTTTTGGCGGAAAAAAATTACGCCCAAGCGTTGTAGTTGATCCTGAATTAATTGGTGGCGTGCGAGTACAAGTCGGCGATGAAGTTTTAGATACTTCAGTTAAAGCCAGACTTGTTGCGATGCAAGCTGCTTTGTCGGCGTGATTAGCACGAACCAAATTAGCGAATAAGACCCTAGGAGTTATAAATGCAACTTAACCCATCTGAGATCAGCGAACTGATCAAAAGCCGAATCAGCGGAGTAGGCGTAGACGCCGAAGTCCGTAATCAAGGCACTGTAATTTCTGTGACAGACGGTATCTGCCGTATTCACGGATTGTCTGGCGTGATGCAAGGTGAAATGTTAGAGTTTCCCGGCAACACATTTGGCTTGGCTTTGAACTTAGAGCGCGACTCTGTTGGCGCCGTTATTCTTGGCGAATACGAACATATTTCTGAAGGCGACGCTGTTAAATGTACAGGCCGTATTTTGGAAGTTCCTGTTGGCCCAGAACTCTTAGGTCGTGTAGTAAATGCATTAGGTCAGCCAATTGATGGCAAAGGCCCAATCAATGCAAAAGAAACCGACATTATTGAAAAAGTTGCCCCAGGTGTTATCGCGCGTCAATCGGTTAGCCAACCAGTTCAAACTGGTCTCAAGTCAATTGACTCAATGGTACCTATCGGTCGCGGTCAACGTGAGTTGATCATTGGTGACCGTCAAACCGGTAAGACAGCTGTTGCGGTTGATGCGATCATCAACCAAAAAGGTAAAGGCGTTTATTGCGTATACGTCGCGATTGGCCAAAAAGCTTCTACGATTGCAAACGTTGTTCGTAAATTAGAAGAGTTTGGTGCGATGGAGTACACCGTTGTTGTTGCGGCTTCTGCATCAGAATCAGCGGCGATGCAATATTTGTCAGCATACGCTGGTTGCACAATGGGTGAATACTTCCGCGATCGCGGCGAAGATGCATTGATTGTTTATGATGATTTGACAAAACAAGCTTGGGCTTATCGTCAAGTGTCATTGCTATTGCGTCGCCCACCAGGCCGTGAAGCTTATCCTGGTGATGTGTTCTATCTCCACTCACGTTTACTCGAGCGCGCAGCTCGTGTTAATGCTGACTATGTTGAGAAGTTCACTAACGGCGCCGTTAAAGGTAAAACAGGCTCTTTGACTGCATTGCCAATTATTGAAACTCAGGCGGGTGACGTTTCAGCGTTCGTTCCAACAAACGTAATTTCTATTACTGACGGCCAGATCTTCTTGGAAACTGACTTGTTCAACGCAGGTATTCGTCCAGCGATTAACGCGGGTATTTCTGTTTCTCGTGTGGGTGGTGCTGCGCAAACTAAAGTTGTTAAGAAATTATCTGGTGGTATTCGTACTGACTTAGCCCAGTATCGTGAATTGGCTGCGTTCGCGCAGTTTGCTTCTGATTTGGATGAAGCAACACGTAAACAATTGGAGCGTGGTCGTCGTGTTACTGAGTTGCTTAAGCAAGCTCAATACACACCACAACAAGTATGGCAATTGTCTGCAACTTTGTATGCAGTTAACAATGGCTACTTAGATGACTTAGAAGTTAAAGATGTTCTCGCTTTCGAAAAAGGAATGCACGATCATTTGAAATCTAAGTTTGCTGACTTGGTAGGTCGTATCGAAGATACGAAAGACCTCAGCAAGGACGACGAGGCTGCATTACGTGCCGCGATCGAGGACTACAAGCGTTCTGCTTCTTTCTAAATAAGAAGCGAGGGGAGCCACGATGGCTGGTACAAAAGAGATACGAACCAAGATCAAGAGTGTTCAAAACACTCGTAAGATCACAAAAGCGATGGAAATGGTCGCCGCATCAAAAATGCGTCGTGCCCAAGAGCGCATGCGTGCTGCTCGCCCATTCGCAGAAAAGGTTCGCAACATTGCTGCAAATTTAGGTCGGGCGAATCCAGAGTATCGCCCTGCTTATTTGGTTGAGCGTGAGAAGAAAAATATTGGTGTGATTGTTGTTACAACCGATAAAGGTTTGTGCGGCGGTTTGAACACAAATATTCTTCGCGTACTTACAACTGCGCTAAAAGATTTTGATGCGAAGGGTTTAGGTATTAATTGCACAGCGATTGGTACAAAAGGCGTTCAGTTTTTGAATCGTATTAACGCAAAATTAGTTTCACAAGTAACCCAAATGGGCGATACGCCCCATATGGAGAAATTAATTGGCGCGATTAAGGTTCAATTGGATGCTTATGAAAAAGGTGAAGTGGATGCTGTTTATTTGGCATACACACGTTTTATCAATACGATGAAACAAGAGCCTGTGCTTGAACAATTATTGCCGTTATCTCCAAAAGCACTTGAGCAAAGTACTGAAGAGAAACAAGCATATGGTTGGGATTACCTCTATGAGCCAGATCCACAATCAGTTGTCGACGAGTTATTGAAGCGTTACGTCGAGGCCTTGATTTATCAAGCTGTTGCAGAAAATATGGCGTCAGAACAATCAGCTCGTATGGTTGCTATGAAGGCCGCATCTGATAATGCTAAAAACGTTATCGGCGAATTACAGCTTGTTTATAACAAGACGCGTCAAGCAGCTATTACTAAGGAACTGTCTGAGATTGTCAGCGGTGCCGCGGCTGTTTGAGTTTAGAAAGAATTGTAAAAATTAGTGATCGGAGAAATACGATGAGCAACGGAAATATCGTTCAGTGCATTGGTGCGGTGGTGGACATTCAGTTCCCACGTGACAACATGCCTAAAGTTTATGATGCATTAGTGTTGGAAGAAAGCACAGAGGCATCATTTGCTGAAAAAGGTTTAACTTTTGAAGTGCAGCAGCAATTAGGTGACGGCGTTGTCCGTACGATTGCTCTAGGCTCAAGCGATGGCTTGCGTCGTGGCATGGCAGTTTCTAATACAGGTAAAGCTATTTCTGTGCCTGTTGGTCCTGCAACATTGGGCCGTATTATGGACGTGTTAGGTCGCCCTATCGACCAAGCTGGTCCAATCGGTACAGATGAGCGTCGCGCGATTCACCAGTCTGCTCCTAAGTTTGATGAGCTATCTCCTTCAGTTGATTTGTTGGAAACAGGCATTAAGGTTATTGACTTGGTTTGCCCATTTGCTAAGGGCGGTAAAGTTGGTCTATTCGGTGGTGCGGGTGTGGGTAAGACCGTTAACATGATGGAATTGATTAACAACATCGCTAAACAACACTCAGGTTTGTCAGTGTTTGCTGGTGTGGGTGAGCGTACTCGTGAAGGTAACGACTTCTATCACGAGATGAAAGATTCAAACGTTTTGGATAAAGTTGCGATGGTGTTCGGTCAGATGAACGAGCCACCTGGTAACCGTCTACGTGTTGCGTTGACAGGTTTGACAATGGCTGAGCGTTTCCGTGACGAAGGCCGTGACATTTTGTTCTTCGTTGACAATATTTATCGTTATACATTGGCTGGTACTGAAGTATCTGCGTTGTTAGGCCGTATGCCATCAGCTGTGGGTTACCAACCTACGTTGGCTGAAGAAATGGGTCGTCTACAAGAGCGTATTACTTCAACTAAGACTGGCTCTATTACATCTATTCAGGCCGTTTACGTTCCTGCGGATGACTTAACAGACCCATCTCCTGCTACAACATTCTTGCACTTAGACTCAACAGTTGTGTTGTCTCGTGATATTGCTGCTTTAGGTATCTACCCAGCGGTTGACCCACTAGACTCAACAAGCCGTCAGTTGGATCCACAAGTGGTTGGTGAAGAGCACTATGCTGTTGCTCGCGGTGTACAAACAACATTGCAACGTTATAAAGAGTTGCGCGACATTATTGCTATTTTGGGTATGGACGAATTGTCACCAGAAGACAAGCAAGCTGTTGCACGTGCTCGTAAGATTCAACGTTTCTTGTCACAACCGTTCCACGTTGCGGAAGTATTTACTGGTTCTCCAGGTAAATATGTTCCATTGAAAGAAACAATCCGCGGCTTCAAGATGATTGTTGAAGGTGAACTTGACCACTTGCCAGAACAGGCATTCTATATGGTTGGTGGCATCGACGAAGCTATCGAAAAAGCTAAGAAGTTGCAGTAATACCAAGGAACGCACATGTCTAACATCCACGTTGATGTAGTGAGCGCTGAACAATCTATTTTCGCTGGCGAAGCTAAGTTTGTAGCTTTGCCGGGCGAAAGTGGTGAGTTGGGTATCCTTCCAGGACACACCCCGCTGATCACAAGAATTCGTCCAGGCGCTGTACGTATTGAAAAAGCTGATGGCGAAGAAGAGTTTGTTTTCGTTGCCGGCGGCATTCTAGAGGTTCAACCAAATAAAGTAACAGTGCTTGCTGATACTGCTATTCGTGGTCATGACCTTGATGAAGCGAAGGCTCTAGAAGCTAAAAAAGCTGCTGAAGAAGCTATGCAAAATCGTAGTACAGATATTGATTTTGCTCATGCTCAATCAGAGTTTGCAATGGCTGCTGCACAATTGGCTGCCATCGCTAAGTTACGTCAAAAAAGATAATTGGCTTTAATTAACGATCGATTCCTGCGCGCATGCTTAAAGCAGTCAACAGATAGAACTCCTATTTGGTTGATGCGCCAGGCAGGTCGTTATTTGCCTGAATACAA
>CAYFKO010000024.1:0-17256 GCA_964343765.1 uncultured Polynucleobacter sp. | reverse complement strand
TTCACCCGAAAACTGAATCAAGCGCTCAATTGGATTTAATGGCCGCTTCCTTAAAACCAAACACATCCATCATCCCGATGATCGAAACCGCTCAAGGAATTACTCAGATCCGGGCGATTGCAAACCACCCTAAAACATTACGTCTCACTCTGGGAAATATTGATTTGCAAGCTGACCTCGGCTTTACCTGTGATGACAATGAAACCGAACTCTACCCAGTTCGCTATGAAATTGCCCTAGCTACCCGTTTAGCTGAAATCGCGTCTCCGATTGATGGCGTTAGCACCAACATCGAAAACCATGATGCATTACACCGCGACACCTTGCGTGCTAAACGCCTAGGCTTTGGTGCAAAGCTCTGTATTCATCCAAAACAAGTGGCTGAAGTTATTCAATGCTTTACCCCAAGCGCTGCTGAAATCGATAAGGCAAAACGTATCGTGGAAGCTGATAAAGCCTCCAACGGCGGCGCCGTCAAATTAGATGGTCGTATGGTGGATCGTCCCGTTGTTCTACTCGCTAAGAAAATTCTTCAAATTGCAGGAGTTCGTGTATGAATTTAGATACCCTTTTACTAGGAATTGCAGATGGCATCTCGTATGCCAGCCTGTTATTTTTAGTGTCACTTGGTCTGACACTAATATTTGGTGTTCTTGGCGTACTAAATATTGCTCACGGTAGCTTGTATGCCTTTGGTGGTTACACCGCCGCATCCTTGACGGCACTCGCTATCAGTCATGAATTTACTAACACGCTGACCCTACTTGCTTGTTTGGTACTTTCTGCCATTTTTATAGGACTAGCACTTGGCAGTGTTATTGAAATCGGACTTTTGCGTTACTTCCAAAAGAAAGATCCTGTGATTCAGTTGCTAGTTACATTTGCTGCTTTTGTAATTTTTGAAGATATTCAAAAGCTTATTTGGGGAACCGCACCTTATTCTGCCGGTCAAGTGGTCACCCAGCTAGGCACGATTGATATTTTTGGCGTTACTTATACAAGCTATCAAATACTCTTGATTCCGGCGATTGCACTTGTTAGTTATTTTGGCCTTAACTTCTTCCTCAAGAAAACTACTCTTGGCAAACAAACCGTGGCAATCACCCATCATCGTGAAGTGGCCACCTCACTTGGCATCAATGCGAAGAAAATTGCTACGATCGTGTTTATTCTTGGAGCTAGCTTAGGTGCGCTCGGCGGCGCTTTAGCTGTCCCCGTTTCTTCACTCTCCCCAGGTATTGGCGCTGAGATGATCGTCGTGTCATTTACCGTCGTGGCAACTGCTGGCCTTGGTCAAATTTCGGGAGCCTTGATTACCTCACTCATCATCGGACTTGGTCGCTCAATCGCCGTCTACGCCGCACCTGAAATTGAAGTTGCTGTTCCCTACATCATCATGTTGACCGTTTTATTGATTCGTCCTAACGGTCTCTTCACTGTCGCTCAAGCAAGGAGAATCTAATGACATTTCGTCTCTCTGCTATCGTACTTGCACTCTTGGTTCTAGCCTGTGGATTTGTTTTTCCATGGAGTAAGACCCTCATCATCATCGGGATGTGCTACGGCATTGCAACCTTGGGAGTCTCACTTCCTGCTCGCTCTGGTCAAGTATCGTTTGGCCATGCCATGTTTGCGTGTGTCTCAGCTTATAGCGTTGCTTTTATTGCACGAGCCTACCCAAATTTAGATGGCATCACTCTGATTATTCTCGGAACTCTTATTAGCGTTGCTTTTGGTGCGTTAATTGGCTTGTTCATGGTTCGTTACCGCGGCATCTTTTTTGGCATGCTCAATCTAGCCGTTTCCATGGTGATTTTTGCCTTAATTGGCAAACTCTATAACCTAACTGGCGGCTCTGATGGCATTCGCATTGAACGCCCACTCTTCTTGGGCATTGCAACGGATCGCGATACCTTTGAAATCATTTTGTTAGTTCTTAGCATTACCTTGGCCTTAACCTTGGGCTGGTTAACCCAACGCTTCATGAAATCTGGATACGGTGAAGCTCTCTTAGGCCTTAAAACCAATGAAACCCGTTTGGAATATTTAGGACTATCTGCTCACAATATTTTGTGGATTGCTTACATCTTTTCTGCGCTATTGATGGGAGTTTCTGGCGCCATCTTCGCTCTCACCCAAGGTCTCGTTACTCCAGATATTGGCTCATGGCTTCGCTCTGGTGAATATGTCTTCATCATGATTCTTGGTGGTACAAGTAATGCTTTAGGAGCATTCTTGGGTGCCGGCGTCTTTGAATTAGTGAAATTGACCGCGTCCGCCTATATGTCTGGCGTTTGGCAAATGCTCTTGGGCATCACCCTCCTCGTAGTCATTGTGGTCGCTCCTGATGGGATCGTGGGCGCAATCGAAAAATACTCCAATAAGAAGCAAGGTGACGTGAAATGAGTAACACCATCATCCGCGCAGAAGGCGTTAATTTATCTTTTGGTGGCGTTATTGCCGCAGACAACATTAATTTTGAACTGAATGCCGGCGAACGCTTGGCGGTCATTGGTCAAAATGGTGCTGGTAAAACCACGTTTATCAACATTACAACTGGATACCTAAAACCGAATTCTGGAAAAATTTTCTTTAACGATAAAGAAATCACACGCCTATCTCCTCGTGCGATTGTGCGCTTAGGTCTAGGTCGATCTTTCCAGCTTCCACAATTATTTATGGACCATACAGTGCGTCAATGCTTAGAACTATCAGCTGCTGCTCGTAATGGTCGTCTATCGTTACTCACTAATCTTGCAGATTCTGTGGATAGTCGCGAAATTGACGAAGCACTTGAACTCATTAAACTTCGCGACAAGCAACATGAACCCGCTGGCTTATTGCCTGAAGGTCAAAAGAAATTACTCGACGTTGCAATGGCTCTCATGCTCAAACCTTCTTTACTCATCATGGATGAGCCGACTAGCGGCGTTTCTTCGGAAGATAAACACGGTTTGATGGCAACCCTGATGAGTGCACTTGAAGAGAAAAAAGTCACCAGCTGGTTCGTTGAGCATGACGTTGAAATTGTCTCGAAATATGCTACCCGCGTAGCTGCTTGGATCGCTGGAAAAATTGCTGCTGATGGCAAACCCGCCGATGTACTAAGTAACCCTCAAGTTCGTAAAGAAGTATTAGGAGAGATTTAATGCTATCGATTCAGAATCTTTCAGTGAATTTGGCACGATCTTCCGTGCTTCGCAATTTATCCTTAAGCATTAAGGCTGGAACAACGACGGCAATTGTGGGACGAAATGGTGCTGGCAAAACCACCTTATTGCGCTCAATTATGGGCTTAATTCCAATTGCTTCAGGTGAAATGCACTTCGATGAGGATAACCTCATCCTTTCGCCTGCCCACCTGCGCTCTTCTCTCGGAATTGGATATGCTCCTGAGGACCGTGTGATTTTCCCGACACTCTCTGTTCAAGAAAACCTACTACTTCCATGCGAGGTTCTAAAACTTAGTAGCGCTGAGATTGAAGAGCGATTGGCACATGTTTTGGAAATTGTTCCACAACTCAAAGATATGCTTGCTCGCTCTGGCGCTGCCTTATCCGGCGGCCAGGGAAAAATGGTTGCTTTGGGCCGCGCCTTAATGGTGGGCAAAAATCTAGTTCTACTGGACGAGCCTTTCCAGGGCTTAGCACCAGCTCTTGCTTTGCAATATTCGGAAGCTCTCGGTCGTTTACGTGAAACTCGCCCTGATTTGGCAATCATCATCACCGAATCAAACGCAGCTCTATTGACCGATATTCCAAACCAAATTCTGACGATCGAACGTGGATCGTTTACGAATCAACATTAATAGGAGAACTTATGGCTACCATGTTTATTAACGGTAAATCCGTTGGTGCCGTCTCAGGAAAGAAACTCGCTGTTTTATCCCCTGTCGATGGTAAACAATTTGACGAGATTCCTCGTGGAGAAGCGGCAGATATCGATTTGGCAGTAAAAGCTGCAAGCGAAGCAGTCGAAGGCGCTTGGGGCAAATTCACCGCGCTTGAGCGTGGTCGTCTGTTACTGAAGTTAAGTGAAAAAGTTCAGCAGCATCACGAAGAACTTAGCTTGATTGAAGCCAAAGATACTGGTAAACCAATGAGCACAGCACGAGCTGACATCACAGCACTTGCGCGTTACTTTGAATTTTACGGTGGAGCTGCCGACAAAATTCATGGTGAAGTCATTCCTTTTTTAAATGGCTATAGCGTCACCCTTGAGCGCGAACCTCTTGGTGTCACAGCTCATATCATCCCCTGGAACTACCCTGCCCAAATGTTGGGCCGTACGATCGCTCCCGCATTAGCCATGGGCAATGCTGTGGTAGTTAAACCAGCTGAGGATGCCTGTTTAACACCATTAAGAGTGGCTGAATTAGCGAATGAAGTCGGCTTTCCAGCAGGCGCCATTAACCTCGTCACTGGTCTTGGTGAAGAAGCTGGTGCAGCCCTATCTTCTCATCCTGGCATTAACTTTATTTCGTTTACTGGCTCCAATGAAGTGGGCATTCTTGTTCAACAAGCGGCTGCTAAAAATGCCGTGAAATGCGTTCTTGAATTAGGTGGTAAATCACCTCACGTCTTATTTGCGGATGCTGATCTGGATCGCGCTATCCCAATCATTACTCGCGGCATTATTGCGAATACCGGCCAAACCTGTACTGCTGGTAGCCGCCTCTTAATAGAGAAACCAATTTATCAGGAAGTAATGGATCGTTTAGCAAAAGAATTTGCTAACGTTAAAGTTGGCACGCCTGACATGGATCTTAATTGCGGCCCTGTCGTTAACGTGGCACAACGAAACCGTGTTAACCACTTCTTGAACCTAGCAAAAGAATCCAATATTCAAATCGTAGCTCAAGGCCAATTAGCGAAAGATCTTCCTGCCGATGGATATTACGTCACACCTACTCTTTTAGGTAACGTTCCTTTTGACCACCCCATCAATCAAGAAGAAATTTTTGGGCCAGTTTTAGCGACTTTAGCGTTCGAGACAGAAGCGGATGGCATTCGCTTAGCTAACAGCACATCCTATGGCCTAATGGCTGCGGTTTGGACTGAAAACGGCGGTCGTCAACAACGAGTTGCAAAGGCAATTAAAGCAGGTCAAGTCTATATCAATGGCTTTGGTGCTGGCGGCGGTATCGAACTTCCATTTGGAGGCGTTAAACGCAGTGGCCATGGTCGCGAAAAAGGATTTATGGCGCTTGAAGAATTAAGTACAACTAAAACCGTCATTAACTATCACGGTTAATGATCCCAAAACATTAAGGAGATTTTATGGGAAAACTAGATAACAAAATTGCCATCGTTACCGGTGCAGGTGGCGGATTTGGCGAAGGCATTGCTCAAACGTATATTGCTGAAGGCGCAAAAGTCATCGTTGCAGATATCCGTGGTGAATTCGCTGAAAAAGTAGCCAAAGCACTAGGACCAAATGCCTCCGCTTTTAACTGTGATGTTTCTAAGGAAGCAGATATTAAAGCCTTGATTGATCACACCTTAAAAACATTTGGCACACCAAATATCGTTGTGAACAATGCAGGTGTTACACACGTTAATAAACCAATGCTGGATGTCAATGAAGCTGAATTTGATCGCGTTTATAACGTCAACGTTAAGTCCATCTTCTTTATGACCCACGCCGTGGTTCCTCTCATGCGTAAAAATGGGGGTGGTGTAATTTTGAATGTGGGCTCTACCGCAGGTATTCGACCTCGCCCAGGTTTAACTTGGTACAACGGCTCAAAAGCCGCAGTAAACATCATCTCTAAATCGATGGCCGTGGAATTGGGTCCAGACAAAATTCGCGTGAACTCAATCTGTCCAGTTCTTGGTGAGACCGGCATGTTTACTCAATTTATGGGCGTTCCTGACACCCCTGAGAATCGTGCAAAGTTCTTGGCAACAATTCCGTTAGGACGTTTCTCGCAACCTCATGACGTGGCTGCAGCAGCATTATTCCTTGCAAGCCCCGAAGCTGAATTTTTCACCGGACTTGAATTACCGGTGGATGGTGGTCGTACTGTTTAATTTTTTACAACAAAGGAGATACAACATGAACGTATCAATCATGAAGAAGTTATCTGCATTAACTATTGGCTTAATGGCCGCTGGGATTGTTCACGCTCAGCAAAAACCTGCTGAATTAAAAATTGGTATTACAACTTTCTTATCAGGTCCTGCCTCTGTTTTTGGCGTTCCCGCTAAAGAAGCCGCAGACATCCTCATCAAAGAAATAAATGACCAAGGTGGTATTGGTGGTGTGAAAGTTTCCCCTATTTATATTGATGAAGGCTTGGGTGGTGACAAACTCTTGTCTGAATATCGCCGTGTCGTTCAAGACCAAGGTGTGAAAAGCATGCTTTCAGCGATTTCAAGCGGCAACTGCAACATCGTGGCACCTGTCGCTGAAGACTTAAAAGTCTTGAACGTCATGTGGGACTGCGGAACTGAAAAAGTATTGGAAGATAAAAAATACCGCTATGTCGTTCGTACACAAGCGAATGCAACTACCGAAATGGTTGCAACTGTGGTTTATCTCTTGAAGACAAATCCAAATTTCAAAACCATCGCGGTAGTTAACCAAGATTACGCTTGGGGCCGTGATTCATGGGAAATTTTCCGCAATACTTTACAAGCTCTCAAACCTGACGTCCAAATCGTTGGCGAGTTCTTCCCTAAATTTGGTGCGCCTGATTTCTCTACTGAAGTTTCACGTTTATCAGCTCTTAAACCTGATGTCATCCTTTCAACCTCTTGGGGTGGTGACTTGGATACATTCGTTCGCCAATCTGCGCAACGCGGCTTATTTAAGACCTCTAAATTTGTCCTTCCTTTGGCAGAAAGCTCATTGGAGCGTTTAGGCACTACTTTGCCTGATGGCGTGATCGTTGGGGCTCGTGGCGACCACTTCTTCTTGCATCCAGAAACGAAGAACGATGCAAAACATAAACAATTCGTTCAAAAATTCAAAACACAAACAGGCTCTTACCCAATTTACTCCGTGTATCACATGGTTCAAGGCCTTACTGGTTTGAAAGCTGGTTACGAAAAAGCCATCAAGGATAATGGCGGCAAATGGCCAAGTACTGAACAAGTAGCTGACGCTATGCACTCCATCGAGTTCAAAGGCTATGGTCGTTCCGTTAAAATGCGTGCTGATGGTCAAGGCTTGGAAGATCAATTACTTGGCGTGACTAAGAAAACAAGTAAGTATCCTTTCCCAGTTATGGATAACATGATGATTATTCCTGCTGAAATCGCGACGCCTCCAGTTGGTGAGAAATCGCCTACTTGGGTTAAATCGATTAAGTCTGATATTTTGAACAATACAAAATTGAAAACTTATTCAGCTAATTAATCGTTAATTGCATTTATAGGAGTTGTTATGAAAATCAGAGCGGCAGTCCTTCACCAAAGTGGTCTTTCTGGTCCTTATGCGCAATCTAAACCCTTGCGCATCGAGGAAATTGAATTAAACCCGCCAGGTCCTGGCGAAGTCTTAATCAAGATGACCGCGGCAGGTCTTTGCCACTCTGATCTTTCAGTGATCAACGGTGTTCGCCCTCGCCCAACGCCAATGGCGCTTGGTCACGAGGCAGCCGGCATCGTCACCCAATTGGGCGATGGTGTTACCGATTTATCCGTAGGCGATCTTGTCGCTCTCGTTTTTGTTCCTAGCTGCGGTCATTGCTTAATGTGCGCGGAGGGTCGCCCTGCCTTGTGCGAGCCTGGAGCCAAAAGTAATGTCGCTGGCACGCTTCTTTCTGGCGCTCGCCGTCTTTATGGCTTTGATAAAAACTATATTAATCACCACATGGGCGTTTCTGCGTTTGCAGATCACGCGGTTGTTTCAAGTCGTTCATGCATCAAAATTGATGCCAAAGTAAGCCCCGTTGAAGCTGCTTTATTTGGCTGTGCTGTGATTACTGGTGTTGGTGCCGTTGTAAATACCGCTGAAGTAAAACCTGGAACTACCGTTGGTGTCGTTGGTCTTGGCGGCGTTGGCTTATGCGCGGTCTTAGGCGCAATTGCTTCTGGTGCTCGTCAAATCATTGCCGTGGATCTACAAGAAAGTAAATTACAAGCCGCTCTCGAATTAGGCGCTACCGCGGCAATTAATGCGAAAGATCCTGATGCGATTGAAAAAATTAAAGAACTCACCAAAGGCGGTGTGGACTACGCATTCGAGTTCGCTGGCTCTGTAAAAGCCATGGAAAATGCTTACCGTATGACTCGTCGTGGTGGCATGACGGTCACCGCTAGCTTACCTCCTCCCGGCGATCGTTGGGGCCTCGAACAAGTGAACCTCGTTGCCGAAGAACGAACTGTCAAAGGCAGCTACGTTGGCTCTTGCATCCCTTCTAGAGATATTCCGCGCTATGTCGATTTATATCTTGCCGGAAAACTTCCCGTTAATAAGCTCATGGGCAAGAAACTTTCACTAGATCAAATCAATGAAGGTTTTGATCGCCTTGATAGCGGCGAAGCGATGCGCGACCTCATTGTTTTCGATTAATAGCTCATTTGCATGACAAACCCAGCTGCTACCTTAAAAGAGTTTTGGGATACCCGTTATCGTAATGACGGGTTTCGTTTTGGCACAAATCCAAACGATTACCTTGTTCAACAAATCAAACCTCTCCCCCATCAAGGCAAGGCGTTATGCTTAGCCGATGGTGAAGGTCGCAATGGTGTTTGGCTTGCCAAACTTGGCTATGAGGTAACGAGTGTCGATATCTCGAGCGAAGGAATTGAGAAAGCAAAAAAACTAGCCAATGATAATCAAGTGCAGATGCACTTTGATGTCGCTGACATCAAATTCTATCCATTCGATCTGCAGTCATTTGACTTAATCGTTTCAATCTTCTTTCATACGCCCGCTGCACTTCGTCGCGAAATTCATCAAAAAGTAATCAAAGCACTCAAACCAGGTGGCTGCTTCATTATGGAAGCCTATTCACCTGAGCAAATTGGTCAAAATACGGGCGGGCCAAAAGAACTTGATTTACTCGTTGAGTTAACCGATGTCGTTAACGATTTTCCTGGAATGACCATTACCCATCAATACACAGGCCCTCGGCGTGTGGTTGAAGGGGATGCCCATAAAGGCGATGCCTTCGTTACGCAACTCACCATCAGCAAACCCTTATAGCCATTGTTGACCTGAAATCGCTACAATCATTTAATTACTTTGATTGAATGATTCATGCTACCTGACGTCGACTCCTTAGCACTTTTCTTAAAAGCTGCTGAACTCCATAGCCTTACCAAAGCCGCCGAGGTTTCAAACTTAAGCTTGGCTGCTGCAAGTCGCCGTATTTCAATGCTCGAAGATCGCTTTAAAACAACCCTGTTTGAACGCACTTCGCGCGGCATTGAATTAACACCAGCTGGCGCTGCTCTCACCGAATACGCTAAGCGCTTACTTGTGCAAATGAATCAGATGCAGTCAGAGATGAGCGCCTTTGAATCCGGCAATAAAGGCTTGCTGCGAGTAATGGCAAGCACCTCCGTCATCGCTCAGTACCTTCCTGCTGATCTTGCTAAGTTCTCAAAAAAACATCCTCACTTTAAAGTCGTCGTGCAAGAACGCTGGTCCGATGAAATCGTCTCTTCCTTACTTGCTGCTGAAGCCGATATTGGCGTCATCATGAAAGGCCCCTCCACAGAAGGTCTAGAGATAATGGACTACAAAACCGACCATCTCTCCGCCCTTATCCCTAAAGGACATCCCTTAGCGAAAATTAAGAATATTCGCTTTAGCGATGTACTGGATTACGACATCGTGGCATTGGAGCCGAGTGCTAACCTCATGAAGCTATTCAGCATCCAAGCAACTCAACTAGAAAAAGGCATGCGCTTGCGCGCTCAGGTTCGAAGCTTTGAAGCAATCTTACCGATGGTGCAAGCAGGCCTTGGCATTGGTTTAATCCCCTTTGCAATTGGCCATCCAATGACGCTTGGCAACCTAGTTGAATGCCGACCTCTCGAAGAAGATTGGGCGATTCGTCAAATGCTTCTTTGCGTCAACAAGAATCAATCTGGCAACCCTGCCATCAATAAATTTATTGATTCGCTAAAAAATTAATTCCTTATTTTTTAGGCAATAAAAAACCCCACATGGGATCACCATATGGGGTTAATTTATTAAGACTCAGCTTATTGTGCTTGTTTAAGCTGATCCAAAATTGCTGGATTTTCAAGCGTTGATGTATCTTGAGTAATCTCTTCACCCTTCGCCAAAATACGCAAGAGACGACGCATGATTTTGCCTGAACGTGTCTTCGGCAAATTATCACCAAAGCGAATTTCTTTTGGTTTTGCAATCGGTCCGATTTCTTTACCAACCCAATTACGCAACTCGGTTGCAATACGCTTAGCCTCATCGCCAGATGGACGTGCACCTTTGAGAACCACGAAGGTCACAATCGCTTCACCGGTCATATCGTCCGGACGACCCACTACCGCTGCCTCAGCAACCAATGGGTTAGCCACTAAGCATGATTCGATTTCCATCGTTCCCATACGGTGACCTGATACGTTCAAGACGTCATCGATACGACCTGTAATCGTGAAATAACCATTGTCTTTATTTCGAATCGCTCCATCACCCGCCAAATAGAGATTACCGCCTAACTCTTCTGGGAAATAACTCTTCACGAAACGATCTGGGTCACCCCAAATTGTACGAATCATCGATGGCCATGGACGTTTTACAACCAAAATACCACCTTGGCCATTAGGCATGTCGTGACCAGCTTCGTCAACAATCGCCGCCATAATGCCTGGCAATGGCAATGTGCATGAACCTGGTACGAGTGGTGTTGCACCTGGTAAAGGTGTAATCATGTGTCCACCAGTTTCGGTTTGCCAGAATGTATCGACAATTGGGCACTTACCGCCACCGACATTATTGTGATACCACATCCACGCTTCCGGATTGATTGGCTCACCAACAGAACCTAACAAACGCAAGCTCTTCAAGTTGTATTTCTTAGGATGCACATTTGCATCAGCATCCGATGCTTTAATCAATGAACGAATCGCCGTTGGTGCAGTGTAGAAAATGGATACTTTATGACGCTGAATCATTTCCCAGAAACGTCCAGCATTTGGATAAGTTGGAACACCTTCAAATACGACTTGCGTTGTTCCTACAGACAATGGACCATAAGCAATGTAGCTATGACCAGTTACCCAACCAATATCTGCTGTACACCAGAATACATCGCTTTGACGAATATCAAACGTCCATTGCATCGATAACGATGCCCACAATAAGTAACCGCCTGTTGAGTGCTGAACACCTTTTGGCTTACCGGTTGATCCAGATGTATAAAGCACAAATAATGGATGCTCTGCACTAACCCACTCTGGTTCACATTTTTTAGATTGCCCTGCACTTACGTCATGCATCCATTTATCACGACCCGCAACGATTGGAATGTTGCCGCCAGTTCGCTTGTAAACGATGACATGTTTTAATTTTTCGCAACCACCCATTGCAATCGCTTCATCTGCAATTGTCTTCAATGGAAGTTGTTTACCACCACGTAATTGTTCGTCCGCTGTAATGAGCGCTGTGGCGCCCACGTCAACAATACGCTCTTGCAATGATTTTGCAGAGAAGCCGCCAAACACTACTGAATGAGTTGCACCAATACGAGCACAAGCTTGCATCGCCACGACACCTTCAATTGACATCGACATGTAAATAACGACGCGATCGCCTTTTTTAATACCTAACTTACGTAAGCCGTTTGCAAATTGCGATACACGGTCTAATAGTTCTTGATACGTAACTTTCGTTACTTCTCCTCCGTCTGCCTCGAAAATGATCGCTGTTTTTTTACCAAGACCACGCTCAATGTTGCGATCCAAACAGTTGTATGAAGCATTAGTAGTGCCATCTTCAAACCATTTGTAAAAAGGTGCTTTGGACTCGTCTAAAACTTTTTTGAATGGTTTTTTCCAAAACAAATTTTCACGTGCCAGTCGTGCCCATGTCCCATCAAAGTCCTTTTCGAAGGCCGCGCACATTGCCTTGTATTGAGCCATGCTACTGATAGCAGCTTGCTGTGCAAACGCTTTGGGCGGGTTAAAAACGCGGTTTTCTACCAAGAGTTGAGACATGCCAGACATACTTTTCTCCAATCAGAGGACAAATAATCAAAATTAGACGATCACAATAAGCGAAACAGGGCAAAATATCAGTTATGACTAACCCTTAAAATACTTTATTCCTTTGTATTCCTTAGTAATTCAGTCGACTAAATAAACGTTTCTAATTCAACCTATTCATCTTTAACTTTATACCCGTAAGGCTCGCTATGACAACAATTCGCCAAGAAGATTTCATTCAAAGCATCGCTGATGGCTTTCAGTACATTTCTTACTACCATCCGCTTGATTACATCACTGCTCTCGGAAAGGCCTACGAAAAGGAACAGAGCCCTGCTGCAAAAGATGCAATCGCGCAAATTTTGACGAATAGCCGCATGTGTGCCGAAGGCAAACGCCCAATCTGCCAAGACACTGGTATCGCGGTTGTTTTCTTAAAAGTTGGCATGAACGTTCAGTGGGATGCCAAATTAAGCGTTCAAGAAATGGTCAATGAAGGTGTTCGTCGTGCCTACAACCACCCTGATAACAAGCTTCGTGCCTCGGTTTTATTAGACCCCGCTGGCAAACGTACCAATAGCAAAGACAATACGCCTGCCGTCATTCACTACGAAATCGTTCCTGGCGATGATGTTGAAGTCATTTGCGCAGCTAAAGGGGGTGGCTCTGAGAATAAGAGCAAGATGGTCATGCTCAACCCTTCTGACTCTATCGTGGATTGGGTTCTTAAGACAGTTCCTACGATGGGTGCTGGCTGGTGCCCTCCCGGCATCCTTGGCATTGGTATTGGTGGCACCCCTGAAAAGGCAATGCTCCTTGCTAAAGAGTCCTTAATGGCTCCCGTAGATATCCACGAATTAATTGCTCGCGGCCCTCAAAACCGTGTCGAAGAGCTCCGTTTAGAACTCTATGACAAAGTGAATTCGCTCGGTATTGGTGCACAAGGCCTTGGTGGTTTAACTACCGTTCTTGATGTGAAGATCATGGATTACCCAACTCACGCAGCTTCATTACCCGTCGCCATGATCCCAAACTGCGCTGCCACTCGCCACGTTCACTTCCACCTCCATGGTGATGGTCCTGCTAAATTGCAAGCACCTTCATTAAGCGACTGGCCTCAAGTCAGCTGGCAGCCAGACACTGAGAAATCAATTCGTGTGAATCTTGATACGCTTACCCCAGAGGAAGTAGCAAGTTGGAAACCTGGTCAAACATTGCTTCTCAACGGCAAAATGCTAACTGGTCGTGATGCTGCTCATAAGCGCATTCAAGAAATGCTCGCTAAGGGTGAGAAATTACCAGTCGACTTTAAAAATCGCGTAATTTACTACGTTGGCCCAGTTGACCCAGTTCGCGATGAAGTGGTTGGCCCTGCAGGTCCAACAACCGCAACCCGCATGGATAAATTTACCGAAATGATGCTTGCTCAAACCGGCTTGATTTCGATGGTCGGCAAGGCTGAGCGCGGTCCAGTGGCAATTGAAGCGATCAAAAAACATAAATCAGCTTACCTAATGGCAGTTGGCGGCGCGGCTTACCTTGTAGCAAAAGCTATCCAAACTGCGAAGGTCGTGGGCTTTGCTGATCTAGGTATGGAAGCAATTTACGAGTTCGATGTGAAAGACATGCCAGTAACGGTCGCGGTCGACTCTTCTGGTACGTCAGTACACAATACCGGCCCTCGTGAATGGCAAGCCAAAATCGGCAAAATTCCAGTCAGCGTCGCGTAATTCCCTTGGCCAAAATAGGCGTTTTTGATTCTGGACTTGGCGGGCTTTCGATACTTAACGAAGCCCTTAGCCAAGCACCAGGTCATGACTACCTTTTCGTGGCTGACTCAGCCAATGCTCCCTATGGCGAAAAATCCAGTGATTGGGTAGCGCAACGTAGCTTAACGATTAGTCGCTGGCTAGCTAAAGAAGGCTGTGATGCCATCATCGTGGCGTGTAATACAGCAACTGCTGGTGCCATTGCTGCTATTCGAAGCGAACTTTCTGAAATTCCAATTATTGGCGTTGAACCAGGCATCAAACCGGCTGCCATGGTGAGTAGTAGAAAGATGGTGGGCGTTCTTGCGACTGAAAATACGCTAAAGAGCGATAAATTTAAATCCTTACTCGCCACCCTTCCCTCCGACTGTCAATTTATTCAGCAAGCCGGCATCGGCCTTGTACCACTGATTGAACAAGGGAATTTAGACAACCCCGAAATTGACAAACTCTTGGAGAAATATATTCAACCCATGGTTGAATCAGGAGCAGACACCTTGGTGCTAGGTTGCACGCATTACCCTTTCTTGGCCCACAAAATTCAGGCTCGCTTTGGAAACCACTTGAGCATCGTGGATACCAGTGAGGCGATAATTAAACAAATGCGCCGCTTAATACAAGACCCTTCTGACACTACTGTCGGGAGCACAGATTTTTTCTCAACTGCCGATGGCAATAAATTATTAAAAGATGCACAAAATTTAATGTCGATTGATCTTTCCAATCGCACAAATCGCGTCCACACCGTCACCATTAGCGAATGAATTTTTCTAGCCTTGAATCCAGAATGACCATTGGGGTAATTGCACTCCATGCTCTTATCGTCTTTTTGATTTTGGGACATTCCTCTCGTAACCAACTGAATGCGGATGTCTTACAAGCGCAATTGATTTCACCTCCAGCACCTAATCCTGCAACGAATGCAGAAAAACCAAGTCCCGCTGAGCGTAAAAAGGAAGTAGCGACAAAGCCAACGCTAAAGACTCTAGCCCCCGAAAAAAATACAGCTGGAGCAAATCCGAGTTCAACTTCAAGCCCACCTGCCCAAGGCAGCAATACTCCAAGCAATGTTGATATCAGTCAACTCGTCATTTTGTACAAACCGGATACAGAAGCCTTTTACCCGTCGTTCTCCAAGCGCGTAGGCGAAGAAGGTAGCGTTGAAGTGCGATTGCAAATTGATGAAAATGGTCTAGTACAGGCCACTCAAATCGCACTTTCAAGTGGATCACCGCGGCTAGATAAGGCAGCAACTGAACTTGCATCACGAATTCGATTTAAACCTTACACACAAAACGGTGTCGCCGTTAAAGTCAACGCAAAAATTGGGGTTAAATTTAAACTCAGAGACTAATTTGAGACAATCTTACTTATGAACGAAACCAGCACACCAGACTCTCATCCTTTTGGCATCGTTAACCTGTGGTCACAGGGAGACGGAATTACCCGTTCCATTGCGATCATTTTATTAATTATGTCCATCGCTTCTTGGGTCATCATTCTTTCAAGAGCTTGGGGTCTTTGGAAAATCAAACCCCTTTCCCAAGAACTCCCTAAATTTTGGCGAGCAAGCTCTTGGCAATCTGCAATAGATCAATTAAGTTTGCGTGAATCTAATCCTTTTTTTGCGATTGCCAATCGTGCCAATGAAGTAATTACAGAACGCGCTTCCTCTAGTGGGGCACAACCCATTCAACACGAGGTATCTCAAGAGGATTGGTTAGCAAGATCACTCAAAAGTGAATTAGAGTCATCTATCGTGAGGCTCCAACGTGGCTTGGCCTTTTTAGCGTCTACCGGTGCCACTGCACCATTTATTGGACTGTTTGGAACTGTTTGGGGCATTTACCATGCACTCATGTCGATCGGCGCATCAGGATCTGCATCGATTGATCAAGTGGCAGGTCCTATTGGCGAAGCTCTCATCATGACGGGACTTGGCCTAGCAGTCGCAATTCCAGCGGTACTTGGTTACAACGCGATTTCAAAAGAAAATCGTGAACTTGTTGGTCATCTTCGCCGCTTTGCTGACGACCTACATACTTACCTCACTCAGAAGCGTTCGTAATCATGGCGTTTTCAAATCCTTCGAGTGATGATGATCAAGGCTTAATGGCTGAGATCAATATGACACCCTTCGTGGATGTCATGCTCGTTCTCCTGATTATCTTTATCGTCACATTGCCGGTTATTCAGCACTCCGTAAAGATTCAATTACCCAAAGCACAAAGCCAAGCGAATCAAGTCAACCCGGATGCCATTCAAGTCAGTATTGACGCTAAGGGAACTATATTCTGGAATAACACCGCTGTGTCCTTAGAAAAGTTTCAAGAAAATGCTCGTGAAGCCTCACTAAAAGAACCGCAACCGGAAATTCATTTGCGCGCCGATAAATCGGTGGTCTACGACAAAGTCGCACAGGTACTTACCACCAGCAAACGTGCAGGCTTAACAAAAATAGGCTTTGTCACCGAGCCTAAATAATTGCTTCAAGATAAATTGTTTGAGTTAGTTTGAGTTAGTTTGATTTTTTTTGATCAGGCATAGCAACACTCTCAGCCCAATGCTTTTTCCAGTTTGCCGTGTATTTCTCTGCGAGCTTATTGGACTTTAATGCGATGGCATTTTCAGCATTATTTTTATCTGCGCCATAGGTGTAGTTATAACTTCCAGTGATTACCACCTCATCATCAATAACTAAGACTTTGTTGTGCGCCACCATGTGCACCTTATCTTGACGCACTTCAATACCTGCCTGGGTTAATTGACGAATCGTCTCTTTATTGTGCACGCCAGCCTTCGAGTCTTGGATTAACTGCACCACTACTCCGCGCTGTTTAGCGCGAACCAAAGCATCACTTATTTTCGTATCCGTAAAACTGTATACCTGGGCAACGATGGTTTTCTTAGCGCCGTCAATATGCTTAATAATTTCACGAGCTACGCCAGTGGGTGGCGTGAAATAGACACCCAAAACTTCAGCAGTTAAGACATCTTTTGATTGAGCCTGCGCATAACTTCCCAATACCATTCCAAGCAAAGACACCACCAACACAAAGGGCTTTAGAGAGGGAAATGGATAAAGCTGAAACATCCTGAACGAATGGGTCGTCTTTTTCATCGAAAAACTATACCCTCAAGCTCACTGGCTGAGTACATTTCTTATAAAAAATATTTCAAATAAGTGCCCAAAAAAGGCTCTAAAGGGGAATATTTTTGAAATTAGCTTAGGGGAGCTAATGCAGACTGACGAAAAAGTCCAAATGATTCAACAACTTAAAAATTGATTACATCAAAGCTATTGAAATGGTGCCCGAGGCCGGAATCGAACCGGCACGACTTTTTTGAGTCGGCAGATTTTA
>CAYFKO010000023.1:0-17635 GCA_964343765.1 uncultured Polynucleobacter sp. | reverse complement strand
TAAGCCCAATGAGTCATCACATTGGTACAGTTGCAATGGAGCAATGGATTGTTGGCGGTTATGAGCTCGTTCTTAACTATCCGCCAGCAAACACGCCCATCATTGATTGGATCGTAAAAACAAAAGCGACTTACTTAATGGGAGTGCCTACCCATGCAATGGACATTTTGGGGACTCTCACTAAAACAAATCAATCTCGCCTGGGTAATGTTCGCATTTTCTATATGGCTGGTGCAGCAATACCTATTGAAGTAGCGCAGTCATTCTTAGACATGGGCATTACGCCACAAAATATTTATGGCATGACCGAGAATGGGTCTCATCAATTCACATCCCCAGATGACGATGCTACAACAATCGTTCAAACTTGTGGAAGAGCGGCCGCCGGCTATCAAACAAAAATCGTTGACCAGAACAATCCGAATCTCGATGTCTCCCTTGGGGAGGTTGGCGAAATTGCGACCAAGGGTGCGCTACTGATGCTTGGCTACTATAACAATCAAGTCGCCACTGAAGACTCCTTTAATCATGATGGTTGGTTCTTATCAGGGGACCTTGGAACGCTCGATGAGAATGGATGTCTTCGTATTGTCGGCCGCAAAAAAGATCTAATTATTCGTGGCGGTCATAACATTTATCCATCCCACATTGAAGAATTAAGCTACCGCCATCCAGGGGTACTTAAATGTGCGGCATTTAGCGTTCCAGATTCAAGGCTAGGCGAGAAAGTCGCCCTGGGCATTACTTTAAGAGATGGCGCACCAGCAATGACTGGTGATGATTTTTTGAACCATTTGTATCAAGCCGGCTTATCAAAGTACGACATGCCTGAGTTCTTTGCGATTTTTGAATCATTTCCACTAACCGCTAGCGGCAAAATTCTTAAGCGTGAAATACAAGAGCTTCATAAAGCCGGAAAAATTCAACTAACCCCCGTTCGATTTATAGAACCAAAAAATTAATACTATGTATCCACATTTAAAACAAATAGATGATTGTTTACTACTTACCCTTGATCGCCCTGAAGCATTAAATGCTTTGTCATTTGACATCATTCGCAAACTTTCAGAATTATTTGATGAAGCTGCCAAGTCAAATGCGCGAGCACTCATTGTTACAGGAGCTGGAGATAAAGCTTTTTGTGCTGGGGCAGATATTAAAGAGTTAATGGGCCGAAGCCGGGTTGAACAAAAACGTGGGGCCGAACTTGGCCAACGTGTCTTTGCCAAACTGGAAGACTTACCAATGCCTTCGGTGGCTCTAATGAATGGTTTTGCATTTGGTGGAGGTTTGGAACTAGCACTTGCTTGTACATTTCGCCTTGCCACTCCTAATGCCAAAATGGGACTTCCTGAAATTAAACTTGGCTTAATTCCGGGATACGGCGGAACACAACGATTAACCCGAGTTATTGGCGAGACGCGTGCCAATGAGATGATATTGACAGGCAAAACAATTGATGCACAAACTGCACTTCAATATGGGATTTTGAATCAAGTAATTGATACGGAGAATTCACTTCAAAGCACCCTTGATTTTTGTAAAACATTCACGTCTTACAGCTTACCCGTTCTTGGATACGCTCGGACAGCTATTCGTCGGGCGGGAGATGTAAGCCTTCATGAAGGTTTTAACTTGGAAGCAGATCTATCCACTCTTGCATATTCATTAAATGATGCGAATGAAGGTATGAATGCTTTCGTAGAAAAACGCAAACCAATATTCAAGGATCAATAATGCAAATGCTAGAAAAGCACGGGAAAGTTATTGCTGTAACCGGAGGAAGTCGTGGCATTGGCGCTGCCATTGTAAAACGCCTAGCCATTGATGGCTGGATCGTTGGTTGTCTAACTCGAAAAGGTAACGGGGTTGAAGATCACAGCTTAACTGATGAACTTAAAGACCGAGTCATCTCCATTGCATGTGATGTCAATTCAGAAAAATCATTGGCAGAAGCATTTAGCAACCTAGTTAAACAAACTGGACGCTTAGACGGCCTTATCAATAATGCTGGCATTCATAAAGAAGAAAAATCGCATCTTATGAAAAATGAGATGTGGGACGATGTGATGTCAACCAATGCAAAAGCCGTATTTGTCAGTTGCCGAGAAGCGTTTCCTCACCTTATTCAACAGCCCTCTAGCGTTATCGTCAATATTGGCTCATTTTTTGACAAAATGGGTGTAAAAAGTAATTTAGCTTACTGCGCCTCAAAAGCAGCGGTTGGCGCCATCACTCGATGCCTCGCCGTTGAATGGGCGTCAAAGGGTATTCGTGTGATGGATGTTGCCCCAGGGTATATCGCCACCGAATTAAATGCAGAGGCGATGCAAGGTCCGCTTGGTGAATTTTTAGCAAAACGCATTCCGCGTAAAACTCCTGGAACTCCTGCAGAAGTTGCAGCATTAGTGGCTTCAATCGCTAGAGATGAAATGTCCTTCTTAAGCGGCGAAACCATTTATATCGACGGCGCACATGCTATCGCACATTAACTGAGAAATCCCATGACTATTTTTGATCGACTCGACGAATCAATCTCACTAACAAATGAAGAACGTCAGCTCTTAGATAGCGTCAAAGACGTATGCCGCAATATCATTGCACCTAATGCTTCTCGATTTGATGAGAGTAAAGAATTTCCTTGGGAAAACATAAAAGCCATTAATGAACTCGGCTTAAATGCCATGTTTGTCCCTGAGGCTTACGGTGGCGCCCAACTCTCATATTCAGCATACCTAGCGTGCGTTCGTGAAATTAGTAAAGCTTGTGCATCAACCGGCATTATTTGGGCAACTAATTTCCATGCAATGAAACCTCTCATTGACTTTGGAAATGAAGAACAAAAGCAACGTTTATTGCCACGAATTGCGGCAGGCGGCATTGCATCCTTAGCAATTACAGAACCACACGCCGGCTCTGATGCCACTGGTATGAAATTAAGCTTCACACCCGATGGTGATGACATCATTGTTAATGGCAGCAAGATTTTTATCTCTAACGGCGATGTGGCTGACCTCTATCTACTTTTTGGTAAATGGTCTGAAATTGAAGGTTCAAAAGAGGCTATTTCAGCGATTGTGTTTGAAAAAGGAACGCCGGGTTTTTCTGTTCTAGGCGTTGAGAAGAAGATGGGGCATAGAGCAGCAAGTACAGCGGCCATCTCCTTTGATAACTGTCGCGTTCCAAAATCAAATTTACTTCTAAATCCAGGTGATGGCTTAAAAATTCTTTTGTCATCACTCAATAAATCAAGACCAAGCGTAGCAGCTCATGCTCTGGGTATTGCTCGCGCATCTCTTGAAGATGGTGTTGATTACATTAACCAACGCAAACAGTCTGGGAAAAAAATTATTGAATTCCAAGGCATTCAATTTCAATTAGCCGATTTGGCCAGCGAACTATTACTTTGCGAGAATCTCTTATGGTCGATTGGCAAACTTGTTGATAACGGTGGGACTGATTTCGGCATTGAAGCTTCGATACTTAAATATCGCGCAACTGATGCGGCAATGCGAATCACAACCGATGTTGTCGGTTTGTTTGGCGGGTATGGTTACTGCCAAGACTATCGAGCTGAGCGCCTGATGCGCGATGCAAAAATTACCCAAATTTGGGAAGGCACCAATCAAGTTCATCGCCAACTAGTTGGTAGACACTTTATTCAGAAATAAGGATACATATGAGTTCCATTAAGACCGTTGGAGTTGCTGGTAGTGGCACCATGGGGGCAGGAATTGCCATTGTTGCTGCGCGAGCTGGTTTTAAAACCATCGTTTATGACACTAACCCGAAAAATTTAGAGAATCTAAGCAAACAAAGTAGAGACTTCTTTGAAAAATCCGTTGCACGCGGCAAGATGAAGCCTGAAGATTTGGATCCGACTTTGGGGCGATTCAAAACCACTGGCAACATCAACGACTTAGCTGAATGCGATATTGTGATTGAGGCAATTTTTGAAGATTTACAAGTCAAACATGATTTATTTTCAAAACTAAATACGATTTGCAAACCAGACACCCTTTTTGCTTCTAACACCTCTACTATCTCGATTACTGAGATTGCTGGTGGTAGTGGGCGAGACGACCGATTCGTTGGCATGCATTTTTGCTTGCCAGCTCAATTAATGAAGTTAGTTGAAATGTCTCCTGGACTCAATACAACACCTGAAACATTTAGTAGTGCGTGGCAGTTTTGTTTAGATCTAGGCCAGTCTCCTGTTAAAACTCAAGATACCCCAGGGTTCGTACTTAATTACTTTCTTATCCCATTTAATAACAATGCAATTCGGATGGTTGAGGCAGGCATTGCTGAACCAGAAGATATTGATAAAGCAATCAAAACAGCACTTGGTTATGCCATGGGGCCTATGCAACTCTTAGATTTAGTTGGCATGGATACTCAACGCTTACTGTGTTTAGCCATGCACGGCCTAACTCATGAGCCTGATGCAGCATGCCCACCACTCGTGCGCCGTATGATTGCCGCTGGGCATCTAGGCAAAAAATCGGGTAAAGGCTTTTTCACTTATAACGATTCAAAAATGTTTGGAGCCTAAGTATGTCTAACGTAAAAATTATTGATACCGGCAAAAGTCGTTCATTTCCGAATCTTGCAGAATTTAACTTAAACTCAAATGAGTCCGGTGAGATTTTGCTAATCATCGGAAGTGATGTGCACAATGCCTTCAAGAAAATTAAAGACGCCTCAAACTATAAAGCCGTTCTTCTTGAATTAGATACCGAATGTCTTGGAGTTCATACAGGCGAAGAGTTAGGCGAAGAGGGCTCTAATGTTTTAGGATTTGCTCGTTACAAAATGGGAGATGATCCTGCGACCAAATTAATTGAACTGGTTAAGCAAAAAAATACGTTCTCTCAATCGATTGAGATTGCTAAAACATTTTTTGAGTCAATTGAGCTTGTGGTGGCAGTTTGTGCGGACACTCCAGGACGTATTGTGGATCGTTTAATTCGTCCATATTTAAATTCAGTTCTTCGCCGTCTTGATGATGGCCTAGCCTCTGCCGAAGACATGGATAAAACTCTTAAGTTAGGCCTTGGCTACCCAGAGGGTCCTTTGGCAATGCTTCATCGAAGCGGCTTAGCTAATCACGCCCACATTAGCATGGCTCTCTTTGAAGCCTTGGGCAATCCTGGTTTCTATCCAGCACGTCGTGCATTAGTTGCTCGTGACATTAAAAATCATCGCTCATGACTAAATCCCTTTCTCGTCCACTGCCTTTACAAGGAATCAAGGTTCTCGACTTTAGTACGCTCTTACCTGGCCCCGTGTGTTCCCTTCTCTTGGCCGAATCGGGCGCTGAAGTAATTAAAGTCGAACGTCCTCAAGGCGGGGATGAGATGCGAAGTTATGTTCCTAAAGCCGGGGAAGATAGTGGTAACTTTGTGATACTCAATCGCGGGAAGCAAAGTATTGCCGTTGACCTAAAAGATCCTGCTGTCATTGCTAAATTAACGCCATTAATCCAAGAATGCGATGTCATCCTTGAGCAATTTAGACCCGGCGTTATGGATCGCCTTGGACTTGGATATGAAGCTCTAAAAGCAATTAATCCAAGAATTATTTATTGCGCTATTACTGGCTTTGGGCAAACAGGCCCTGATGCATTAGTGGCCGCACATGATTTAAATTATGTTGCTCAAACAGGGATGCTTTCTCTTGTATCCGATTCAAATGGTCATCCAGCTCTACCACCGGCCCTGATTGCTGATATTGCTGGGGGCGCTTACCCAGCCTTTAGCAATATCTTGCTTGCTTTGCGTCAACGAGAGTTAACCGGTGAAGGCTCGTTTCTAGACATCTCCATGAGCGATAACCTTTTTACATTCATGTATTGGGTAATTGCCGAACAACAACTCAACGGTAAATCACCCTCAACATCTTCAAGCCTGGTAACTGGCGGCACTCCTCGATATCAAATATATAAGACGAGCGATGGTCGCTTCTTGGCAGCGGCTCCACTCGAAGATAAATTTTGGAACAATTTCTGCGATCTAATTCAGCTAGACCCGATTTACCGTGAAGCTTCATGCTCAGCAAAAATTGCCACTGATGCTATTGCACAAATTATCTTGAAAAAAACTGCGGCTCAATGGGAGTCCATTTTTTCTGGCCATGATGTTTGTACAGTCATCGTAAAAACATTTGACGAAGCACTTCAATCCAAGCATTTTGCAAGTCGGGGAATTTTTAATCGATCAATTGACTACAAAAATGGCCAAATGATGGCATTGCCTATTCCAATTGTGGATAGCTTACGACGTCAAGATGAGAATTTAAATTCCCCGCTGCTCGGAGAGCATACCAAGAAAATTCTTGGCTAGCTCTCTTAGCGATAAATCAATTAGATAGATTCTTGGACGAGTTGACCCCGGTCAATTGCAAATACTTTTTGCACTAAATGGCGAGAATATTGCAAATCTGATTCGGAGAAAATAACCGACATACCCTCTGATTTGAGCTGGCTAATAACGTCTGCCAAACGTTGTGCTAACGCGGGTGCTACACCCTCAAATGGTTCATCTAACAGGAGTAATTTTGTGCCAATCATCAAGGCGCGCCCGAGAGCCACCAGCTTCTGTTGACCCCCTGACAACTGCAAACCACGACGTGGCGCGAATTCTCGTAACTCAGGAATCAAACCGTATACATACTCCAAACGCTCCATTGAATTAGGGGATTTATTCGCCCAAACCGGAACTAGGATATTTTCTTCTACCGTTAAATCCGGGATAAGACGTCGATCCTCTGGCATATAACCAACACCCAATTGATTACGTAAATTGACAGGGGTTGTAACTAAATTGGCACCATCAAAATCAATTGATCCAGAGGACACTTTGAGCAAGCCCATGATGCTTTTAATCAGCGTTGTCTTGCCCGCGCCATTGCGCCCGACCAAACCTGCCATCGAACCTGTTTCAAGCTCAAATGAAACATTACGCAGAATATCAACTGAACCGATCGATACATTTAAGTTAGAAATTTTCAACATATTAGTGAGCTCCTGCAATGGCTTTTCCATGGCTCTCGCCCACAATGTATTTCAGCACACGTGGATCCTTTAATGCCAATTCTGGTTTTTCATCGGCAATAATTTTGCCTTCGTAGAAAGCAAGAACACGCTCAGCATGTTTGCTCACGATTTCCATATCATGCTCAACAAATAAGACTGTCGTGCCGCCTTGACGAACAGCATTCATCACCATTTCCATGATCCCAAATTTTTCTTCGGTAGAAACACCACTAGTCGGCTCATCTAACAAAAGAATTTTGGGTCTAACCGCCATAGCCATTGCAATATCAAGCAATTTCCTAACACCGCCTGGCAATACCCGCGTCACTTTGTCGCGATAAGCAGTCAAACCAAACTTCTCTAATGATTCCTCTGCTAGTGTACGAATCGTTTTATCGTAGCCAGGAATTGGCTTATTGGTATTGGTAAATAAGCTTTGCTTATTCGCCAACAATGAAACAATTCCATAACTTACTTCAAGATTTTCTAATGCAGTAAGTGAGTTATATAGCTGCGGAATTTGGAAAGAACGACAAATCCCTAATTGCGTAATTTCTCGAGGCTTTAATTGGGTAATATTTTTACCTTCAAATTCGATTACCCCACTATCTGGCTTTAAATAGCCGGTAATCATATTCACAAAGGTTGTTTTACCGGCACCATTTGTGCCAATTAATCCAATACAAGAACCTGCTTCAACTGCCACATTAATATCAGAAGCAGCAGTTACTGCGCCAAAGGATTTGTTCAAACCATTGGCATGAAGAATAATATTACTCATTGTTTCTGCCCTCTCAGTCTTGCGCCTAGAGACCACAATCCATTAGGCAACAACAAAATCACAATAATCAAGGCTAGACCAATCATCATCTGCCAAGTATTTGGTGAATTAGCAAAAGCAACGGTATAAATAATCCCGAAAATTAATGCTCCAATAAAAGGCGCCAACACGCTTCCAATGCCACCTAAAATCGTAATGAAAATAAATTCGCCTGAGGTGGTCCAAAAGGCCATCGTTGGATCTATATGCCCCACAGCAACTGCTGTCAAGGAACCTCCTAGACCTGCTAGCACTCCTGCAATGACATAAATCAGATGAATGGTTTTTCTTGCTGAAGCTCCCATGTACTCTGCACGGATCTCGTTATCACGCACTGCGGTCAACAAGAGTCCTCGTGGACTTTTTATAAGCCCATTCACAAAACCAAGTGCCACCACAATCGTTAGGGATGCAATTCCTAAGATGGCTGTTCTAACCATATCTGGTTCTGGCATCCAACCTAATATCGATACAGCAGGAACATTGAATCCATCCGTAGATCCCAAAGCTTCTGTTTTAACAAGCAAGCCGTATAGGATCATTGAAAAGGCCATCGACAATAGTCCAAAGAAAATTGCTCGATACTTTGATAATAAAAATCCTAGGATATAGGCCAAGAATCCAGAAACAATGGCGCTGGCAAACATCAGGACAAAAATATCACTGACTTTAAGCAACATACTTAACATGCCGGTGACGTAACCGCCTGCACAGAAAAATAATGCCTGCCCAAAAGATATGAGACCTAGCCTCATAAATAACATTAAGCCAAGCGCAACCAATCCATTACACGCTGCAATCGTAATGATAAAAAGTGCCCACTGCGGCAAAACTGGCGAGGCAATCACCAAGGCCAATAAGACAAGCGCGAACCTTACAACCACTTTATCGAAACTCATATTTTTCTCGCCTCCGCCAAACTAAAGAGGCCACGTGGCCGGAATGCCAACACAAGCGCCATCACACTGAAAATGATGAACAACTCCAACTGAGGGGCAAAATGCACACAAATAGCGCGCACAATTCCCATGATGATGGCTGCTAAAGCAACACCTGGCAAACTGCCTAACCCGCCAGTCACTACTACAGCAAATGAAAGAACGATTACCTCAACGCCCAATCCCGGAACAACTGAAATTGTTGGCGCTGTAAAGGCGCCCGCGATTGCTGCAAGCGAACATCCAACACCAAAAGTTAATGCAAATATTTTCCCGACGTTAATACCCATTGCTGCGCTGATTTCACGATCATGAATAACGCTCACTAATAGTCTTCCAAACTTCGTTTTTTGTAATACAAACAAAAGTCCAAATCCAACAACAAGTGCCAACGAAAGCATCAACAGATAATAATTTGGATACGTCATTTCACCAATCGTGAAGTTACCCAACAATTCATAAGGCTCAGAGATGTAATAAGGATCAATGCCCCAAATCATTTTTAGAACATCTTCCAAAATTAAAAATAAAGCATACGTGATCAATAAGATGACCACTTCATCCTTTTCATATTGATAACGCAGCAAACATCTTTCCAAAATTGGGCCAACTACAAAGCCCGCAATAATTGCAGCGACCAACAAAGCCGCGTAGGAAAGATAAGGCGGCAATTGATTAGTAAACCAAAAGCCAACCACACTTGCCGCAACATACGCACCGAGCGCATAAAAGCTTCCATGTGCGACATTAACAATCTTCATAACGCCATATACAAGCGTTAGTCCGACCGCCGAAAGAAACAACCAAGACGAATAGTTGATTCCATCGACAAGAACCACCATTAATTCAGACATAGTAAATACCTCAAGGGCGATGCATACGCATCGCCCATGGTTAGATAATCAATTAATTATTTTTTCTTAAAGCCGCTTGCAATCCAGTCGGAGCTCTTAACGCCATCTGGTGGCATTACTTGCTCAGCTGGGAAGCGTTTGATATCTACAATCGTCATTTTTCCGCCAACTAACTTCGTTTTACCGTAAGCAGTCTCAGAAATTGCTTGATGACCATTATTGAGGGCAAATTTATGAACACCGCCTGGGCCTTCATATGTCATGCCTTTGATTGCTGCAGCGAGTTGCTCTGCAGTTGGCTTCTTGCCACCATTAGCATCCATTGCTTTTTCGTAAGCCAATTTAGCTGCCATGATGGAGTGTGTCATTTGATAAGAAGTGTAGTTTGGAGGCGTGTTGTAGCGATCCATAAATACATTTCGATACCAGTCGTTTAATGCTGATTTAGGCGCCAATACACCATATGGTCCGCGTGCTCCAATAATTGTTCCATCTGGAATCTTGTTTGCTAAGCGGAACATTGCAGGCTCACCAGCAGTCATGAGAACTTGGCTTTGTTTATTTAAGCCGCGTGGTACAGATTGCAGAATGAACGCCTCGAGGTCTCCTCCGTAGAAGCTTGTATGAATGACTTCGGCTTTATTTGACATCAATGCAGAAATCTCAGAGCTATATTGACCGGCAAAGAGTTTTGGCATTTGTGAAGTCGTCACAGTTGCATTTGGATAGAACAACTTCATTGTTGCATCGAAGTCATTCCATGAATCTTGTCCCCAAGCATAGTTTTGATTAATACCTGCATAAGTTTTAATGCCAGGCTTAGTCGCTTTGAGATACAACGCTGCACCAACGCTATCCGCTGTTGCATGGTTCACTGCACGGAACACATAATTTTTTGGCGCTTCTTCAAAAATACGTGGAGTGCCGCAGTCGAAGAACATTGTGACTGCTTTTAATTCTTCAGCAACTGGAGCAACTGCTAAACAGTTACCGCTTGAAACGTAGCCAACGACCATATCTACTTTTTCTCGCTGCACCAAGTTACGGTATTCAGTTACGACGCTGGTTGGGCTTCCAGCTTCATCAATTAAAACCATTTTCACTGGGGCGCCACCAAAACCTTTTTTGTTGTATGGCGCTGGCGCTGTGCCTGCATTAAATTGCTCAATCAACACCTCAGCAGCATTGCGAGCTGGAACACCAAACGGTGCGGCTACCGGACCTGACAAGAATGTGACTACGCCAATTTTTACTTCAGCAGGGGCTGGCGCTTGTGCATGCGCACCTGAAACCACTACTCCAGCAATTAAGCTAGCCAATAATGTCTTTTTGAGCTTCATTGTTATCTCCTTGGTTTTATTGTTTATTTATTTATCGTTCCTCAATAAGGACGATATTTTTTCCAACATATTGTCAGACAATAATCTACGCTTAAGGCATTTAAAGTCAAGAATGTTTAATTAAGTAGTTTCCCTAATGCCAGCATTTCTTTAATCTTAGTCTTCACGCCAGAATTCAACCAAGACCTCCTTATAATCAAGCCTTAATTGACGATATATTCAAACGATCACGTTCAAAATAATTCTTATTTTTAAAACTATTTAGTGCTAGCTTTCATCATTAAATCTCTAGGTCGTCTATCGCTTAAAAACATTCAACGCTTGGGTGTTTTTCTAGGGATGCTTGCTTATGTTGGCTCTAAACGCTATCGCCAGCTTCTGAACGAACATCTCTTGAATGCTGCCAAACTTTACGGATTCCGGCCAGAGCCCTGGCTGGCTGCAAAAAACGCAGGTTTGATGCTCAGTGATAGCCTGTGGATTTGGAATAATCACCAAAAAGCCCTATCAATGACAAGGGTAAATGACTGGGAATTAGTCGAGTCAGCTCTTCAAGAAGGAAAAGGACTGCTTCTCTTAACACCCCATATTGGCGCTTTCGAAATCATCCCTAGAATTTTGGCACTTCATTTTCCGGCAACTATTCTTTACAAGCCCGCCAAACAACCTTGGCTTAATGAACTAATTGAAGAAGGTCGGGCGCACCCAAACATGAATTTCGTCCCAGCTAATATGCAAGGTGTTCGTCATATTGCTCGAGCACTACAAAAAAATGAAGTCGTCGCTATGCTTCCTGACCAAGTACCAGGCGTGGGTGATGGTATCTGGGCAAAATTTTTTGGCAAGTTTGCCTATACCGTTGTTCTTCCCGCCAAGATTGCTCGAAGAAATAATGTCCCCACACTGTTTATGACTGCCAAACGCTTAGGTCGAGGTGATGGTTGGGAAATCAACATTCATCGCATGGCCGAACACTTTTCTGATGAAGCACTTGAGGCCGCGACTCAACTGAATCGAGAACTTGAAAAAGTAATCACCTCAAATCCTCATCAATATTTGTGGGGATATAACCGCTACAAACATCCTGCCGGCGCCGAATTGCCGCCCAAGGAATAAGTCATGACCCGCTTATTAAATTACCTAGGCCTAGGATTCATTGGACTGCTCGCAATTGTTCCTATCTCTTGGGCTATCGGCTTTGGAAAATTAATCGGCCTATTAGCCTACCATTTACCGATTGAGCGCAACAAAGTTGTACTGATCAATCTTCGCCTTTGTTTTCCCAATTTATCCGATCGAGAATTAAAAAATCTAGCTAAAGACCATTGGAAATTACTGGGTAAAAGTTTAGGTGAGCGAGGTCATTTATGGATGGGCTCTGAAAACACAATTCGCCAGCTTATTAAAGTTGAGTCAACGGTTGATCTTAACGATGGGCAGCCACGCGTCTTTGTTGGCATGCATATGATTGGCATCGAGGCAGGCCTGATTGGACTTTCAATTTATCTTCGCGATAAA
This sequence comes from uncultured Polynucleobacter sp., assembly GCA_964343765.1. Taxonomy (GTDB): domain Bacteria; phylum Pseudomonadota; class Gammaproteobacteria; order Burkholderiales; family Burkholderiaceae; genus Polynucleobacter. The sequence goes on along the minus strand of CAYFKO010000023.1, from coordinate 5,129 downwards.
GGCATCAAGAACCCAATTACCCTCTATGTTCGAATGAAAAATCATTTCTTCGATCAGAAAATCAAATCTTGGCGCGAGCGATTTGGTGCGCGAATGTTATTGAGGCTTCATAGCACACGCGAACTTCTTCGCGAAATACGTAATGGCAGCTTCGTATTACTTTCTCCCGACATGGATTTAGGTCTACAGGATTCAGTATTTGTTCCCTTCTTTGGCGTGCCAACATGCACCGTAACCTCGATCTCGCGCTTGGCTCAATTAGGCAAGGCACAAGTATGTCCAGTTGTCACCACCCTAAATCCTGATGGCAAAACATATACCTGTCGAATTGGCAATCCCTGGGAAAATTTTCCTAGCGACAATATTGTTGATGACACCACTCGGATGAACCATTTCTTTGAGCAACAAATTTTAAAAAATCCACCTGAGTATTATTGGGTTCATAAACGATTTAAAAATCGCCCCGAAGGGCAAGCCAGAGTATATTGAGCGTATGAGAATCAAATTTACAAAGATGCATGGTGCTGGAAACGACTTTGTCGTTCTTAATGGCATTGATCAAGACTTATCGTCCATTACGACGGCACAATGGAAATTTTTAGCACATCGCCAATTTGGCGTCGGCGCTGATCAAATTTTGATTGTAGAAAAACCCCAAGGACAAACTGCAGATTTTCGCTATCGCATTATCAACAATGATGGTTCTGAAGTTGAACAATGCGGCAATGGCTCACGTTGTTTTGTTCGCTTTGTGCGCGAGCAAAACATGACCTCCAAAAAAACCATTCGAGTTGAAGTCGCTCACACAACATTGACGCTTACTGAAAATGAGAATGGCCAAGTTACCGTCAATATGGGTGCGCCAATATTTGATACGTCGAATATTCCATTCAATCCTAATCAACTGGAAACCAAAGTAGAAGGTCGTGATACGCTGTTTGCACTTCCTCTGAAAGGTCATTCCGTTTGGGTCTCTGCTGTTTCAATGGGTAATCCACACGCCGTTCAAGTTGTTAGCGATACGGAGCAACATTCTGTCGAATTAGAAGGCCCCCAAATCGAGGCGCATCCACACTTTCCAAAGAAAGTGAATGCGGGATTTATGCAAATTGTTAATCGCAACGAAATTAAATTACGTGTTTTTGAACGTGGCGCAGGAGAAACACTTGCTTGCGGCACTGGAGCCTGTGCTGCCGTTGTGGCAGGCATTAAACGGAACCTTCTAGATTCGCCAGTGCTAGTTCATACCCATGGCGGCGATCTTACGATTGCCTGGGACTTCACAACCCAAGGAGAAAGCGCGCCAGTCATGATGACCGGGCCAGCGCAATCAGTCTTCGAGGGTGAAATCGATTTACCCTCGATTTAATAAATACTTAAACACCGTACTTTTCTCGATACGCTTGAACCGCAGGCAGAAATTCCTGCAAGGTTGAGTCTTTTGTTTGATTTAGGAAGGTCAACAAATCACGAAGGTTAGCAATAGCAATGACCGGGATTCCAAATTCTTTTTCAACAGCCTGAACTGCCGATTGTTCACCAATAGCTGTATCTGTTCCGGAACGCTCCATACGATCTAGCGCAATTAAAACTGCGCAAGGCGTTGCTCCTGCTTGTTTAATCATTTCCACAGATTCACGCACAGAGGTTCCTGCAGAAATAACGTCATCAATAATGACTACATTTCCTTTCAATTTGGCGCCAACCAAAGTTCCGCCCTCGCCATGATCTTTTGCTTCTTTACGGTTATAGGCAAAAGAAACATTTCGTCCCTTATCCGCTAAAGCTACCGCAGTTGCAGAAGCCAAGGTAATGCCTTTGTATGCCGGGCCAAACAACATGTCATATTGAATATTTGCATTACTTAGCGCTTGCGCATAAAACTTTCCAAGGGCCCCCAGTTTTGCACCATCATTAAAGTCCCCAGCATTAAAAAAATAAGGTGATAATCTTCCAGCCTTTGTCTTAAACTCACCAAAAGAAAGTACTTTTGCGTCTAGGGCAAATTGAATAAAGTTTGATTGATTGGATGTCATAGTTGTCATGTTAAAAATCATAAGCGCCAATTTGAACGGAATCCGTTCCGCCGCCAAAAAAGGGTTTTTTGAGTGGCTTAATCAGCAGGATGCTGACATTGTATGTCTTCAGGAACTAAAAGCTCAAGAAGCAGACTTGGATGCGTCCTATTTAACCCCGGGTAATTACAAAGGCAGCTTTCATTATGCTGAGAAAAAAGGCTATAGCGGAACGGGGCTCTACTATAAAAAAATGCCTGATGACGTTCAAATTGGATTTGGAAGTCCCGAGTTTGATGCTGAAGGTCGATACACTGCCGCAAGATTTGGTGACACCTTAATTATTTCTGCGTATTTTCCGTCGGGTTCAAGTTCAGAAGATCGCCAAGAAGCAAAATTTCGATTTCTGGATGAATTCCATCCCCACCTCGAAAAATTAAAGTCTTCTCACAAACATATTTTGCTTTGTGGCGATATCAATATTGCACATAAAGAAGCTGATTTAAAAAACTGGAAAGGGAATATTAAAAACTCTGGCTTCCTTCCAGAAGAACGTGAGTGGCTAACCAAGCTCTTTGATAACACGGGCTTTGTGGATGTCTATCGACATGTTGAACCAAACACTACTGACGAGTGTTATACCTGGTGGAGTCAACGAGGCCAAGCCTATGCTAAAAATGTGGGGTGGCGGATTGACTATCAAATTGCAACGCCTGAACTTGCTAAAAGCGCTAACACTGCTCTCATCTATAAAGATGAAAAATTTTCAGATCACGCGCCCTTGATTATTAATTACGATTTCGATTTATAAACTTACTTATTCAACCGAGAGACCAACCAAACCAAAACTAGGACTGGCAACCCAAGCAACGCGGTTGCTAAAAAGAACTGTTGATAACCATAGGCATCGACAAAAACCCCCGAAAATCCTGCTAACCATTTCGGGGCCAAAAGCATCATTGAACTAAACAACGCATATTGAGTGGCTGAGTACGAAATATTAGTGAGCGATGACAAGTAGGCAATAAAAGCAGCTGATGCAATACCAGAACTTAAATTATCGGCAGAAATAACAAAAATTAAGCCGGTCAAATCATGGCCACGCGTTCCAAGCCAAGAGAACAATAAATTACTAGCAGCCGACAGAATTGCACCTAACATCAATACTCGCAAAACACCAAAGCGCATCGTCAGTCCACCCCCAATGAATGCGCCAAGCAAAGTCATAACCACACCAAATACTTTGGTGACGGCAGCAACCTCATCTTTGGTATAGCCCATATCTACATAAAATGGATTAGCCATAATGCCCATCACGACATCGCTAATTCGATAAACGGCGATCAGTGCAAGTATTAACACTGCATGCCATTGATGCCTCTTGATAAAGTCGGCAAACGGATCAATCAAAACTTCACGCAACCACTCTAGAACATTTCTAGCTTTAGGTAATTCAATTTTTTTGGGTTCCGTTGAAAGCAAAACGGTTATAACCCCAACACTCATTGAAATCGCCATGCACAGGTAGGCAAGTTGCCAAGCCCTTGCGTCGTATTGATTACTTATAACCTCTGCGCGCGCCGCAATCCATAAAACCCCAGCTCCTGCCCAAATCATCGCTAGGCGATAGCCAGTTTGATAGGCGGCCGCTAATGCGCCCTGCTTACTCGCTTCAACTGATTCAATGCGAAACGCATCAAGAGCCACATCTTGAGTTGCCGAACCAAAAGCAACCGCCAGAGCACACCACACCACCCTTTCAATAGAAAGTGATGGATCACTTAACGACATACCAAGCAAAGCGATGATGATGATTAATTGGGCAAACAATAACCAAGCACGCCTTCGTCCAAGCACCTTGCTCAAGATTGGAATGGGAAGACGATCAACAAAAGGTGCCCAAGTCCATTTAAATGCATAAATTAAACCCACCCAAGAAAGATAGCCGATAGTCGTTCTATCTATTCCGGCTTCTCGCAACCAAAAACCCAAAGTGCCTAAAACAAGCAACAAAGGCAATCCAGCTGAAAAACCCAAGAAAAGCATGCGAAGACTTGGCCACTCTAAATAGACTTTTAATACAGCTAAACCTTTAGGAGCGGGTGAAGATTTTGAATCTGTCTCTGACGTCGACACGGTCATCGGAATTAAGCGCCACGAAAACGATAAATCGCAAGACTGCCGAACAAATTGGCACCCCAAGTCACTTCTTTACCTTCGTGCAACACCACTCGACCAAGAATATTAATTCCTAAATTGCTAGCAAGCGCCTCGAAATCTGCAATCGTTAAAACACGCACATTCGGTGTGTTATACCAATCATATGGTAACGATTTTGAGACCGGCATACGTCCTTTTAAAACCGCCAGGCGATGTGACCAATGCGCAAAATTAGGGAACGACACAACACATTGCTTTCCAACCCGAGCCACCTCACTCAGAATCGCCTCTGTCTCATGTATCGTTTGCAAGGTTTGTGATAACACAACAGTATCAAAACTCTTATTTTTAAAAAGTGCTAAGCCACCTTCTAAATCTTGCTGAATAACGTTTAGACCCTTTTCAACGCAAGCCAACACACTTGCATCAGATATTTCGACACCATAGGTTTTTGCAGAGCGCTTTGCGCGAATGAATTCTAAAAATGCACCATCTCCACAACCCAAGTCCAACAAGGTGGAATTGGGTTCTATCCAATTAGCTATCGCCTCGAAATCAGATCGCACAGATTTATTGATCATTGCAACTCCTGAGCGATTTTTGAAAAATACGCCCCCACAACACCGTGATATCTCAAATCATCTAATAAGAAAGCATCATGACCATGTGGGGCATCAATTTCTGCATAGGCCACTTCTTGCTTATTGTCCAACAAGGCTTTGACAATTTCACGACTACGGTTTGGCGCAAAGCGCCAATCGGTCGTAAAACTTACCACTAAAAATTTAGCTTGCGCCTTAGCAAGGGCAACAGAAAGATCATCGTTACAGTTTTTTGCGGGATCAAAGTAATCAAGCGCACGGGTAATTAATAAATAGGTATTCGCATCAAAGTAGTCGGCAAATTTTTCACCTTGGTGGCGTAAGTAGCTTTCAACTTCAAACTCAACATCGA
>CAYFKO010000022.1:0-17958 GCA_964343765.1 uncultured Polynucleobacter sp. | reverse complement strand
GTGTAGGTGAAAGAACCCGTGAAGGAAACGATTTGTTGCGCGAGATGATTGAATCTGGCGTTATTAAATATGGTGAAGCTTTCAAACACAGCATGGAAAGCGGTGGATGGGATTTGGAAACCGTAAATATGGAAGACTTGAAAAACAGTCAAGCTACATTGGTGTTTGGTCAAATGAATGAGCCTCCAGGTGCACGCGCAAGGGTTGCCTTGAGCGGTTTGTCGGTGGCTGAATACTTCCGTGATGGCGATGGAACAGGTGCAGGAAAAGACATTCTGTTCTTTATCGACAATATCTTCCGTTTCACCCAAGCTGGTTCTGAGGTATCTGCGTTGTTAGGTCGTATGCCTAGCGCCGTAGGTTACCAGCCCACTTTGGCTACTGAAATGGGTGCGATGCAAGAACGCATTACATCTACTACGCGTGGATCAATCACTTCAGTTCAAGCGGTTTACGTTCCAGCGGATGACTTAACAGACCCATCGCCTGCTACAACCTTCTTGCACTTAGACTCAACCGTTGTTTTGTCGCGTGACATTGCTGCTTTGGGTATCTATCCTGCGGTTGACCCACTTGATTCAACAAGCCGTCAGCTCGACCCACAAGTGGTTGGTCAAGAGCATTACGATGTTGCTCGTGGCGTACAAACTACATTACAACGTTATAAAGAGTTGCGTGACATTATTGCGATTTTGGGTATGGACGAATTGTCTCCTGAAGATAAGCAAGCTGTTGCTCGTGCTCGTAAGATTCAACGTTTCTTGTCACAACCTTTCCACGTTGCTGAAGTGTTTACTGGTTCTCCAGGTAAATATGTTCCGCTCAAAGAAACAATTCGTGGCTTCAAGATGATTGTTGATGGTGAACTTGATCATTTGCCAGAGCAAGCGTTCTATATGGTTGGCTCAATCGATGAAGCGATTGAGAAAGCTAAGAAGCTTTAAGCAACCAATAGCAAAAGGCTCAGGAAAATAATATGTCTACCATTCATGTTGACGTAGTCAGTGCCGAACAATCTATTTTCGCTGGCGAAGCAAAGTTTGTTGCTTTGCCTGGCGAGAGTGGAGAGTTGGGTATTCTGCCTGGCCACACACCTTTAATTACTCGTATTCGTCCAGGTGCAGTTCGCATCGAAAAAGCGGATGGAGACGAAGAGTTTGTGTTCGTGGCAGGTGGGATTCTTGAGGTTCAGCCAAATGGAGTTACTGTTTTAGCAGATACAGCAATTCGTGGTCATGACCTTGACGAAGCAAAAGCTAATGAAGCTAAACGATTGGCACAAGAAGCAATGGCTAATCGTGAGTCTGACATTGACTTTGCACGTGCACAATCAGAATTTGCAGTTGCGGCAGCACAATTAGCTGCGATCGCTAAATTCCGTAAGAAATAAAGTTACCGGATGTCGGAGGTAACAGCAGGATTTTTAAACGACCGTTTTCTACGTGCGTGTAAGCGCCAGAAAACGGATCGTACCCCTGTATGGCTAATGCGCCAGGCGGGTCGATATCTTCCAGAGTACAACAAAACAAGATCAGTCGCGGGTAGTTTTTTAGCGTTAGCTAAAAATCCAACCCTGGCTACAGAAGTGACATTGCAACCATTGGATCGATATCCATTGGATGCAGCAATCTTATTCTCTGATATTTTGACAATTCCAGATGCGATGGGGTTGGGCCTAAGTTTTGAGGCTGGTGAAGGGCCAAAATTTTCAAAACCACTTCAATCAGAAGATGCCATTAACAAATTGCAGTTGGCAGATATGGATCAACTGAAATATGTTTTTGATGCGGTTTCAGAAATTAGAAGAGCACTTATACAAGATGGCAAGCAACGAGTACCATTAATTGGCTTCTCAGGAAGTCCATGGACACTGGCGTGCTATATGGTAGAAGGCGGCGGTTCAAGTGACTTTCAAAAAACAAAGACCTTGTTATATAAGCGCCCGGATTTGATGCAGAGAATTCTGGACATTAATGTTCAATCGGTTGCTCAATATTTAAGCCTGCAGATAGATGCAGGAGCTCAAGCGGTGATGTTGTTTGACACGTGGGGCGGTATGCTTCCTTCGAACTATTACCTTGAATATTCTCTGGGCGCAATGAAAAAAGTAATTGCTCACATTCGACAAAACCCTTCATATAAAGACATACCTGTGTTGATGTTTACAAAAGGTGGCGGTATTTGGTTGGATGAAATGTCAAATGCGGGTGCAGATGTTTTGGGTATGGATTGGACGTATTCGTTAGCAAAAGCACGAGAGTTATTAGTAGCTAATAAGCGAAGTGTATCGTTGCAGGGAAACTTGGATCCCATGATCTTGATGTCTAACCCGGAAACGATTCAAAGAGAAGTTACCCAATTATTTAATCAGTTGGCACTTACTTCCCCAATTGCTCCTGATCTACATTCTTTAGATGGACATATTTTTAATTTAGGGCATGGGATTTCTCAATTTACCCCTCCAGAAAATGTGAGCGTTTTGATGGAAACGGCTCATGATATTTCTGCTAAATTACGTCAAGCAGCTTAAAAGGCCTCGTCTAAAGAGGGTAAAGCCTAAAAGTTTAGGGAAAGTTATGCACAGAAGTGCAAAATTTACCAACTTACAAGGGATTGTTGATTTAATCAAATATTAGAATTAATTGTGCTCTATAACCTATTGATTTATATGAGTTATAAGAAAATGCTTACAAAAGCTGACAATGGTGTTGCAGTTAAAATCACGTTAAGAATTCGACTAGGATTCGAATAATCCACAGGGTTATCCACAGGTAAAGGTACAAAATAGAAATAACAAAAATACCAAAGGACTTTAAAGAATATTTAAAGTAATACCTTAGGTATGCTCTTTTACTATGAATAAAAAGCTGGTTGAAATTGTCCTCGATGTTCCCCTATTTAAGGGGTTTGATTATGTCTGGGAAATTGATCGATTAGGCAAAGAGCCAGCAGTTGGGCAATTGGTCGAGCTTGAGTTCGGTAAAAAAGCAAGCGTGGGCATAGTTGTTGGTATCAAAGAGTACCCTAAAGAAGCACCCGCATGGGAAATAAAGCCCGTATTAAGCGTGGCCCCGATTGAGGCGATTGATGCTAGCTTAATAAGGCTTTTTAACTTTGCAAGTAAATATTATTTGAAACCACTTGGAGAGGTGGTTTTAAGTTCCATCCCTAAGGAATGGAAGACGGTACAGAAGTGGAAAACGCTACAAAAGAATGTTCATAAAGAAATTCCACTTAAGAAGAATGAAGCGGCAATAGTTGCGTACGAACTTAATGAGGCACAAGATCACGCCGTAAAAGAACTCATAAATATATCGAGTAAAAAATCATTTGAGGCGGTGCTGTTAAAAGGTATTACAGGCAGCGGAAAGACCGCCGTATATCTGGAGTGGATATCAAGCGTTTTAGCTGACGATAATGCGCAGTGTTTGTTATTAGTGCCAGAAATAAATCTGACACCACAATTAGAAGAGGAGCTAATTAAAAGGTTCCCTGAAAAAGAAGTGGCGGTATTACATAGCGAAGTTACAAGCGCTAAACGTGCAAGAGCATGGGCAAGAGCGCATATGGGGTTGGCCAAATTAATTGTCGGTACACGCTTAAGCGTTATGGCGTCGATTCCAAACCTCAAAGCTATCGTTGTAGATGAAGAGCATGATGGTTCATATAAACAGCAAGAAGGTATTCGTTACTCGGCACGCGATTTGGCAATTTGGCGTGCAGCGGATCAAAAGATTCCAGTGGTACTAACTTCTGCCACACCATCATGCGAGACATGGCAAAAAGCACTAGAGCAAAAAATTACCGTATTAAAACTTGAGCAACGCGCAAAGCCTGGGGCGAAAAAACCAAATATTGTCTTGGTCAATATGAAAGACGCTAAACAGCGTAAACAGGTGGATGAGTATGGCTTAAGTGAAGAAGTAAAAAATACGATTCAAAAAACACTTGATCGAAATTTACAAACACTCGTATTTATTAATCGGCGAGGTTATTCCCCTGTCTTGACTTGTAAATCTTGCGGGTGGAAATCCAACTGTCCTAAATGTTCATCCTATTTAGTGTTGCATAAGAAAGATACACTCAATTCAAAATCAATGCTCCATTGTCACCATTGTGGTTTGGTTTCTTGGATTCCGAAGCACTGCCCAGAGTGCGGTAACCAGGATATTGATGTGTTAGGTAGTGGCACTCAAAGAATTGAAGATCGGCTAAACGAACTATATCCAAATAAAAATATTATTCGCATTGACACTGATGCCACTCGTAAAAAAGGAAGTGCACAAGAACTATTTGAGCAAGTACATTCTGGAGATGCCCACATTATTGTCGGCACACAAATGTTATCAAAAGGACATGATTTTGATGGGGTAGATACGGTCATTGTTCTGGAGGCAGATAAGAGTTTATATTCGCAGGATTTTCGATCTACCGAAAAATTATTTGCCCAACTGGTTCAGGTGTCAGGAAGAAGTGGTCGAAGTAGCAAAGCAGTTAACCCACAAATCTTGATACAAACTGAAATGCCAGAGCATGAACTTTATCAGGCGTTAAGAGCGGAAGTCATTGATGATTATTTAACGACTATCGCAAAATCAAGAGAGGTCGCTCAGTTGCCACCCTACTCAAATCAGGCCATATTGATTGGTGAGGCCCGTGAAGCAAAAGTGGCCTTGGAGCTACTGAATCAAATAAAGTTTGATGCTCAACAACATGCTAATTGGCCTCAAGACGTTAAGGTGTACGACGTCGTTCCACGTTTAATGGCTAAAGTTGCCGGAAAAGAAAGGCTGCAAATATTGCTAGAGGCTGAACAGCGTCCGCAATTACAAACAGCTTTAGAAATTATTTTAGATTTATCCGAAGGGTATAAGAAAAAATCTCGCTCAGTTCGATTAACGATTGAGCGAGATCCTGTAACGTTTTAATTATGCAGTCTCATAGTCAGACATGGGAATGCAGGAGCAGAATAGATTTCGATCGCCATGAACGTTATCTGCTCGACCAACAGGAGGCCAGAATTTACGCTCGCGTAGCCGTTTAACTGGATATGCGCCCTGTTCCCTACTATAAGGTCGATCCCAAGAGTCGCTCATAATTACTTCAGCTGTGTGTGGCGCATTTTTTAATGGATTATTGACAGGGTCAAGTTTGCCATCGATCACGGCTTGAATTTCATCACGAATGCATACCATTGCTTCAATAAATCGATCTAGTTCCGCTTTAGACTCACTTTCAGTAGGTTCAATCATGAGCGTACCTGGGACCGGGAAGCTCATGGTTGGTGCATGAAAACCAAAATCCATCAAACGCTTTGCCACATCTTCATTGCTGATGCCGGATAATTTTTGTAGAGGACGTAAATCTAAAATGCATTCATGAGCGATTAGTCCCTTAGCCCCAGTGTATAAAACGGGGTAAAAAGAGGAAAGTTTCTTAGCAATGTAATTTGCCGCAAGAATGGCTACCTGGGTCGCAGAAGTAAGTCCTTCAGAGCCCATCATGGCAATGTACATCCATGAAATGGGTAGAATCGATGCCGAACCAAAAGGCGCGGAACTAATTCTCGGAATCAATGGATTGGATAAGTCAGTAGCTGTACCTGCCGTAAAGGAGTGTGGCAGGAATTTTGCTAAATGCTTACGTACCGCAACAGGACCAACACCTGGGCCACCACCACCGTGCGGTATGCAAAATGTTTTATGTAAGTTTAGATGGCTAACATCGCCGCCAAATTTTCCTGGTGCAGCTGTACCAACGAGGGCATTCATATTGGCGCCATCAATGTAAACCTGTCCGCCGTGTTGATGAATGACATCACAGATTTCTTTAATGCCTTCTTCAAAAACACCATGCGTACTTGGATAAGTGATCATGAGTGCGGCAAGATTTTTACTGTGTTGATCAGCCTTAACTTTTAAATCGGCAATATCAACGTTGCCATTTTGATCACATGCAACAACCACAACTTCCATCCCCGCCATTTGTGCTGATGCAGGATTTGTGCCATGAGCCGAAGACGGGATCAAGCAAATATGACGATGCCCTTCACCATTCGATTCATGATATGCCTGGATCACGAGTAGCCCTGCATATTCCCCTTGCGAGCCAGCATTGGGCTGTAAAGAAATGGCATCGTACCCTGTGGCCGCACATAGCATTTGTTCTGTTTGCTCAATTAAAGTTGCATATCCATCCCATTGCTCGCGCGGTGCGAACGGGTGAATCTTTGAAAATGCATCCCAAGTAATTGGTAACATTTCACTCGTGGCATTTAATTTCATCGTGCACGACCCCAAAGGAATCATTGCGCGATCCAGAGCTAAATCTTTATCAGACAGGCTTCTTAAATAGCGAAGCATTTCATGCTCAGCATGGTAGCGGTTAAATGTTGGGTGTGTTAAAAATGTTTCTTTGCGATGAAGATCGCTTGGTAAAGCATCATTACAATTGGCATCTATTGTTTCAACGTCGAAGTCTTTGTTGGTAAAAATTTTCCACAAAACTTTTAAATCATTTCGTGTTGTCGTTTCATCAAAAGATAAAGAAATTTTGGTGTTGTCGATTAGTCGAAGATTGATATTTTCTTTAAGCGCATTTTCATATGCCGCTTTTGCATCTGGAAGTTGAATGGTTAAGGTGTCAAACCAATGTTGATTTAAAACGGAAAGACCAGCGGACTTAAGTCCTTGAGCAAAAATACTGGTTAATCGATTGACTCGTTGAGCGATTCGTTTTAACCCATCAGGGCCATGATAAACGGCATACATTCCCGCCATCACAGCTAGCAATACTTGAGCAGTACAGATATTTGAGGTCGCTTTTTCCCGGCGGATATGTTGCTCTCGAGTTTGTAAAGCGAGGCGATAGGCAGGTTTGCCTTGGGCGTCAATGGTGACACCTACTAAACGACCTGGCATATTACGTTTCAGCGCGTCTTTGGTTGCCAAGTAGCCCGCATGTGGGCCGCCAAACCCCAAAGGAACGCCAAAGCGTTGTGCTGAGCCTACTACGATATCGGCATTCCAAACATTTGGTGAGGCAATTACCGTGAGAGCTAATAAATCAGCTGCCGCAATTAATAACCCCCCTTTGGCATGCACTTCATTTGCAATGGCTTGGTAGCTTGCGAGTGATAAAAGTTCGCCATTGCCACCAGGATACTGGAGTAATGCTCCAAAGGCATTATGTTGACCTGCGGTAGTTGCGGGCCCAGTAACCACTTCAATTCCTAAAGGTTTTGCACGTGTTTTGATAACGGCCAATGTTTGTGCAAATACATCATCTGCCACAAAGAATTTTTTTGATTCAGTTTTGCCACTGCGTAATGCAAGGGTCATAGCTTCAGCTGCCGCTGTCCCCTCATCTAACATCGAGGCATTTGCAATATCCATCCCCGTCAAATCAGTAACCACTTGCTGGAAGTTAATGATTGCCTCTAATCTACCCTGAGAAATTTCAGGCTGGTAGGGAGTGTAGGCCGTATACCAAGCTGGACTTTCTAGAATATTTCGTTGAATAACGGTAGGGGTAAATGTATTGTAATAACCCTGTCCTATCCATGAACGATTAATTTGATTTTTACTGGCGACTGCTTGTAAAAATTGCAGAGCGGCTTGTTCACTGCGTGGTTTTTCAAATTGACCTAAGTCTAAAGTTTCTTTGCGACGAATAGATTTTGGAACAACCGTGTCAATTAGTTCATCCCTATTTTTGTAACCTAAAACGGCAAGCATAGCTTCTTGATCAATGCTTGAAGGCGCGATATGCCGAGATAGAAATTCTGAAGAATTTTCTAGATCAGAAATAGTTGACCGATTGTTCATACCTTAAACTCCAATTAATTTCGCGTAGCCTGCTGAATCAAGTAAAGCATTGACCTGGGAAGGATCTGAAGGTTTGATCTTAAACAGCCAAGCTTCATAGGCATTGCTATTCACATCTTCTGGCGCTGACGTTAATGCATCGTTTGAAGCAATAATCTCGCCGGACACAGGCGCATAAATATCACTAGCTGCTTTGACAGATTCGACAACCGCACATGCTTGCCCTGCATTTAATTGTTTCCCCGCTTCTGGGAGCTCCAGGAAAACAATGTCTCCTAGCGCTTCTTGTGCGTGATCAGTGATGCCAACTGTAATACTGCCATCCGCTTCAACTTTTACCCATTCATGCGACTCTGCATATTTCAGTTCTTGTGGAATAGACATTCAATTCTCCTTAACAATTAAATTAGTGATTTGCCCTTACGGACGAAAACTGGTTTAACAACTTTTGCTGACAAAGCTTTATCTCGAATTACTACTTGAACAATACTTCCTAGTTCGATTCCCCGAGGAAGTCTGGCAAGTGCAATGGATTGCTGAAGGCTGGGACTAAATGTACCGCTCGTAATTTCACCATCACCCAAATTAGTTTTTACAACTTGATGGGCTCTTAGTACGCCTTTATCCAAGAGCAGTAAGCCGACAAAATCATTCTTTTGTTGATAAGCATCTAACGCTTCACGCCCAATAAATTGACGGTTTGTTTTACGATCAATCGTCCAGCCTAATCCTGCATCTAAAGGGTTGGTGTTGGCGTCCATATCTTGACCATATAGATTCATGCCGGCTTCAAGACGTAATGTGTCTCTTGCTCCTAGGCCCGCAGGTTTGCCGCCGGCTGCAATCAGTTCTTCCCAAAGCTTTTGCGCATAGTCTTCAGGAACTAAAACTTCAAAACCATCTTCACCGGTATATCCGGTTCTGCCAATCATTAATTCGCCAAAGTTGGATGACACATTGCCAGAGTGAAATGCTGGAAGTGATTTAGTTAAAGCAGTTGTATTTGGAACCGCCTTGTTGAGGACCTCTTCTGCTTTGGGGCCTTGAACGGCAATCATGCCAAGAGGGTTGGTTGCGCCTTTTAAGTCTGCTCGTCGTGGAATTAGTTTCAAATTTGAAAAATGTTCGGCTTGAGTACTTAGCCACGCCAAATCATTTTCTGCAGTTCCTGCATTAATGACGATCCTATAACCTGGATCAGTACGATAAATAATTAAGTCATCAATGACCCCGGCGTTCTCATTTAACAAACACCCATATAAAGCTTGCCCATTAATTTTTAGTTTGCTGACATCGTTAGCTACGACTTTTTGTAAAAAAGCCGCTGCATCAGCGCCGGATAAATCAACTGCCGCCATGTGTGAAACGTCAAAAAGTCCGCATGCGCTTCTGGTGGCAAGATGTTCTTCGATTTGTGAGCCGTAATTGACAGGCATTTCCCAGCCGCCAAAGTCGACAAGTTTTGCGCCAAGCGCAAGATGTGCAGAATGCAAGATAGTTTGTTTTAGAACAAGCGAGGTCATATAACTCCGTTAGGAATTTTGCCCCCCTGTCCTGTTACCTGAGAGATTTCGTTAAAAGCACCTTGCTAATAACGTTAGCCCCTTCGGTGGGCAATTTAATGCCGCTCTCCAGAGTGTATTAATTGACAGTCCTTTTGCCTGAGCGTTCATGGGCATTGCGCCTTCGGCGGTGGAAACCACTCTCTCCTATCAATAGTCACAGTGTACAACGAAAAAAAAGATTGGCCTAATTTAAGAAATTGAACCAATTAAGTGCATAAAAGCACGATATTGGTGCAAAAATGCACTTAATTGGGATTATTTATGCCCTATCCTAGTTCATCACCAATTTAATCAAGGGGTTGAAGTGGAAAATTTAAAAACAGCACTCGATGCAATTTTTGTCCTTGCGGGCGCCATTATGGTTCTTGCCATGCACGCGGGTTTTGCTTTCCTCGAGTTAGGAACGGTCCGACAAAAGAACCAAGTTAATGCCTTGGTCAAAATCTTGCTAGATTTTGCAGTATCAACAGTGGCTTATTTCTTTATTGGGTATTCAATTGCCTATGGAGCAGATTTTTTTGCGGGCACAGAAATTTTGGCCCAAAAAAATGGTTTCGAGCTGGTTAAATTTTTCTTCTTATTAACATTTGCTGCAGCCATTCCTGCCATTATTTCGGGCGGTATTGCAGAGCGTGCGAAATTCAACCCCCAGCTTGTTGCAACATTTATTTTGGTAGGTTTTGTGTACCCGTTTTTTGAAGGAATTGCTTGGAATCAGCATTACGGTATTCAAGCATGGATTAAAGAATTAACTGGTGAAGAGTTTCATGACTTTGCAGGATCAGTAGTTGTACACGCAGTGGGTGGTTGGATTGCTTTGCCAGCAGTTTTATTTTTAGGAGCGCGTCGTGGTCGCTACGGAAAAGATGGCCGCATTTCTGCTCACCCACCTTCAAACATTCCATTCTTGGCATTAGGCGCGTGGGTATTAACGGTAGGTTGGTTTGGCTTCAATGTGATGAGTGCGCAAACGGTCGATAAGATGAGTGGACTTGTTGCGCTTAATTCACTGATGGCAATGGTTGGCGGCACGCTAACGGGTTGGTATTTTGGCAAGAATGATCCAGGCTTCACATACAACGGGCCTTTAGCCGGATTGGTAGCGGTATGTGCAGGGTCAGATTTGATGCATCCGGTTGGGGCTTTAGCCGTTGGTGCGGTGGCGGGTATTTTGTTTGTGAAAGTTTTCACCTTGGAACAAAATCGTTGGAAGATTGATGATGTGCTTGGCGTTTGGCCACTTCATGGTTTATGCGGTTTGTGGGGTGGAATTGCAGCAGGTATTTTCGGACAAAAAGCACTTGGTGGACTTGGGGGAATTTCATTTACGGGGCAGTTGATTGGAACCTTAATGGGCGTAGCTATTGCCCTTGTGGGTGGCTTCGTTGTTTACGGCGTTATTAATAAAGTTGCCGGCTTGAGAATGGGTCCTGAAGAAGAGCATATGGGTGCGGATTTGAGTATCCATCACGTATCAGCGACCCCAGATTCAGAAACATCTTGGTAAATTAAGGATATCAGTGGAGCGGTTGTAAGATAGCGGTATGTCATTAAAACTTGCAATCGTTCCAGTTACTCCTTTTGAACAAAATTGTTCCATTCTCATTTGCGATGAGACCAATGAAGCCGCAGTTGTTGATCCGGGCGGTGACCTTGAAAAAATTCATGACGCGATAAAACAACTCAACGTTAACGTTACGAAAATTTTAATTACACATGGTCATCTTGATCATTGTGCCGGCGCTGCAGACTTGGCGGCCCAACTAAACATTCCGATTGAAGGTCCCGAGAAAGAAGAAGTATTTTGGTTGGACCAATTAGAGGCACAAAGCAAACGTTTTGGCTTTGGACATGCCAAATCATTTACGCCAACAAAATGGCTTGAAGATGGCGATCAAGTAAAGCTTGGTAATTTATTATTTGATGTTTTTCATTGCCCAGGTCATACACCTGGACATATAGTATTTGTTGAACAAAAAGAGCGTTTGGCAGTAGTAGGCGATGTTTTATTTGCCGGATCAATCGGCAGAACAGATTTTCCTCGAGGGAATACTGAGGATTTAATTAACTCAATTCAAAAGAAATTATTTCCCTTGGGAGATGACATTGCTTTTGTTCCGGGGCACGGCCCGATGTCAACATTCGGAGAGGAAAAAGCAACGAACCCATTTGTCAGGGTTCGTGCTTAATTAGTTACGCTTTTGTCGCGCCTGTGCGGTGTGTGCGGTTATAGAGGCAGCTTGCACAAATCCAGCGTTGTTTACGATTACTCGTAGGAATCCATGTCCCGCCTTCGAGGCGTTTTTCTCTGCTGCAAGAAGAGCAGAATTTCAAAGATGGAGTGGAACTGGTTTCCGCGGCGGGAGGTGTCGTCGTTGTCATTTTTCTACAGCCTAACCAACAAAACTACTATTTTACCTCATTCTAGGGCCGACCTCTTAGGCCGGGCTTAGAACGACTCGAACAGACTCCGCAGTTTTGTTGCCATCAAAATCTAGCCAGCACTTGTTTTCAAAGTCATAAAGCTTACAAAGTGCCGCTGTTTCGAAATACCAGCGCCATGAAAATTCCTGACGAATAATTCTTCCAGGCAGTAATTCTTCCAATTTGGCTTGCGCTTTCTCAAGGCGATATAAAGGAACGCCCATGTCAACGTGATGCGCTGTGTGTTCCATGATGTGATGCATCAGGGCGCCAAAATGGTACTTAAATGTAAGGTGGACCGTTGTGGATACAAACGGTTGCGCTCTTAACCATTCAGATTTTTTGTCATACCAAGATACGCTTGGATGTGTGTGGTGAACGTAAACCACAAAACCGATCATGCCATTCCAAAAAAGGAATGGAATTAAAAAGCTAGTGATTAAGATTAGGGCAATTGACTGACCTGTTGCGAGGGCGGCCCAAACTAAGGTTGCAATCCAAGCAATACCAAAGGCGCTGACAAGCAAGTTATCCCATAAGAAGACTTTACGACTTGAAGGCATGCTCTTCTTGCTAGGGAAGAACATTTTTATCCACCAAATTTCAATCATGTAGTAAAGAACTGGCCCCCAGCCGCTGCGATAAATGCGTTCTAATGTTTTGCGCCATGGCGGTAGGGCATTGAATTCTTCAACGCTTAAAGGAGCCCAAACAAAGTCGAAGCCTTTCAAATTGGTTTGGCCGTGGTGAACAACGTTGTGACCAACTTCCCAAAGGCTATAAGGAGTAATTGAAGGCAAAAATGCAATACGACCTAAAATTTTATTTAATTCACGATGAGGGGTGTAACTTTGATGGCAAGCATCATGACCAAGAATAAAGAGGCGGCCAATCCAAAAGCCGGCCACTAACCCTAATAGAATTTTTAAAAGAACATTCTCAATAAGAACTGTTCCTAAGATCAACGCAAACCAAATTGCTAGATCAATTGCTAATAAGGCAATGCCTAAAAAAGTAGTTTTATCGGATAGAGGAACAAGCCAACTACGGATAATTTTTCGGTTTGGTATTGGTTCGCCAACTGGAATTGGGGTTGGTATAGGACTATTACTAATGGTGTTTAGATTATCTGACATCGATGTATCGCAAATTTATGAATAATGAGATTTTAAATTCAAATGGCTTAAAAGAATATGAATCAACAACTAATACTAGAAAAATCGGCTAAATAGATGATGAATGTCAAAAATTACAAAAATCAGCCTTATTTTGCGGAATTTCACGTCTTTAGTTAAAACCTGACATAAGTTGTATATAAACAACAAAAGTTATCGATTAAACGCAAGCTTTCTAGTTTTAATGGGCAATCAGGTGTCTAGCGTGTACTTGTGACACGGATTGTGTGTTATTTTTTCAACTGCAGCTTTTAAGTAGCAACTTATATCAAACACTAGGAGGATTTGCATGAACACTTTTGGCAAATTTGGCATGGCCGTAGCCCTTGCCTCATTTATCGCGGCAGCGCACGCTGCTGATGTAAACACACAAGCTGGCCCATTAAAAACTGGTTATGGTGACAACGTACAAAGTTCAGGCGATGCTCCTGCACCAGCAGCTAAACCAGCAGCAGCGCCACAAGTTAACTCTGGCAACGCTGGTACTGTTAACTTCACAGTAATGGCTCGTTACAAAGCTAATGATGTTAAGTCAGTTGTTGCAGCATTGAAAGGTAAAAACTTGAAGTCTGTAACTGTAAAAGGTTACACAAATGCTCAACCTGGTAAAGGCGCAGCAAGCGATGCAGTATTGTCACAAACACGTGCAAACGTAGTTAAAGCAGCTTTGGTTAAAGCAGGCATCCCTGCTGGCATCATCACTGCAACTGGCGCTGGCCAAAACGGTACTAAAACAGCAGAAGTTTCTTACACATACTAAGTCGACTGCTAATAGAAAAAGCACCGCAATGCGGTGCTTTTTTTTGCCTTAAGAGTTGGCGCGCCCGGCAGGAATCGAACCTGCGACCCTTGGCTTCGGAGGCCAATACTCTATCCACTGAGCTACGGGCGCCAATAAATCTTGCTAGCTTCGTATTGTAGTGTGCGAACTTAAAACAATTAAATTTACTGAAGTCTATATTCAGCTAAAAACCCTCGTTATAATTACCGGAATTGAAAATAGTAATAAACACGTCTAAAGGATATATAGATGAGCGAAGAACACGGCAATTTGATTAAGTCACCAAAACAGCTAATTTTGATGGTCTTCGCCAGCTTTTTTGTGCCGCTAATCATTATTTTGTTATTGATGACTTATGTCGGTAGTGGCAAAAACAAAGGTGCTGGGAATGATGGCGCAGCTGAAGCTACCAATAATCTGATCAAGCCAGTTGCTCAGTTAGATTTCAAAGACGCTAGCGGGCCAAAAGTATTCAAATCAGGCGAAGAAATCTATAAAGCTGTTTGCGCTTCATGTCATGCAACCGGAGCTGCAGGCGCCCCTGCTTATGGGAATGCAGGGGCTTGGGGCCCTCGCGCTGGTAAAGGTTACGATGGATTATTGAGTTCAGCCCTCAAAGGTAAAGGCGCCATGCCAGCTCGTGGCGGCGCTGCGCCGGATGATGTCAGTGATTTTGAAATAGGCCGTGCGATTGTTTATATGGTTAATGCTTCAGGTGGTAAATTGGCTGAGCCTAAAGAGCCAGCACCTGCTGCTGAAGAAAAGAAAACCGACAAAAAATAAATCGAATGTTCTTTAAAAAAGCCCGCTAGTTTGCGGGCTTTTTTATTTCTAATGCGAGTTGGTACGCATCTTTTTTTGACATAAGCCCCATCTCGGCAATGATTTCAGCAATTTGCTTGCTCCCTAGGTGGCTAGATAGGGTTTTCGCAAGATGCATGGTTTCGTCAGATATTTCATCGCCAGTTACTTTGTTGATTGAGGCTCCCTCAATGACAATGGCGAACTCACCTCGAAATTCGTTTTGCGTTTCAAGCCATTTCGGAATTTCTGAAATCGGGAGGCGCGAAATTGTTTCAAATTTCTTAGTTAATTCACGACCAATAATAATTTCTCGCGATGAGTCGCTAATGCCTTCTTTCAAGCGGTTGAGTGTTGTCTCTATTCGCTGCGGAGCTTCATAAATAACTGTTGCAAGCTCAGAGCGCTCAATTTTATGAATAACTTGTTGTAAGTCTTTACTTTTGGTCGGTAAAAAACCAAAAAACTGAAAACGCCCTTCAGATTGATTGATAGCCTTACCGGAGGCACTAATTAAGGTGGCAATAGCACTTGGACCAGGAATCGGAATAATTCGTAAATTTTGAGAAGCGCACGAATCAACCAATCTGCCGCCGGGATCCGATATGCCTGGGGTTCCAGCGTCAGAAACGTAGGCCCAGCGCTGACCATTTTGAAGGTGCTTAATTATGATTTGGCTTGCTTCACGTTCATTGTGATCATGAATTGCCACCAATGGTTTTTGTAGGCCAAGGTGATTCAACAACACTGCAGTATGGCGCGTATCTTCACAAGCAATTCCATCAACGTTGGCCAAAATAAATGCGGCTCGATAGGTAATGTCGGCCAAATTACCAATAGGAGTTGCGACCACATACAATGATCCTTGAGGAAAGTCCTGTTGTTGAAGAAGCTTAGAAAATTGATCGCTTATATCTGCCATAGATAAAACAACTGTAAAAAATAATGAAATATTCGAACATCATAGCCCTTAAGGGTAATTCATCGCATAATAAAGACATAAAAATTCACTGAATTGATAAAAATGAGCAACTTAACCGAACGCATACTTCAACAATTTGAAGATAGTATTTCTACCAAACGAGAAGGTTTGAAGACCTTGCCTGAACTAACTGCGAGCGCTATTCAATTAATGTTTGATTCTTTAAGCGAGGGTGGAAAAATTCTGGCGTGCGGCAATGGGGGCTCAGCAGCAGATGCACAGCATTTTGCGGCCGAATTAGTTGGCAGATTTGAGCGTGAGCGAAAAGAGTTAGGCGCCATTGCACTCACTACAGATACATCAATTCTGACAGCGGTTGGAAATGATTACAGTTACGATGAAATTTTTAGCAAGCAAGTTCGCGCGCTAGGTAAAAAAGGCGATGTGTTGTTAGGGATATCTACTTCAGGCAATTCAAAGAATGTTATTTTGGCGATTGAAGCTGCGCATAAATTAGGTATGAAGATTGTTGCTTTCACAGGAAAAGGTGGAGGCAAGATTGGTGAAATGTTAACGAAGGATGATGTTCATTTATGCGTTCCCGCAGAGCGAACAGCACGTATTCAAGAAACACATTTGCTTTTATTGCATTGCTTATGCGATGGCATTGATCATTTACTATTGGATTAAACATGAAAAAGAATTTTTTTAAATTTGTTGTTCTTGCTTCCCTTGTTACTTCTACTGCCATTTCCTTGCAAGGATGTTTGTTTCCTGTAGTTGCTGGTGGCATGGTTGGCGGTGCGATGGTTTATGTAGATAGACGACCAGTAGCGGTTGTTGCAATTGACCGTGGATTACAACTGGAAATTGAATCGTTTATTTTGCAAAAGTACGGAAGTCGCGTCCATGTCAATGTTAACGTCTACAACCAAAAAGTCTTGTTAACAGGTGAGACGCGCACAGAAGATGACAAAAGTCAGATAGAGGCCGCCGTTAAAGAGCGTCGCAATATTAAGAACTTTGTAAATGAAATACAAGTAGGACCTTTAAGCTCAGTAACAGCGCGCGTATCAGATAATTCTTTGTATGCCTTAATTAAAGGTAAATTTGTCGCCACAACCGATATTCCCTCCAACTCAATGAAAATTGTTGTTGAGGCTGGCAAGGTGTATTTGCTAGGGTTAGCAACCGAACTCGAAGCAAAGGCGGCGGCAGTGGTCGCAAGCCAGGTTAGTTCAAATGTAAAAGAAGTTGTGAAACTATTCGATATTATTTCTGATGAAGAGCGCGATCGCTTAGATAAAGAACGAATGGGTGAATCACAATCTGGCGGCCCTAGAAAAGCTCAATGATTTTCAAATCTATTATTGCTTTCTCAATATTGATGTTGGGGTTAATAAGTTCAGTATTGGCTCAATCAACTAACCCAGAAAAAGCACAAGCAATTGCGAAAAAGAGTTTGTGTCTTGGATGTCATGCAATTGATAAAAAAGCCGTAGGGCCTGCTTTTCAACAGATTGCAGCTCGATATAAAAATGAACCTAAAGCCAAAGAAAAATTGACGCAAAAAATTAGGCAAGGTGGTTCGGGTGCCTGGGGTGTTGTTGCTATGCCCGCAAATCAAAAAAATATTTCTGATGACGAGCTAGCATATTTGTTGCAATGGATTTTGTCGGGCGCGCCAACAAAAAACTAAATTGCAAATGTAGGCATCTTCCAAAGAGTTGCTGAAATCTTTTTCGCGCGACGGACGTTCTCTTTAATTGAGTAATCTACTTCCGCGGCTTTTTCTTGCTGAGCTTCTGCCATCAATGTACTCTTATCGCCTGGTGGCAAACGGAGATACGCATCTGCTTCTCCATAGGCATATTCAATAGACATTCCAGCCTTCTTAGCAATGTGCATCATCGCTGCATTACTGGATAAACAATGTACATACAAAACACCAACAGAAGTATTGCGACAATGAATTGCTGCGCGCTGAAACAATGCAGTACCAACTCCAAGACCTCTGCCATCTTCAGATACTGAAACACCAAATTCAGCAGTCGAATTTTTTGTCGTACTAGGCGCACCTTGATAAGCAAGATGTGCCATGCCAATAATCTCAAGCTTCTCATCGAATACTGCGAAGACGGAGTCGCGTGCAAAATTTAATCCATCAACGTAATGATTAACAACATCATCATTCGCAAGCATTCCAAAGCGTAGGCGACGATCTTCTTCGCCAAGTGATAAAAGGTGTTCACGAATGCGTTCACGATGTCCCGCATGCAATTCGCGCACCAAGATACTGGGCTTAAATGCGCCAGTGTTTGGTTGAGTGTTGCGTTTCATTTGCATATGTTCCAAAAGTTAACAGAGAATCATTAAAAATTGCTGCATATGCACATTTTAAAGGAATAACCTGATAAATGTTAGGGAAAACCCTGATTTCTTAAGTAATAACCCTAAGTAGTTG
>CAYFKO010000021.1:0-18114 GCA_964343765.1 uncultured Polynucleobacter sp. | reverse complement strand
GGGTTGGTCCAGATAACGACGAGCGTGCTGAATTATTAGTTAAAGCAGGCGTTGACGTCATTGTTGTGGATACTGCACACGGTCATAGTCAAGGTGTTTTAGATCGCGTACGTTGGGTAAAGAAAAATTTCCCAGAGGTTGAAGTTATAGGTGGAAATATTGCAACTGCTGATGCAGCTAGAGCTTTAGTTGAGCATGGTGCTGATGGTGTTAAGGTTGGAATTGGGCCTGGTTCAATATGTACCACGCGGATTGTTGCTGGAGTTGGTGTTCCACAAATTACAGCGGTTGTGAACGTAGCTGAAGCACTCAAGGGAACTGGTGTTCCATTAATTGCCGATGGTGGTATTCGTTATTCAGGCGATGTTTCAAAGGCTTTAGCTGCTGGGGCACATGCAGTAATGATGGGGGGAATGTTCGCAGGGACTGAAGAGGCTCCTGGTGAAGTTTTCTTGTTCCAAGGAAGGTCTTACAAGAGCTATCGTGGTATGGGCTCTGTTGGTGCGATGAAAGATGGTGCTGCTGATCGTTATTTCCAAGAAGATAACAGTGCCAATGTTGATAAATTGGTACCGGAAGGAATTGAAGGACAAGTTCCTTACAAAGGCAGCGTCCTAGCAATCGTGCATCAACTCACTGGCGGTATTCGCTCATCGATGGGCTATTGTGGTTGTGCCACTATCCAAGAGCTTCATGAGAAAGCGGGATTTGTGGAAATTACATCTGCAGGTATTCGCGAGTCACATGTGCATGATGTTCAAATCACTAAAGAAGCACCGAATTACCATATTGATTGATACTAGTTAAGGAAGAGTGGTTTTAAGTGCACGACAAGATTTTAATTTTAGATTTTGGATCACAGGTAACACAGTTAATTGCTAGACGTGTACGTGAAGCCCGTGTTTATTCTGAAATTCATCCCTATGATGTTGATCCGTCATGGATTGAGAATTTTGTTAAAACACAGGGATGTAAGGGAATCATTCTTTCTGGAGGGCCTAATTCAGTAACTGAGGGTGATACCCCCAGAGCTCCGGATGTGGTATTTAAGTTGGGCGTTCCTGTGCTTGGTATTTGTTACGGAATGCAAACCATGGCTCAACAATTAGGTGGGCAAGTTCAAACTGCAGAATCATTGGGTAAATCGCGTGAATTTGGCTACGCTGAGGTTCGAGCAAGAGGTCATACAAATTTATTAAAGGGTATTCAGGATTTCAGTACCTCTGAAGGGCATGGCATCTTGAAGGTTTGGATGAGTCATGGAGACTCGGTTACAGAACTGCCACCGGGTTTTAAGTTGATGGCTTCTACTGAGTCTTGTCCAATTGCTGGAATGGCAGATGAGGACAGGCATTTTTATGCAGTTCAATTTCACCCAGAAGTAACACATACAGTTCAAGGTACAGCTTTATTGCAGCGATTTGTTCATACAATTTGTGAGTGCGGTAATGATTGGGTCATGGGGGATTACATTTCTGAGGCTGTTGAAGCAATTCGCAAGCAAGTAGGAACTGATGAGGTAATTCTGGGCTTATCAGGTGGTGTTGATTCAAGTGTTGCTGCAGCTTTAATTCATCGTGCAATTGGTTCTCAATTGACATGTGTTTTTGTTGATCATGGATTACTTCGTTTAAATGAAGGAAAAATGGTTATGGAGATGTTTGCGAATAATCTTGGAGTCAAAGTTATTCATGTTGATGCTACTGATAAGTTCATGAGTGAATTATCTGGAGTATCAGATCCCGAACAAAAACGTAAAATAATCGGCCGTGAATTTGTTGAGGTTTTCCAGGCTGAATCTGCCAAGATCAAAAATGCGAAATGGTTAGCTCAGGGAACAATTTATCCGGACGTTATTGAGTCAGCAGGCAAAGGTAAGAAAGGTGCTCATACCATTAAGAGCCACCATAATGTGGGTGGTTTACCTGAAGATATGCATCTCAAACTACTCGAGCCATTAAGAGAGTTATTTAAGGATGAAGTTCGGGAATTGGGTGTGGCTCTTGGATTGCCGCCTGAGATGGTATATAGACATCCATTCCCAGGACCTGGATTGGGAGTTCGAATACTCGGAGAAGTTAAGCTTGAGTATGCGGATTTGTTAAGGCGTGCCGACGCAATTTTTATAGAAGAATTAAGAAATACAGTAGATGAGGTCTCTGGCAAGAACTGGTATGACTTAACCAGTCAGGCATTTGCGGTGTTTTTGCCGGTGAAATCAGTTGGTGTTATGGGTGATGGCAGAACCTATGAGTATGTAACTGCTCTAAGAGCTGTACAAACTCAAGATTTCATGACGGCTCATTGGGCACATTTGCCACATGAGTTGCTTGGACGTGTATCAAATCGCATCATTAATGAGGTAAGAGGTATTAATCGTGTCGTATATGACATCTCTGGAAAACCTCCTGCAACAATTGAGTGGGAATAACCTCCGATTAATAAAATGTCTGAATTAAGGCAGCGTGCATTGCAGTGTTTATCTCTAAAGGATCCTGAGGAAAAATCTTCTGAGGTATTTAGGTTATTTGCTGAATATGCAGAAAAATTGATTGTTTTAAATCCTGAAGCTTTCATTACTGACGTTCCAATTGATTTACCCGGTCGACCCGATAAGCCTGTTTTAGTCGATCCATTGAGAGTAAAAAAACGGGCTATGAATACCCTTGAAGGCAGATCGGCCTTATTACATTCGTTAGCCCATATTGAATTTAATGCAATTAATTTAGCTTTGGACGCTGTATGGCGTTTTCAAGGGATGCCACGCGCATATTATGAAGATTGGCTTAAGGTGGCAAAAGAAGAGGCGTATCACTTTACGCTCATTAAAGACCGTTTAGCGGTTGATGGCTATCACTATGGAGATTTTCCAGCCCATAATAGTCTTTGGGAAATGGCTCAAAAAACACAGACTAGTGTATTGGCCAGAATGGCATTAGTTCCCAGAACAATGGAGGCGCGAGGTTTAGATGCTGTACCTGCTATACGTGAGCGGTTTGCGCAGATAAAAGATATTAGAACCGTTGAGGTTCTAGATATTATTTTGCGAGATGAAATTGGTCACGTTGCAATTGGTAACTGTTGGTTTAATTATCTTTGCGATCTTGATAACCTTGATCCTATAAATACATATTCTGAATTAGCGAAGAAGCATAAGGCTCCTGTACTTAGAGGGCCTTTTAACTTTGAGGCGAGGTCTGCTGCAGGATTTACGGAGCAGGAATTAAATGTAATTAAGGACCAAGCGGTCTAGAAATACCAGCGAGTAAGCGTTTCAGCCACGCAAGCAGGTTTATCGCTATTTTCAATTTCAACTGTGACGGTCCATTGCGCTTGAATACCACCTTCAATATCTTCGACCTCTTTTAATAAAAAACGTCCTCGAATACGGCTGTTTACACGAACCGGAGATGGAAAGCGTACTTTATTGGCGCCATAATTAATTGCCATTTTGGCAAATTCATTTTTTAGAACCTCGCCTGAGAATTTTGCAACCAAAGATAGAGTGAGATAGCCATGAGCAATGGTTGTTTTAAAAGGTGATTCTTTCTCAGCTCGAGCTTGATCAATATGAATCCATTGATGATCGCTGGTTGCATCAGCGAATAAATTAATTCGATCTTGATCGATTAAGAACCAATCGCTTACTGCGACCTCCGTGCCGATGCATTCCTTAACGGATTCAATAGAGGTAAATATTTTTTTCTTCATAGATTAATTTTGGAATTCAGCTTCTTGGAGTTTGCGCCAGAGTATTTTGCCTGAGCCGGATTTTGGAAGTGTTTCGATAAATTGAACAATTTTTGGGGCTTTATAGGTGGCCATTTTTTCGGCCGCCCAATCACAAATGTCATTTTCGGTAACTTTACCCTTAAAACTTTCCTTGAGAACAATAAGAGCCTTAACCGTTTCACCACGGTGCGCATCTTTGGTGCCAATAATGCAGGCCTCTTGAATAGCAGGGTGTTGGTACAACATTAATTCAACTTCAGCTGGCCAAACTTTATAACCTGATGCATTAATCATTCGTTTTAAACGATCGACCATAAAGAAGTAACCTTCTTCATCCATGCGAGCTAAATCGCCAGTTTTTAAAAAAAGTTTGCCATCGATTTCAACAAGAGCTTCTTTAGTTGCAGTTGGATTATTCCAGTAACCCTTGAAAACTTGAGGGCCATGAGTAAAAATTTCACCACTTTCGCCAAGTGGGACTGGTTCAAGAGTGACGGGATCTAGAATACGTGAATCAACTCCAAAGATTGGAATCCCTAAGCATTGCTTTTTAGGTTTGTCGGCTGGGTTAATATGGCTTGCAGCGATAGTTTCTGAAAGTCCGTAGCCTTCAACAAAATTAATTCCCATGGTTTGCAGCTTTTGAGCAATGGCTTCCGGCATAGCCGTACCACCGCCATTCAACCTTTGAATACTAGAAATATCATATTTATCAAGGTTGGGATTTCCCAAGAAGTCAACAATCATTGTAGGAACTGCACTAAAAGAAGCGATTTTGTAACGCTCTATACATTGAGCAGCTACTTCTCGATCCCATCTTGGAAGTAAGACAATCGTAGCTCCTGTGTAGAGTGGGCTATTCATGCTTCCTTGCATACCTGTTACATGAAATAAAGGAACAACAGTTAGACGCACATCTTCAATGGTTGATCCAAACCAAACTTCATTCCCAATAGTGGTTGCCATCACAGATCGATGGGTATGCATACAACCTTTGGGGTGGCCTGTTGTGCCAGAGGTATAAGGCATAACGCACAAGTCATCGGGGCCAACTTGAATAGGGCTAGGGGTAATATTCATGGACATTGCTTCATGCCATGAGATTGCACCATTCTCTTGGGGAACTAAGCGAGGATTAGAGACAAACTCTGGGATTTTTAGATCAGTCTTAGCAATTAGATAATCAGAGTAACTGCCGACAATTGCGTGGGAAAGCTTATCCTTTTCGCCTTGGGCAAGAAGAGGCTTAACATGATCATAAAGTTCTTGAGCAACGATAATAGTTGAAGCGCCACTATCTTTTACATAATGCTCAAGCTCATCAGAAAGGTTCATTGGGTTGACGGGAACCACAACGGCATTTGCTCTTAATATGGCATAGAACCCAATGATGTATTGAGGTGAGTTTTGAGCATATAAAAGGACACGGTCACCTTTTTTAACATGACATTCTTTTTCAAGATAGCCCGCTAATTTTTCAGTTTGAATGTGAAATTCTTTAAATGAAATAGGGGTGTCATAGAAAAGAATAAATGGCTTATTCGGATATCGTTTGGCTGATACCTCTACGTTGTAATAGAGAGAAGTATCTGGAAGAACTAAAGTTTTAGGAAGTTTTTTAGGCCAATATGGCTGAGGAACTTGACTCATGCTTTTAACTTAATTTTTCAACTTGCTGCCATGCTAATTCAGCAAGAGGGCGGGCGCGTTTACCAGAATCAATGGCAACTTCACTTGAAGCATTTCCTTGTAAGGCTCTTGCCATAACTCCTTGCAAAATTCCGGCCAGTCTAAACATATTAAAAATAATATAAAACTCCCAGTCTTTCTTTGGTATTTCAGGAATGCCGATACGTTCACAATACTTTCGAACATATTCTTCCTCAGTTGGAATTGCTAGGGCTTTAAAGTCTGTGCCTGCAAGTCCTCTAAAAAGATTAGGAGCAAGTCGCCAAACCATCACATGGTAGGCAAAGTCAGATAGAGGATGACCTAAAGTTGATAATTCCCAGTCTAAAACTGCTAATACTTTAGGTTCGGTTGGATGAAAAATCATGTTGTCCATTCTGAAGTCGCCATGGACAAGTCGAGTGGCATCACTTGATGGAATGTTCTTCGGTAACCATTCCATAAGATTATTCATCGCATCAATTGTTTCGGTTTCTGATGCTTTGTATTGTTTTGTCCACCGATCAACTTGCCTGGAAATATATTGACCATGTTTTCCATAGTCGCCAAGGCCAATTGTTTCAGGATCCAAGCTATGCATTTTTGCAATCACTGAATTAATTTCATCGTACATTGCTGCGCGTTGAATGTTATCCACTTCCGGTAGACGGGCATCCCAAAAAATACGTCCTTGTACATAATCCATGAGATAAAACTCAGAGCCGATAACATCTAAGTCTTTGCAGTAACCCATTGGAGTAGCTACTGGGAATTTAGCTTTCGATAGGGCCTCAATGACTTTATATTCGCGATCTATAGCATGAGCACTAGGCAATAGTTTGCCTGGTGGTTTTCGGCGCATTACAAACTGTCTTTCCCCATTAGATATCAAGAAGGTAGGGTTCGATTGACCACCTTTAAATTGCTTTACATTAAGAGGGTAATTTTTTTTATAGTCAGGCAAATTTAATGATAGCCAATCACTTAGCTTTTCAATAGAGAAGCTATGTTCTGGTGCTACAGGGCGTGTACCGTCAAAATTACTCATACGTAAGTTTATAGTTTTACTAATTGCTTCCCTAAGTTTTCGCCTTTCAGTAAGCCAACGAAAGCTTTAGGAGCTTGGCTTAAGCCAGTTGCGATAGTTTCTTTAAATTTTATATTGCCTTTGACAACTTCGTCGTGCAAAGAGGAAATAATTCTTGGCCAAGTATCCAATTTATCTGAAACGATGAAACCTTGAATTTTGATGCGATTAACAAGAATAGAGCGAATATTAGTATGTCCATATGGCTCAACGTTATATTCAGATACGAGACCGCACAAAGCAATTCTTGAAAAAGGGTTCATACGTGTTAGAAGTGTGTCAAACACGAATCCGCCGACATTCTCAAAGAGGCAATCAACACCTTTAGGTGTTGCTGCTTTCAAATCTGCTTTGAAAGTAGAGCTTTTATGGTCAACGCATGCATCAAATCCAAGTTCATTGACAACGTAGTTACACTTTTCTTTGCCACCTGCTATTCCTACGACATAGCAGCCTTTGGCTTTTGCTAATTGTCCAACAACACTTCCGACTGCTCCGGAGGCTGCATCCACTACAACAGTTTCTCCGGTTTTGGGCTCGCAAATATCCATTAGGCCAGTCCAAGCGGTCACACCAGGCATTCCTAAAACACCCAAATACGCACTTGAAGAAACTTTTGATGAATCAATTTTAGTAATTTCAGAGTCATTTGTTACAGCATAGGTCTGCCAACCAAGTGCTCCAACCACTTGATCGCCAACATTAAATTTTTTGCTATTTGATTGAACAACTGTACCTACAGTCCCCCCAACCATAACATCGCCAATATCGACACCTTTTGCATAGGATTTTGCCTGGGAAAGTCGACCGCGCATGTAAGGATCGAGTGAGAGCCATTCATTTTTTACTAAGACTTGCTTTTCACCTGGCGATTCGATTTCTGATTCAACTAACTTAAAGTTATCTTCAGATACCCAACCTTCAGGAAAGCTGGCCACTACAATTTTTTGATTTTTGATATTGCTCATTTTGTCTCTCTTTGTAGCAATTTAAAACTGCCAATTGCTTTAGCTATTAATTGTTTGTTTTCGTCATAGGCATTTGCTTCACAAAATTGAATGCTCTTGCCGGATTGAAGTATGTTACCTTCAACGACGACTTTTTGCTTTGCAGGTCGTATGAAGTTGGTTGACATATCGATGGTCATAATGCCACCTTGATGATTTAATTTGACACGTGCAGACATCGCCATTGCAACATCAAGGAGGGACATAATAACTCCTCCATGAGCTACCGCAAAACTATTCAAATGTTCAGGGCGGAGTTCAAGTGAAACTCTAACTTGGCCATCACCAATTTTCTCGTGCAATATACCAAGGTGGTCAAGGAAAGGAACTTGTGTTCCGAAATAGTCATTAGCCATCTCAGCAAATGCAAGAGCCACCATCAACGGCAATATATTGCCCAGTCACGTGCCTTGAAGCCTCGGATGCTAAATATACTGCTGCTCCTTTGAGATCTTCATCACCACCTATTCGACCTAAAGGTGTTTTTTTAATGACAGCATCTTCCATTTGGCTAAGAAGACCTTTAGTCATTTTAGAAGGAAAAAAACCAGGGCAGATAGCGTTTACATTAATGTTATAACGGCCCCATTCAGCTGCTAGTGCTCTAGTATGATTAACAGCTGCTCCTTTAGAGGTGTTGTAGGCAATTGTTTGCATTTGAGGAGGGTTTCCTCTCAAGCCGGCCACTGAAGCTATATTAATAATTTTCCCGTATTTTCTGGGAATCATAGATTGCTTCGCAACTTCTTGGCTCATAAAGAACATTGCATTAATGTTGAGGTTCATTAATTTGTGCCAAGCTTCTGCAGGATAATCCTCAGCAGGTGCTCCCCAAGTGGCGCCAGCATTATTGATTAATATATCAATATGTTTTAACTGCTTGATAGCCTCTTTGACAACTGCAGGAACAGACGTTTCGCTTTGCAAATCCGCAACAATGTAAGAAGCCTCAACCCCCATTTTGGATAAATGGGCGACAGCATCCTCTAGTTCATCCTTTTTGCGAGCTACAAGGCTGACTTTTGCGCCCATTTCTCCTAGTGCTTCAGCAAGTTGTAAGCCTAAACCACGTGAACCGCCCGTGACTAGGGCGGTTTTGCCGGAAAGGTCAAATAATTGCTTAATACTCATCATTGTCTCCTTTGAAGCTCAAGCTTCAATATTTTTTTATATAGAGTTGGTATTAACAGACTTCGAATAAGCCTGCAGCACCTTGGCCGCCACCGATACACATGGTGACCACGACATATTTGACGCCTCGACGTTTGCCCTCAATTAAGGCATGACCAACTAGTCTAGCCCCAGATACTCCATAGGGATGTCCTACTGCAATGGCACCACCATTCACATTTAAGAGATCATCAGGAATACCTAATTTATCGCGACAGTACAGAACTTGAACTGCAAATGCTTCATTCAATTCCCAAAGGCCAATATCAGATACTTTAAGTCCGGTACGTTCTAATAGGCGTGGAATTGCAAATACAGGACCAATGCCCATTTCATCAGGTTCACATCCTGCAACTGTAAATCCTCTAAAAATACCAAGGGGTTGAATGCCACGTTTTTCAGCAAGTTTCCCATTCATAACAACGCAGGCAGATGCACCGTCAGAGAACTGGCTGGCATTGCCAGCGGTAATTACGCCGCCAGGTATAGCTGAACGAATTTTTGAGACACCTTCAATGGTAGTATCCGCACGAATTCCCTCATCTGCAGATATAGTGACTTCTTTCGTGATTAATTGCCCAGTAGCTTTATCAGCAGTAGCCATAGTTACTGTCATTGGAACAATCTCATCATTAAATAAACCTTTGGCTTGAGCTGCAGCTGCACGAAGTTGACTTCTAACGCCATACTCATCTTGTTTATCCTTTGAGATGTTGTAGCGTTTAGCAACTTGTTCAGCAGTCTGAAGCATATTCCAGTAGATTTCTGGCTTTTGCTTAAGAAGAGCAGGGTCACGAAGCATATGGGTATTCATCTCTTGTTGCACGCAAGAGATTGATTCAACACCACCTGCAACCATTACTGGTACTTGATCAACGATTACGCGATGAGCCGCCATGGCGATAGTTTGAAGCCCAGAAGAGCAAAAGCGGTTAACAGTAACTCCTGCTGCTGTAATAGGTAAGCCAGCTTTTAGCGCAATTTGTCTGGCAATATTGGCGCCGGTAGCCCCCTCAGGATTTGCGCAGCCCATGATGACGTCTTCAACCTCAGCGGGATCAATTTTAGCTCTACTTACAGCATGTTCGACAGCATGACCACCTAATGATGCTCCATGAGTCATGTTGAAAGCGCCTTTCCAGGATTTTGCTAGGCCTGTTCTAGCTGTAGATACGATAACTGCATCAGTCATTTAATTCTCCAATATATATTGTTTGTTGGCTTTACTCGTCTTTCCTTTAAGAAAAAGACTTTCCTTCAGCAATTAATTTTTTAATGAGTTCAGCGGGTTGCCAAAAATCATCACCTGTTAGTTTTGCAAACTGCTCCATTGATTTGGCCACATTGTAGAGTCCCATTTCATCGGCATAACGCATTGGGCCACCGCGATAAACAGGGAAGCCGTAACCCGTTAAGTACACAATATCAATATCAGAGGCTCGAAGGGCGATTCCTTCTTCTAGAATTCTTGCGCCTTCGTTAATTAGGGCGTAAATGCAGAAATTAACGATTTCTTCATCGCTAATTTTGCGAGGTGTGATACCTTTTTCTTTCCGGTAATTTTCAATTAGCTTTTCAACTTCTGGATCAGGAATTGGTTTTCGGTTGCCTGGTTCATAAAGGTACCAGCCCTTGCCTGTTTTTTGACCAAATCTGCCTTGTTCGCAGAGTACATCTGCTACTTTTGCGTATTTAACATTTGGTTTTTCAACATAACGACGTTTACGAATTGCCCACCCAATATCATTCCCTGCAAGATCGCCCATGCGGAATGGGCCCATGATCATCCCCCATTTTTCAAGTGCTTTATCAACTTGCCAAGGTGTCGCACCTTGTTCAACAAGAAGGGCGGCCATTCGGCCGTAGTGTTCAATCATGCGGTTACCAATAAAGCCATCGCATACGCCTGACACCACAGCTGTTTTTTTGATTTTTTTCGCAAGTTGCATGATTGTTGCTAAGACATCTTTCGAAGTATGTTTACCTCGAATGACTTCTAATAACTTCATAACGTTTGCGGGACTAAAGAAGTGAGTTCCGATTACATCGCCAGGTCTTTTGGTAAAGGATGCAATCTTGTCCACATCTAGAGTAGAAGTATTACTTGCTAGGATGGCGCCTTGTTTTGCGACCTCATCCAATTTTTTGAATACGATTTCCTTAACGCTCATTTCCTCAAAGACAGCTTCAATGATTAAATCGGCAGACTTTAAATCATCATAGTTGAGGGTGGTTTTGAGTAATCCCATGCGTTGTTCGAGTACTTCAGGCTTTAGTTTGCCTTTTTTCATTGTGTTTTCGTAGTTTTTACGAATAGTTGCAACGCCTCGATCAAGCGCTTCTTGTTTTGTTTCTAGAACAGTTACCGGTATACCAGCGTTCAGGAAATTCATGGTGATGCCACCGCCCATTGTGCCCGCTCCAATAACAGCGACAGACTGAATGCTTCTTGTCGGTGTATCTTCGGGTACATCTGGGATTTTGGAACATGCGCGCTCTGCTAAGAAAGCATGTCGCATTGCCCTTGAAACTGGGGTACCCATTAACTCGATAAAATTATCTCTCTCTACCTTCATTCCGATATCAAAAGGCTTTGTAATTGATGCCTCTAATGATTCAATAACTTTTAAAGGTGAGGGGTAAGGTGCAGCAACAGCTTTGACTGTGTTACGAGCAAACTGCAAATAACCCTGATAGTTAGGGTAGTCAACTTTTAAATCTCTGATTCTTTTGAGTGGCAATTTCTCTTTAACTACCTTATTCGCAAATTGAATAGCACCATTAACAAGATCTGACTCAATATATTCATCAATAAGTGCTGTACCCTTGAATTGTTTTGCAGGAACAGGATCACCCTTAAGTATAAAATTTAAGGCATGTTCTAGGCCAACAACTCTCGGGAATCGTTGGGTCCCTCCAGCCCCTGGTAATAAACCAAGTTTGATTTCTGGAAGGGCAAGTTTTGCATCAGGTGATGCAACTCGATAGTGTGCTCCCATTGCAAGTTCAAGGCCACCTCCCATACAAACACCACCGATAGCCGCAATCACAGGTTTGGCACTTGATTCAACGACTTTAATGACACTCAATAGATTCGGCTCTTCATACGATTTGGGACTACCAAATTCACGAATATCAGCTCCGCCAGAAAATGCGCGATCAGAGCCGGTCATAACAATAGCTTCAATGTTTTTATCTTGATTAGCTTGTTCTATGTTAGCCACAATAGATCGACGAAGATCAAGTCCTAGACCATTGACGGGAGGATTATTCAGGGTGATAACAGCAATGTTTCCCTTAACTTCAAAGTTAGTGCTACTCATTACTTGCTCCTAGT
Organism: uncultured Polynucleobacter sp.; assembly: GCA_964343765.1. Lineage (GTDB taxonomy): Bacteria > Pseudomonadota > Gammaproteobacteria > Burkholderiales > Burkholderiaceae > Polynucleobacter. The sequence continues at coordinate 6,113 of CAYFKO010000021.1, read as the reverse complement.
GCAAAGATATGTAAATTTAAACTTCTAGCCATTCTTGTTGAACGGATTTATTTGCTTTTAATTCAGTTGGTGAGCCTTCAAAGACAATTTTGCCATGCCCCATAACGTAAACACGATCAGAAATATCCAAAGCAATTGAAAGCTTTTGTTCAATTAGTAAAATTGAGATACCTTTATTTTTAAGCTCAGTTAGAAACTCGCCAACTAAGGCAACAATTTTTGGAGCTAAACCTTCCGTTGGTTCATCAATAATAATTAACCTTGGATCACCCATCAAAGTTCTGCAGAGTGTAAGCATCTGTTGTTCGCCACCAGACAAAACTCCAGCTGGTGTGTTTGCTCGTGTTTCTAATACTGGAAAAAGGCGGTACATATCAGCTAATTTCCATGATCCTTCAACGGTAGCTTTTTGTCCTAGTTGCAAATTTTGTTTGACTGTTAAATCCCCAAAAATTGCACGATCTTCAGGGACATAACCAAGTCCGCAATGCGCCACTTGAAAGGGCTTTAAGTGAGCGATTTGATTACCTTCAAACTCAATTGATCCGGTTTTACTAACCATATTCATGATTGCTTTAGCAGTGGTGGATCGCCCAACACCATTTCTTCCCAACAAACACACAATTTCACCTTGTTTGATATGCATATCAACACCATGAAGAACATGGCTCTTGCCATAGTACGCATGTAAATCGGTAACTTTTAAAGCAACTTTAGTCATCATTAGTCTCTGCTTCGAGGGTTGTTCCAAGATAAGCATCTTTTACTAATTGATTTTGCTTAATCTCACTTGGTGTGCCTGTGGCAATAATTTGCCCATAGACTAGTACTGAAATTCTGTCAGCAAGTTGAAAAATGACACTCATATCATGTTCGACCATGAGTAACGTTTTATTTTCTGTGACTTTTCTAATTAACTCTATTGCGTAATCTGTTTCAGTATTGCTCATACCTGCTGTTGGCTCATCCAAAAGTATGACATCTGCTCCACCAGCGACGGTAATGCCAATCTCCAAAGACCGTTGTTCTGCATAGGTAAGTTCTGAAGCCAATCTATTTCGTCTTGCAGTAAGACCAATAAGTTCCATTATTTCTTCGGCTCGCTGATTTGCATCTCTCAATTTAGAAACAGATTTAAAAAAAGAATATTTATATCCAAGAGACCATAGTACTGAACAGCGAAGATTTTCATAAACTGTCATCTTATGGAAGATGTTTGTTACTTGGAAACTCCTTGAAAGGCCCATTCGATTGATTTCGTAGGATTTCTTGTTGGTGATATCTGTATCTCTGAGAATAATTTTCCCTGAGCTAACAGGAATTCTTGAGCTAATTAAATGGAAAAATGTTGATTTTCCAGCACCATTGGGCCCAATTATTGCGTGACGTTCACCTTCAATAATATCTAAATTGACACCCCTGATAATTTCAGTATTGCCAAAACTTTTCTTTAGATTTTCGATTTTTAAGACAGTATTCATTGCTTATATTTATTGGTGAATATATTGTTAATCTTGATGAATACTCTGCTGGGCGGCGGACCATGCAGGTGCAATTTTTTTAGCCCAAACCCATTTAAAAAGATAGGATCCAACAGCTATCAGAAGAGACGCGATTAACCAAGAACTCAATTGCGTAGCCTGAATTTCCAATCCAAAGACACGCCAAATTGATTCAGTGGTGCTAGTGTCATTTCCCATGACAAGGTAGGCCATTTCTATAATTGCTATAGTTCCAGATAGGGCTAACAAGAAGGGGAGTAAGGCTAAAAGATACTTAGGTAGTAATCTAAAGAATTGATCTCTTCTCCATAGAAGAATTTGAGTATTGAGAATGCTGGAAATTCCGCCAGGCACAAATAAGACCATTAATACAAACAAAAGTCCAAAATAGAAGAGCCAAGCCTTTGAAATTCCACCAATGAAAATTTGCATAAAGGTAATTAAGGCAGCTCCAATCATTGGTCCGTAAAAGCTACCGACTCCGCCTACGAACGTCATTAGAAGAACTGCTCCAGATGTATTCGCTCCAACAGTTTCTGCGGTTACGATCTCATAGTTAAGTGCCGTGAGTCCACCTGCAATTCCAGCAAAAAAGCCTGAGATAATTAACATTAAAAATCGAACTCGTTGAGGGTTATAACCAACAAACTCGGCTCTTTCAGGATTATCTCTGACTGCATTTGCCATTCTACCTAGAGGTGTTCTAGATAGCGCATACATTAATATTGCACAAACAACCACCCAGGCAAGAATTAGGAAATAGAGTTCAATTTGTGGGCCGAAAGTTACACCAAACAACCCAGGCTTTCCGATTACTCGATTGCTTGAAATACCACCTTCGCCACCAAAAAATGATGGAAACATCAGGGAGCATGAATGCACCATTTCAGCAATTCCAAGAGAAATCATTGAGAAAGTTGTACCAGCTTTTTTAGTTGTGATGTAGCCTAATACAGTTGCGACTATCAAGCCACAAATGCCGCCAATAACAGGCAGAAGCGTTACTGGAAAAAACGCACTCTTAGAAATCAAATTTAAGAAGTGAATTGTTCCAAAAGCTCCTAAGCCATAATAAACTGCGTGGCCAAATGATAAAAGGCCGGTCTGACCGAGAAGCATGTTGTAGGATAGGGCAAAGATCACCATAACACCTATCTGGCATAGTATGGAGAGTAAAAAATCAGATTTAAAGACTATTGGAGTTCCAATAGCAAGAGCAAGAATTCCTGTGATTAGGAGAATCAAATGAATTTTTGTATTTTTTTCGATTCTTACTGCAGAACTCATGATTCTCGAACTCCCATCAAGCCTCTTGGTCTAAAGATCAATATTCCAACCATTAAAAGGTAGGGAATAACTGGCGCCAATTCTGTAAGTGTGAGTTTTCCAAATCCCGATAATGGGGAGATGTTTAAACCAAGAAATTGAGCGATATCTGCAAAATTAATCGACAGTGCAACAAAAATTGTTTGAATAAAGCCTATTAAAAGTGATGCAATAAAAGCGCCAGCGATAGAGCCCATTCCCCCGACAACTACAACAACGAAAACAATACTTCCAACAGCTGCAGCCATCCCAGGTTCCGTGATGAATGCGTTGCCTCCAATAACCCCAGCCAAAGCAGCAAGGGCAACTCCACCGCCAAAAACCATCATAAAAATTCTCGGAACATTATGTCCAAGGGCTTCAACCATTTCAGGTTTGGTTAGAGCTGCTTGAATGATCATTCCGATTCGGGTTTTTGTTAGAAGTACATAGAGTGCCCATAGCATCCCTACAGAAATTAACATCATAAAACCCTTGTAAGCAGGGAATGAAGTTGAAAAAAGTGTAAATAATGGGCCATCAAGAATTTCAGGAATTCTGTAATCAACCGCTGATCTACCCCAAATAAGATGAACAACCTCTTCGACTAAAAACGCCAAGCCAAAAGTAAAAAGCAGTTCAGCAATATGTCCAAATTTATGGGCTCTTCTAAGTGCATACTTCTCAATCAAAGCACCAAGTATTCCGACTAGAGGAGGGGCGAGGAAAAGAGCGGGCCAAAAACCAATCCACGTGCTTATTTGATAAGCAAAATAAGCGCCAAGCATATAAAAACTTGCGTGAGCAAAATTTAATACACCCATCATACTGAAGATGAGTGTAAGCCCGCTGGTCAACATGAACAATAATAAACCGTATGTCAACCCATTCCAAAGGGTGGTTAATAAAAATTCCACGGTACGAACTTACCTAATTTAAGGACGTTCCATTACACAAGTATTTGGCTGATCTGCCTCTTTTAGACTCATGTTGGCTATTGTTTTAAATCCGTATCCGGTTTTTTCAACATCATGTTTCACACCAGGCGCCCCAGCTTTTGCCATTACAGAAAGGAAAAGTGGTTGAACAAGTTGATGATCACCGCGACGCATGTAAACATCACCATAGCCTGATTTGAATGTCATATCTTCGAGGGCTAAGGCAACTGCTTTAGGATCATTAGATTTTGCCTTATTCATAGCAGTTGCAAGCATGTCCATCATGGTGTTCACGCGGCCATAATAAAAGTCCATTTGGCCATTGGGCGAATATTTTTTATCAAAGTCTAAAGCAAATTTTTCAAGACCATTGTTGGCAATATTCATATGCCATTCTGTTACTTGAATTACTTTGCCTTCACCAGCGGCGCCAATTGCAGCTGGGGTTCCTAAACCACCAGCGTAGAAGGTGTAAAACTTGGCTTGAAGTCCCGCATCTTTTGCTGCTTTGGCCAATAAAGACATATCATTGCCCCAGTTTCCTGTGATGACGGTATCGGCACCTGATGCTTTAATCTTGGCGATATATGGTGAGAAATCTTTTACTGTGCCAATTGGATGAAGATCATCACCAACGATTTGTACATCAGGACGTTTAGCCTTCAACATTGCTTTTGTGTAAGCAGAAACCTGTTGGCCGTGAGCATAATTTTGACCAATAATAAATACTTTTTTAACGTTGCTTTGAGTTTTTAGGTAGTTTGTGATGGCTTCAATTTTCATGCCAGCATGTGCATCGAATCTGAAATGCCAAAAGCTACATTTTTCATTAGTTAAAGTTGGGTCAACTGCTGCGTAATTCAGATATAAAACTGTCTTATCAGGATTTCGCGCGTTCCATTTGTTTACGCCATCAAGCAGAGCAGCAGCGGCACCTGAACCATTACCTTGAGTCACATAGCGAATGCCTTGATCTGTTGCATTTTTTAGTGCCACTAAGGTTTCTTGAGGACTGCCTTTGTTGTCAATCGCAACAATTTCGATCTTTTGGCCATTAACACCGCCTTTTTGATTGATGTTTATTTCTGCAACTTCTCTGAATTGTTTTAATCCTCCTTCACCTACATTAGCAAATGGGCCTGAGAGAGGATCTATATAGGCAATTTTTACTTGAGCTTGTGTGCCCACCGAAGCGGCCATCAACCCGATAGCACTAAGTGAAACCATTAATTTCTTGTGGCTAAATCCAGACATGTTCAATCTCCTTTTTGTGTTTTACTATGCAGAATTAAGTTCTGTAATTTGTATATCCATAATAAGTATGGACTATAGGAATGTAAACAGAAACCTAGAAAAATTGAAGAAAAAAAGGCTAGGTAAAACCCTGATTCTTAGGGACGTTTCATTTCGCAGGTAGATGAGACAGTAGTTTCCTTTGGCTCAAATGTTTTTAGAGTTTTAAAGCCAAACTCTGTACCTTCCAACCCAATTCGCACATCAGTATTATTTGTTTGTTGAAAGATTGCCATATGCAATGGTTGCTGAAGTTGATGATCAAGCTTTCTCATGAAAACATCACCGTTGTGTGTCTTAAATTTTAAGTCCTCAAGAGATTTCGCAACAAGATATGGATCCGTGCTATTAGCTTTGTTAATGGCATTTTTCAACATATGTAAAACCGTGTACATACGTAGAGTGAAAATTTCATTTGCAGGGTTTGTAGCGTTGTAACTCGCCGCAAGTTGTTCGAAAGTGTTGTTACGACTATTGCTATACAAATTTCTATGCCAGTCCGTAATTTCAAAAATTGATTTATTTCCAGCGGAACCTATGGCGGTAGGCGTTCCTATGCTTCCGGCAAAAAATGTAAAAAACTTAACTTTTAGCCCTGATTCTCTCGCAGCTTTGATTAATAATGAGAGATCATTTCCCCAGTTGCCTGTAATCACTGCATCAGCGTTAGCTTCCTTAATCTTAAATATATACGGAGAAAAATCTTTCACTTGTCCAATTGGGTGCAATACATTGCCAACGATAGAGATATCAGGACGTTTCTTTGCTAGCAGCCTAGTAGAAATTTCAGAAACTTGTTGTCCATGAGCATAATTTTGTCCAATAATGAAAATGCGTTTAATTTCTTTTTCTTTTTTAAGGAAATTTGTCATAGCTTCAAGGCGCATAGAAGAGTTAGCATCGAAACTAAAATGCCAGAAGCTGCATTTCTCATTGGTAAGTGTTGGGTCAATAGATCCATAATTTAGATATAGGACACTTTTATCTGGATTTCTATCGTTCCATTTATTGATGCCATCAATCAATGCTGCGGCAGCACCTGAACCATTTCCTTGTAAGATATACCGAATTCCCT
>CAYFKO010000020.1:0-18163 GCA_964343765.1 uncultured Polynucleobacter sp. | reverse complement strand
CTCTATAACAACCTTAACTTTTGATGAATATGAAAAAAAATAGACTATTCGGCTCTATTGCCTGCATTTTTTTGTTTACTTTTTCTGCGAGCACTTTTGCTCAAAATGCTGTCATTGTTAATGGAAAATCAATTCCAAAAAGTAAATTGGATAAACTTGTTGAGCGCTCCGGCCAACAGAACAGTCCAGAAGTGAGAGAAAAAGGTCGTGAGTTGTTGATTACTAGAGAGCTTATATCTCAAGAGGCTGAAAAACGTGGTGTGCTTCAACGTGAAGATGTAAAGGAGCAGTTAGATCAAGCTAAGCTTAGCGTTTTAGTGGCAGCCGTTTTTGAAGACTACTTAGCAACCGATGGAATTACAGACAAAGATTTAACACCAGTTTATGATTCCGTTAAAGGGCAATTTGCTGGCAAAGAGTACAAGGTAAAGCACATTCTGGTTCAGACAGAAGCTATTGCAAAATCTATAACAACTAGACTCAAAAATGGCGATTCCTTTGAATCTTTGGCTAAGGAATTTTCAAAAGACCCTGGTTCTGCCTCTAAAGGGGGTGATTTGGATTGGGTTGCATCTGCTTCACTGGTCCCAGAATTCTCTAAAGCAATGACTAAGCTAGAGAAAAACCAAACGACACCCTCACCAGTTAAAACTCAATTTGGTTGGCATATTATTCGCTTGGAAGACGTAAGAGATGCCAAAGTACCCTCCCTTCAAGAATTAAAACCACAATTGATTCAAATGCTTACGCAAGATCAAAACTGGCAGAAAGCCAAGTTTGGTGAGTTAATGGAAAAATTAAGAAGTAAGGCAAAAATCCAATGAATGAGATGAAACTCCATACCTTTTTTAATAGTTCAGCTTCCTACAGGGCTCGCATCGCGCTTAATTTAAAAGGTTTAGAGTGGGAAAGCATTCCCGTAAATTTGAGAACTGGAGAACAAAGTTCTAATAGATTTAAAAATTTGAATCCTGTAGGCATGGTTCCAACCTTGGAACATGGGGAGATTAGGATTTCTCAATCTATTGCCATTATGGATTATTTGGATCAAATTCAACCTCTGCCACTGTTGATTCCTAATGATCCTAAAGATAGGCAGAAAGTTTGGGAAATTTCCCTATTGATTGCATGTGAAATACATCCACTCAATAATCTTCGTATTCTGAAATATTTAACTGGCCCTTTGGGGCTATCCGATGAAGTTAAGAATGAATGGTATAAGCACTGGATTTTAGAGGGCTTCGATTCCTTGGAGAAATTATTGATTCAAAATCCTTCGACTTCTGGGTACTGTGTTGGCTTAACACCTACTATGGCTGATTGCTGCTTGGTACCACAAGTTGCCAATGCAAAGAGGATGAATATTAATATTGATGCTTATACCAGAATAAACACAATCAATAATTTTTGTTTGGAAAATCCAGCGTTTCAGAAAGCAGCACCAAACCAACAGCCAGATTATGTAAGAGCTTAGGTTTAAATACTAAGTTTGATTTCTTGATTTAAATTAGCATGCCGTAAATTGTTCACCCACTTTACGGCTTCTATGCCCCATTTATCCTGAATAAATCTTGCGCGTTGGTGTACTAAGTTCCAAGAAAAATTAATTGGTGGACCTTTAAAAGCTAAAGCAACAATATTGCAATCGTGAACTTCAGAGAAGACAATTACCCTGTTATTGAAAGCTCTGCATAAATTAGTAATATTCTTTTTAAAAGATTTATGTCTGCCAAATAAATTAACTGATAGCACACCAGGACTTTTAAGAGTATCAAAGCACCCTTTATAGAACTCTAAAGAGTTTAACGATGGTCCAGAAGCATCACCGTTGTATAAATCAACTTGTAACACATCATAAGAATGTGAATTGCTTTTATTCATCACAAACTCATATGCATCCCCCTCAATAACGTTCAATCTCTTGTTATTCACTGGTAGGTCAAACATTATGTGAGCCGCAACAATAATGGCAGGATTAATATCTACAGCAGTTACTTTGATTGTCTTATTTAAATTTAAGCAGAACTTAGTTAAAGCACCTGAACCCAAACCTAGTTGTAAAGTGCTAAAGTTAGACGAGGGCTCAAGAAAAAGTAACCAAGCCATCATCTGCTGCGCATACTCAAGCTCTATTTTATTTGGGGCATTTAACCTCATTGCGCCCTGAATCCACTCGGTCCCTAGATGGAGATACCTAACACCCTCGTTTTCTGAAAAATTGACAGCTTCATGCGGCATCAATTAACCCATTTTCTTGCATTTTGGAACATACGAATCCATGGGCTATGTCCATTGGGTAAAGAGTTCCAATCCTTAGGATACCAACTCATTTGAGATACTCTAAAGACTCTTTCTGGATGGGGCATCATGACACTAAATCTGCCATCATCATTGGTTAAACCAGTTACACCATTGGGTGATCCATTAGGATTTAAAGGGTAAGTTTCAGTTGGACTACCTTGATAATCAACATATCTCATCGTTACTAGTTGTCGTGAGACAACCTCATTAATTGATCCCTTAGCTTCAAAGTTCGCATACCCTTCGCCATGAGCCACTGCTATAGGTAATCTAGATCCAGACATTCCATTAAAAAATATTGACTTAGATTCCACAATTTCGACAAGTGAAAGTCTAGCTTCATACTGCTCAGACTTGTTTCTAGTAAATTTGGACCATGCCGAGGTTCCAGGAATAATTTCGGCCAAATTACTCATCATTTGGCAGCCATTGCAGACTCCTAAACCAAATGTATTTGGATTTGAGAAAAATTTAGAAAATTGATCTCTTAAATTTCCATTAAACAAAATTGTCTTGGCCCATCCCTCTCCAGCACCAAGAACATCGCCGTAACTAAATCCCCCACAAGCAACTATGCCTTGGAATTGATTTAAATTTTGATGATTTAAGAGTAAGTCACTCATATGGACGTCAATAGCATCGAAACCAGCTACATCAAAAGCATATGCCATTTCAACATGAGAGTTAACGCCTTGTTCTCGCAAAATGGCAATTTTTGGTTTATTAGCTTTAGAAATATAAGGTGCAGAAACCTGCTCATTAATGTCAAATGAAATTAATGGTGATAATCCAGCAGAGTTAATATCATCAATGAGGCTATGTTCACTATCGGCACATTCAGGATTGTCTCTCATCCGTGCAATTTGCCAAGAGGTACTTTGCCACAATTTTTGTAAAACATGCCTTGGCACATCAAAAATTTTCTTCGCATCTCTCCAGATTTCTATATGTCCGGAATTGTTTAATTGTCCAACTACGTGAGAATGAGCGCTTAAACCAAAATCACGCAATATTTTAAATACCTCTGGTCGATTTTTTTTAGGTATCTGAATGACGGCACCTAATTCCTCGTTAAAAAGCGCTTTTAAAGTAAGCTCATTCCTTCTGCCAGAAATCTGAGTCGCCCAATTTTTTGCATCACCAAAATCTGATTCATGGCCTTGATCCAAGACCAATAAATCAATATTCAGTGATAAGCCAATATGGGAGGCAAAAGCCATTTCGCATGCACTTACAAAGAGACCACCATCACCCCTATCGTGATAAGCCAAAATAAGATCTGATTTTCTTAAAAAATTAATTGCATCAACAAAATTTTTGAGACGAATGGGATCATCTAAATCTGGAACGTCTTGACCGGTTTTCTCAAATATTTGAGAAAGAATACTTCCTGAAATACGATTCTTGCCAAAACCCAGGTCAATTAATACTAGCTCTGTATCAGCATCATGAGTAGCTAACAATGGAGTTAGCGTTTTACGAACATCAACAACCGGAGCAAATGCAGAAACAACTAATGAAATTGGAGAAATTACTTCTTTTTCTTCGCCATTGCTTGTCCACTTAGTTTTCATGGATAAGGAATCTTTTCCAACAGGAATAGAAATACCTAGCGGAGGGCAGACCTCTAGACCGACAGTCTTAACAGAGTCAAAAAGTCGTGCATCCTCACCGGGCGTTCCGCAAGAGGCCATCCAATTTGCTGATAATTTAATATCACTGATATCACTGATATCAGCGGCTATTACATTAGTAATCGACTCAGCTAAGGCTAAACGAGCTGCTGCAGGAGCATTAATAGCGGCAACTGGAGTTCTCTCTCCCATTGCCATAGCTTCTCCTCGGTAACCTGCATAATCCATCATTGTTACCGCACAATCAGCCACTGGAACTTGCCAAGGGCCAACCATTTGATCCCGATGAGTTAAACCTCCAACAGTTCTATCACCAATCGTAATTAAAAAAGATTTGTTTGCAACAGTAGGATGCTGTAAAACTAAGCTAGCAGCTTGATCTAAGGAAATATCATCCAAGTTTTCTTTCCCTAAATCAATCTTATGCCTCACTACATCACGATGCATTTTAGGAGGTTTGCCTAACAGAACTTCCATAGGCATATCTATTGGGAGTTCATTTGGATTACTCGCTTCAAGTCTGGTATCAACAAGTTGAAGCTGCCTATTCTTGGTTGTTTTTCCAACTACATTGATGGGGCAACGTTCACGTTTACAAATAGATTTCAGTAAATCCAGGTCTTTTTCTTTGATTGCTAAAACATATCTTTCCTGAGATTCGTTACACCAGATTTCAGCTGGACTCATTCCAGACTCTTCCAAACCAATGCTTCGCATATCAAATATAGCTCCCAAATTAGCACTATCTGCTAACTCAGGAAATGCGTTAGACAATCCACCGGCACCAACATCATGAATCGATACAATCGGATTATCGTCGCCCATTTGACGGCATGTATTGATGACCTCTTGAGCGCGTCTTTCAATCTCCGGATTGCCTCGTTGCACCGAGTCAAAATCAAGGTCGGCAGCATTCGTTCCTGTTGTCATTGAGCTGGCTGCACCACCCCCCATCCCAATTCGCATGCCAGGGCCGCCGATTTGAACTAGTAAATCTCCCTCTTGGATATCTTTCTTGTGTGTATGGCTATCATCGATACTACCAATGCCACCCGCAATCATGATGGGTTTGTGATATCCCCAACGAATACCGTTGATAGTTTGCTCAAAACTTCTAAAGTAGCCGCCTAAGTTAGGACGACCAAATTCATTATTAAAAGCCGCTCCACCAATCGGCCCATCAATCATGATGTGTAATGGGGATGAAATGCGGTCTGGCTTACCATATCTCAATGCCTCCCACGGTAGAGTAGATCCAGGAAGATTTAAGTTCGATACAGAGAAACCAGTTAAACCGGCTTTTGGTTTTCCGCCAATGCCTGTCGCACCCTCATCACGAATTTCTCCCCCGTTACCGGTAGATGCTCCTGGGAAAGGCGCAATTGCTGTAGGATGATTATGAGTTTCGACCTTCATTAAGGTGTGAGTTAATCTTGTTTTGCGAGTGTATTGTTTAGAGTTCGGGTCGGGAGCCCAAGTCTCACTCTCACATCCAGTCATGATTGCAGCATTATCTGAATATGCCACAACGGTTCCTTGAGGATGCGATTCATGCGTGTTGCGTATCATCCCAAAAAGTGAATGCTCTTGTTCAATACCATCTATAGTCCAAGATGCATTAAAAATTTTGTGGCGGCAATGTTCACTATTAGCTTGCGCAAACATCATCAGCTCTACATCAGATGGGTTGCGGTTCAGTTTGGTGAAATTTTCAACCAAATAATCAATTTCATCAATTGACAAGGCCAAACCCATAGATAAATTTGCATCTTCCAACGCCTTTTTACCGCCACTAAGAATATCAATTCTAATAAAGGGTTTATCCTCAAGAATTTGATACAGATCTTGAGCATCACTAGTCGAATCGATTATTGATTCGGTCATGCGATCATGAATCAAGCCTTCTAATAAGCCACGCTGATCATCAGTTAAGTTTAATTTAGACTTAAAGATTAGAGTGTATTTAACTCCTCTTTCAAGCCTAATGAGAGGTATGTTGCAATTTAATGCAATCTCCGTTGCTTTACTAGCCCAGGGTGAAATCGTCCCAATTCTTGGAACTACTATCAAATCACACTGATTTTTTTCGACTTTAGAATCAACTGCTGGATAGGAAATATTTAATAAGCCACATAATTTACTTAAACTTTCTTGATTAAGTGGTTTATCAGACCATGCAAAGTGGATGAATTCTGCTTTTACAGATGAAATCGGTAAATTAGCATCCTGAATTCTGGATAGTAGTCGTTTTGTTCGAAAGTTTGATAGGGCTAAAGCCCCAGGAAGGCAGATATATGATGGCATGCTTTAATTATACGAAAACCGAAAGATCTAATCAAAAAAGACTGAAATTCCAAGTGGTTAGGTAATTATTGAGGTTTTTTATCTAGATCTGTTTGCCACCTTTTAGAGATAGCTGATGATCACACTTCATTGCCAAATTCATGTCATGTGTAACTAAAATTAGAGTGCAAGAAAGTTCTTTATTAAGTTTAAACAATAATTCTGTAATTAAATCAGCGTTTTCTTTATCTAGACTGCCCGTCGGTTCATCAGCAAATAATAATTTGGGCGAGGTTATAAATGCTCTCGCAAGAGCCACTCTCTGCTGCTCCCCCCCAGAGAGAGTTTTGGGGTAATGATTTGAACGATTCTGCAACCCAACTTTATTAATCCAATTATTTGCAAGTTCTAATGATTCACTTTTGGATGCCCCACTAATTTCCAGTGGCAAAGCAATATTTTCAACAGCAGTAAGTTCAGGAATCAATTGAAAACTTTGGAAAACAAAACCCACCGATGATTTTCTGATGGAGGCTCTTTTATCTTCCTGAAGGCTAGAAATACATTGATCTCCTATAAAAACCTCTCCATATGTTGGGGTATCAAGCCCAGCCAAGATTGTTAACAATGTGGTTTTGCCAGAGCCAGAATTGCCTACAATCGCCAATGATTCGCCGTTTTGAACCTCAAGATTGATTCGATCTAGAATAGTTACGTAATTGGCTCCACTAGAGGCAACTTTAGATACATTACAAGCTCTAATTGCAGAAGTGTTTTTAAATATCATTTAAAGGTTTAATTGCAGCGTGATGAGTAAGTATTTCAAAACAGGCGTAAAGGTTTTAATTATCCATCTTATTTCAGCTTACTGCTTAGTAGGATTAGCCAATGATCCTCTTCAAAAAACAGTATTAGTATTGGGTGATAGCCTTTCAGCTGAGTACGGAATACAACGAGGTATGGGTTGGGTTGCTCTACTTGATAAGCAATTAAACACCACAGCATCCAAGACTTACAAAATTGTTAACGCGAGTATTAGTGGCGAAACAACTGCGGGGGGGGTGCAGAGGATTATTCCATTAATAGAACAAAATAAACCTAGCCTTACAATTATTGAATTGGGTGCAAATGATGCTCTGAGGGGGCTATCACTTGAGATGACTCAGAATAATTTAAGACAAATTATTAAAACAGCTCAAAAAACTGGTGCCATACTCCTCTTCGAAATTAGAATTCCCCCAAACTACGGGAAAAAATATACAGAGGAATTTCAGAAAATTTTTCCAACACTTGCTAGAGAATATAAAAGCACACTTGTCCCTTTTTTTCTATCAGATATTGCAAGTGAGGTTAAATATTTCCAGCAAGACAGAATTCACCCAAATGAGGATGCGCAGCCAATTATTATGAAAAAAGTACTGCCTTATGTAAAAAAAACTCTAGCGCAATAATTACTTAGGTAAATTGACAATTTTGACATTCGCACGGTCGCGAATATTGGAGAAATAGGCTCCCATTTCAGCTTGTGATCCGAGAGTTGAAATTTGCTTAAATTGTTCAATTTGAATTTTAGAATCTTGACTCTTAGGCGTTCTGAAATCTGTAATCATAAAAACCGCAAAACCTATTCCTGGCGTTTTGGATGCTGTAAAGCTAGGTAATTTTTGATTTAGATTGACTGCAAATACTTTCTCATAAGCCTCATCCTTTAAATCTAAAGGCTTATTTCGAGAAACCCATACCGACTTACCGAATTTATATTTTGATTCAACCTGGGGATCTTTTCTCAAAGACTCTAAGACCTCTTCCCCCTTTTTTATTGCGAGAGACTCAGCCTGCTTGAGTGAAACAATCTTATTAATTTCCGATTTTACGGAGTCAAAAGATCTAAGTTCGGGCGCAGAATACTTAATCACTCTCAACGCAACGTATTCAGTAGGGGAAATTTGAATTGCCTCTGTATTTCGACCATTTTTAAGCACATCCTCATTTGAGAAAATTGCTTTAACCACCTGAGGTTGATTCAAGAGGTGATTTTTTGGTAGAGAAGCTACACCATTGGGCGAAACTGAGCCAGTTAGGATTTGCAACTTCAATTGATCAGAAGCCGGCTTTAAGGACTCAGACTGCTCAAATACCAAGTTAGCAAATTTATCAGCTTTAGTTGAAAAGTCTTTGGCATCCTCTTTGTCAGATCCTTTAAGTACGACATATTCAACATTAGCAATAGAAGAAGTTTCAAATAGCTTGGAATTTGTTTTGTAAAAATTCTCCAAATCCTCATTGGACGGCTTCACATCGTTCAGATAATCCTTAGCGAGGAAAAATAATGCTCGCACTTCACGTTCAATAGCAAGAGTCTCAGAAATAATTTGAGAAATCTTCGAGGACGCAGACAATGTAGACCCGCCAATTGCATATTGCAAATCATTTGCCATAATTTCACGACGTTTACCATCTTGAAATTGTTCAATAGTTAATCGATTGTTGGAGAGCAACTGTCTATATTTGACCTGATCAATAGATCCATCAGGAAGTTTTAATGCCGCAATATCAGGAATCTGAAGAATGCGATTTGCCAAAGTTTGATCCGGAACTTGTAAACGTGCCGACTTGAGTTCAAAGTTAACAAGGCGCTGCTGCAATAAATCATTTAATACAGCTTGCTTAAATCTTGGATTCGACGCGATCGAGGGGTCACTACCCATCTTTTCGGCTTGGGACTTAACTGCGAAATCTAGCTCTGAAGTTGTAATTGCCTGACCATCTACTTTTACTAAATCAGAGGCTTTATCAAAAAAACCGGTATAACTTTGAATCCCAAAGAATGCAAAAGAAGGGAAAATAATTAAAAGTAAAACAAATTGCAACGCTCTTTGATGGGTTCTTATCGACTCAAGCATTTGTGGTTTTAATTATTTAAAGGAATTTGGTGGGTGCTGACGGGATCGAACCGCCGACATTCTGCGTGTAAGGCAGACGCTCTACCATCTGAGCTAAGCACCCTTTTTTGTATGCAGGCCACATTGTACATTGTTTAGAAACATACTTGCGATTTTCTGCAAAGATATTGATTTTAGCCTGAACTTTTACAAATCTCAATGTTTAATTACTCCCCCATCCTCTTTAGAGGCTGCTTCTTTCTTGACCTCTGAAACAATAACATCTGGCAAAGCTTGAGGCTTCGATTCGAGTGCAACTTCTAATACTTTATCAATCCAACGTACCGGAACAATATCGATTTCATTCTTAACGTTATCAGGAATCTCTGTTAAATCCTTTACGTTCTCTTCAGGAATCATGACAACCTTAATCCCCCCTCGATGCGCGGCAAGCAATTTTTCTTTTAATCCGCCAATCGGTAAGACTTCACCACGCAAGGTTATTTCACCAGTCATGGCAACATCAGCCCTCACAGGTATTCCTGTCAAGATTGACACTAACGCTGTCGTAACCGCAATACCCGCAGATGGCCCATCCTTTGGCGTTGCCCCCTCTGGGAAGTGAATATGAATATCTTTCTTATCAAAGAGATCTTCTTCAATACCAAGCGAGCGTGATCTTGAGCGGACTACAGAGCGTGCCGCTTCAACCGACTCTTTCATCACATCCCCTAAAGATCCGGTTCGAATAGTATTTCCTTTGCCTGGCATCAGCGCAGCTTCAATGGTTAATAAATCTCCACCCACTTCTGTCCAAGCAAGACCTGTCACTTGACCTACTTGATTATCTTTATTTGCCAATCCAAAATCGTATCGTCTTACTGATAAGAATTTCTCTAAATTTTCAGCAGTAACCTTAACCGGTGCATTTTCTTTTTTAAGCAGCAGCAACTTGACAACTTTGCGGCAAATTTTGCTGATCTCTCTCTCTAAAGCTCGAACACCTGCTTCGCGAGTGTAATAACGAATGATGTCTTTAATTGCGCCATCATCGACCTCGATCTCGCCAGCTTTCAGTCCATTATTTTTAATTTGTTTTGGTAGAAGATAACGCGTAGCAATATTTGTTTTTTCATCCTCGGTATATCCTGCTAAGCGGATGACTTCCATACGATCCAATAATGGTCCAGGAATATTTAGAGAATTAGACGTGGCGACGAACATCACGTCAGACAAATCAAAATCCACTTCCACGTAGTGATCTTGGAATGTGTGATTTTGCTCAGGATCTAAGACCTCAAGCATCGCGCTAGCTGGATCACCACGAAAATCCATACCCATCTTGTCAATTTCATCTAATAAAAACAATGGGTTACGAACACCAACCTTGGTTAAACTCGTTAAAATTTTTCCTGGCATCGATCCAATATAAGTTCTTCTATGCCCACGAATTTCTGACTCGTCACGAACACCACCCAATGCCATACGAACAAATTTTCTGTTAGTAGCTTTTGCAATCGACTGCCCAAGGGAAGTTTTACCAACACCAGGTGGGCCTACTAAGCAAAGGATCGGAGCTTTAACCTTTTCTACACGCTGTTGAACTGCCAAATACTCTAAAATTCGCTCCTTAACTTTTTCTAAACCATAATGATCATCATTAAGAACTTTTTCAGCATTAGTTAAATCGTTATTAACCTTACTCTTCTTTTTCCATGGAAGATTAACTAAAGTATCAATAAAGTTTCTAACAACCGTGGCTTCTGCAGACATCGGTGACATTAATTTCAATTTTTTAAGCTCAGATTCGGCTTTCTTTAGAGCCTCTTTGGGCATTTTGGCGGCTTTGATTTTCTTCTCAAGCTCTTCTAAGTCCGCACCTTCCTCACCCTCGCCTAACTCTTTCTGAATAGCCTTAACTTGCTCATTCAAATAGTATTCACGTTGGCTCTTTTCCATTTGACGTTTCACACGTCCACGAATACGCTTTTCAACCTGCAAAATATCGATTTCTGACTCGAGCTGTCCTAGTAAGCTTTCAAGACGCTTAATGACATCACTCATTTCTAGTAATTGTTGTTTCTGATCTAATTTAATCGGAAGATGAGCGCAGATCGTATCTGCTAATCTGCTAGCGTCATCAATTCCAGATAAAGAGGCCAATACCTCCTGTGGAATTTTTTTGTTTAATTTTACGTACTGATCAAATTGAGCAACAATCGCTCGTTTGAGAGCCTCAGTCTCAGCCTGATCAACCACGCCAATGGCATGCGGAGTTGCTTCACAGTTAAAGTACCCTAGACTATCTTCAATTTGACTGACGTCTGCCCTTTGCGTTCCTTCAACGAGAACTTTTACGGTGCCATCAGGCAGTTTTAACATCTGAAGAATATTGGCAATACATCCAACTTGGTATAAGTCTTCTATAGTTGGCTCATCTTTAGAAGCTGTTTTTTGAGCCACCAGAAGGACACTTTTGCCAGTTTCCATGGCTGCTTCAAGAGCTTTTATTGATTTTGGCCGACCAACAAAAAGCGGCATCACCATATGTGGGAAGACGACAACATCCCTTAAAGGGAGTAGTGGCAATTGAATAGGTTCTGTAGGAAGTAGCAAATTGCCTGGCATGTATTTCTCCAAATTTCCGAAAATTAATCGTAGTTATCTTGTTTCCCATATATGGGGAAAAGATTAAATTACAAGTCTAGAATACACTTTTTCTGTAAAAGGCAGTTTTTTGGTGATTTTTACCCAAAAATTGCATAAAAACCTACTAAAAATAGGTTTTTATGCTTTTTAGGCAGCACTAGATTGGCTACTATGAACTAGTTTAGCCGGAGCCCCTTCGATTGTGGACTCGTCTATTACCACCTTTTCAACACCTTTATGGGATGGAAGCTCATACATTACATCTAGCAATGCATTTTCTAAAATTGAACGCAGTCCTCGAGCCCCAGTTTTACGGCTTATTGCTTTTTTAGCAATAGTTGTAAGTGCCTCCGCCCTGACCTCAAGCGCCACCCCCTCCATTGCTAATAATGCTTCGTATTGCTTAACCAATGCATTTTTAGGTTCAGTCAAAATTTGAATTAAAGCTTCCTCATCTAACTGAGCCAATGTAGCCACAACAGGTAAACGACCAATCAGCTCTGGAATCAATCCAAACTTGATTAAATCTTCAGGCTCAACCTCTTTTAAAACATCGCCTATCTTACGTTGATCCTTAGACTGCACATCGGCCCCAAAACCAATTCCAGCTGTTGTTGAACGTTGCTGAATAACTTTCTCAAGTCCATCAAAAGCACCGCCGCAAATAAACAATATATTGGTGGTGTCAATTTGCAAAAATTCCTGATTAGGGTGCTTACGACCACCTTGAGGAGGTATTGAGGCCATAGTGCCTTCGACAAGCTTTAAGAGAGCTTGCTGAACTCCTTCACCGGACACATCTCTAGTAATGGAAGGGTTATCCGATTTCCTGGAAATTTTATCAATCTCATCGATGTAAACAATGCCCTTTTGTGCTCTTTCAACATCATAGTCACACGCCTGAAGAAGTTTTTGAATGATGTTCTCAACATCTTCCCCGACATAACCTGCTTCAGTTAACGTCGTTGCATCGGCCATCACAAACGGCACATTAAGTAGCCGAGCCAAGGTTTGGGCAAGTAAGGTCTTTCCTGAACCTGTTGGGCCAATTAAAAGAATATTACTCTTTGATAATTCGACACCATTAACTACAGAAGTTTTCTTAACTGCAGTTTGTGCATGTGAGTCGCTTTTTGTCTCGTTAGCTTCTGATGAGCTAGCTTTTTTGCCTGAAATTTTGAGATGTTTCAAACGCTTGTAATGGTTATATACCGCTACTGCCAGTGTCTTTTTGGCTGACTCTTGTCCGATTACATACTGATCAAGAGATTCTCTAATTTCCTGAGGAGTTGGTAATGCATCTCCTACGGCTTCATCATTAGTTTTCGTAATTTCTGCTTCAGCAACAACCTCTGAACACAAATGAATACACTCATCACAGATAAAAACTGAAGGGCCAGCGACTAATTTGGCCACCTCTTCCTGAGCTTTGCCACAGAAAGAACAGTGCAAATTTTTATCTTGTGTCGAACTCATTCTGAACTTATCTCGTTGTAATGACTTTATCAATCAAACCATACTGCTGAGCTTGATCAGCAGACATAAAGTTGTCTCGGTCTGTATCTTTAGCTATGGTTTCAATGCTCTGACCTGTTCGCTCAGATAAAATTGAGTTTAGGCGCTCTCGCAAATACAAAATTTCGCGAGCTTGAATCTCAATATCTGAAGCTTGGCCTCTAGCGCCTCCCAATGGCTGATGAATCATCACGCGCGAGTTCGGTAAAGCGAAACGTTTCCCTTTTGATCCAGCAGCCAAAAGGAATGCCCCCATACTCGCCGCCATACCCATGCATAGAGTGCTGACATCGGGCTTAATAAAGTTCATAGTGTCAAAAATTGCCAACCCTGCTGATACAGATCCACCAGGTGAATTAATGTACAAAGAAATATCCTTATCTGGATTTTCACTCTCTAAAAATAGTAATTGAGCAATTACTAGATTAGCAGTTTGATCATTGACTTCGCCAACTAAAAAAACAACACGCTCTTTTAGAAGTCTAGAGTAAATATCATAGGCACGCTCTCCACGACCTGAGGTCTCAACCACCATCGGAACTAGGCCAAGAGCCTTAGTTGTATCGCTGTCACTGTGACCAAACTGATGAGACATAAATTCCCCTATTAAATTAACTGAGTTAGCCTAATTGGCTCAATTCTTCAAAAGTTACGCTCTTATCCACGACCTTAGCAAGCTCTGTGACATATTTAACAACATTGTTTTCCAAAACTAAAGCTTCGATATCAGCCAAGCGATTAGGATCACTGTAATACCAACGTGTTACTTCTTTTGGATCTTCATAGCTAGCTGCTTGCTCTTCAATCTCAGCCTTGATTTGGTCAGCAGTCGCTTTCAAGTCCTTTTGCTTAACAAGCTCATTAAGAATCAAACCTAATTTGACTCGTTGCTCAGCTTGAGGCTGGAACATTTCAGCAGGAATTGGAGCATCTTTAGCATTTGGCACACCACGCTGCATCAAGTCTTGACGCGCCATTTGAACAAATCGCTCTTGCTCTTGAGCAAGTAATGACTTTGGAACTTCAAGTTCAGACGCCTTACTCAAAGCTTCCATCACTTGGTTCTTTAGCAACGCATGGGTGCGTCTCTTGATTTCTCTTGTTAAATTTTGAGAAATTTCCTCACGCATTTTTGCAAGCCCACCCTCTGCAACACCTAATGAAAGTGCAAACTCATCATTTACTTCTGGGAGGTGTGGCCACTCTACTTTCTTAACTGTAATTTTAAACTCGGCTGTTTTACCGGCCACATCCTTACCATGGTAGTCAGCAGGAAACGCCAAAGGGAATGTTTTTGATTCGCCTTCTTGTAACCCTAAAGCTGCTGCCTCAAACTCAGGAAGCATAAGACCTTCGCCCAAGACAAAAGCAAAATTTTCAGCTTTACCACCCGCAAACTCAACACCTTCAATTGTTCCAACGAAATCTACAGTTACGCGATCACCGGATTGAGCGGCTTTATTAGACCCACCATCTCCATGGCCTTGATCTTGGCCTCTTGGATGAAAGTGAACACGTTGTTTTCTAAGCATGTCGATTGTTTTATCAATCTCTGTTTCACTTACCTCGGTTGCATAACGAGTAATTTCAGCAGTGCTTAAATCACCAATCTTTACTTCTGGAAAAACTTCAAAAATTGCATCAAAAACAATATTGTCTGCGCCAATATCACTTTTAGGCTCAAGTCTTGGTTGGCCAGCCAATTGAATATTTTCTTTTTTACTAATTTCAAAAAAGAGTTCAGATGCGCGATCAAATTGCACTTCGAAGTCAACTTGCATGCCGTATTGTTGTTCAACCATTTTGGCTGGAACTTTACCGGGCCTAAAACCGGGCATTTTTAGATTTTTGCCAAGCTTTTGTAATCTTGCAGCTCTAGCCGCCGCCAATTCTGATTTAGCAAAATTTAAGGTAATTTTTCGCTCAAGAGCGCCAAGATTTTCGATTTGAACAGACATATAGACTCGATGTTTAAACTTAATAAAATGAAATCAATAATATTTTGTAATACCTCAATTTTTATAGAAAATTGGTCTACAAAACAGCTATTTTTTAAATAATCCATCATTATAGAATTTTCTTGAACTGATAACCTAAAAATGACAAATAAGTTAAATCCAGCAATAGTTGGGTGGGCGCATACCCCATTTGGCAAATTTCCCGAAAAATCAATAGAAAGCCTAATTGTCTCTGTAGTAGATGAGGTCCTGGAACAGTCTCAAATTGACCCAAACGACATAGATGGTATTTGGCTGGGGAATTTGAATGGAGGATTTGTTCCAGATATCTTCATTTCATCCATGCCACTTCAAGCAAATAGCGCTTTACGATGGAAACCCAGTGTGCGCCTTGAGAATGCCTGCGCATCAGGTTCGGCAGCAATATTTGGAGCTTTAGATGCCATCCAGGCTGGAAGAGCCAAAATGGCTTTGGTAATTGGCGTTGAAAAAATGACTGAAATTTCAGGAATGGACACAACTCGTGTTTTGAGTGGGGCCTCTTATGTCAAAGAGGAAGCCGCCCTAGGCATGACGTTTCCAGGAATTTTTGCCAAAATTGCACAAACGTATTTTGACCGTTATGGCAACCACTCAGAGACTCTCGCAAAAATTGCAGCAAAAAATCATCGCAATGGGGTCGATAACCCCTGGGCACAACTAAGAACAGATTTGGGATTTGATTTCTGTAATGAAGTTAGCGAGAAAAATCCGTTAATTGCCGATCCTTTGAGAAAAACTGATTGCTCCTTAGTCTCAGATGGAGCTGCTGCTTTACTCATAACGTCAGCTGACTATTCAAAGGCGTTTAAGCAAAAAGTCTTTTTCAAGGCCAGAAGGCAAGTAAATGATTTTTTACCAATGAGTGCTCGAGACTTTACTAGCTTCGAAGGCCCCAAAAAGGCCTGGCAAGCAGCATTGAGCGATGCAAACCTCAACATCCATGATTTATCTTTTGCAGAAGTACATGACTGCTTCACCATTGCGGAATTAATTTTTTACGAGGCCATGGGTTTAGCGAAGTCTGGGGAAGGATATAAATTACTTGAAAATGGCTTGGTTTATAGAGATGGCAAACTCCCAGTCAATAATTCGGGTGGACTCAAAGCAAAAGGACATCCCGTCGGCGCTACTGGAGTTTCAATGCACGTGCTGAGTGCTATGCAACTCACCGGAACGGCTGGAGCTTTACAGCTCCCCAACCCTTCGATTGCAGGTATTTGCAATATGGGTGGCGCTGCTGTTGCTAATTACGTAAGTATTCTTGAGGCAGCATAATGAATATTGCCCTCTTGCTCGAACGCACCGCAAGAGTCTCGCCACTCTCACCCGCGGTTTTTAGTGGAACCGATCTTGTGCTGACGTATCAAGAACTTGCCAGTCGTTCAATATCCATTGCTAGTGCATTACTCTCGCGAGGATTAAAGGCTGGTGACCACGTTGCTATTTGCTCAATCAATTGCCCTGAATATTTAGAAATTCTCTACGGCATTTGGTACGCAGGGTTGGTCGCTGTGCCAATTAATGCAAAACTTCACCCCAGAGAAATTGAATATATCCTAGATAACAGTAATTCTCGAACTTTATTCTGTTCTCAAAATATTGCTTCTCAGCTTAAAGATGGCGCCTCATCAGCCCTATCTAAGATGATTTCAATTGAGATTGACTCAACAACTTACCAAGACTTCCTTATTCCCTCAAATCTCGCAATGATTGATCGTGGCCCGTCGGATTTGGCTTGGATTTTTTATACATCAGGTACTACGGGAAGGCCTAAAGGGGTCATGCTCAGCCACCAAAACATTCTTAGCATGACACTTGCTTATTTTTCTGATGTGGATTCTGTTGAATCAAGCAATTCAAGTGTCTACGCCGCCCCAATGTCTCATGGTGCAGGATTTTATAACTTCCCACATGTTCTTAAAGGGGCTAAACACGTCATTCCGAATTCAGGTGGTTTTGAGCCAACTGAGCTTGCTGAGCTCGCCTTGGCACATCAAGAAATATCCATGTTTGCAGCGCCAACAATGATTAAGCGTTTAATTGATTATCTAAAAACGTCTTCGAAACGCAACTTAATATCAGAAGGATTTAAAACGATTGTCTATGGTGGCGGCCCAATGTACAACCATGATCTAAAAGATGCCTTAGAGATAATGGGGACTCGCTTTGTTCAAATCTACGGTCAAGGTGAATCTCCGATGACAATTACTTCATTGTCTAAAGAAGTAATCAGGGATAGCTCTCATCCCAATTGGGAAAATCGCATCTCTTCTGTAGGAAAAGCTCAATCGATAGTTGAAATCAAGATTGCTGATCAAGATGGGAAAGAACTACCGATTGGCGCAATTGGAGAAGTCCTTGTAAAAGGACCTACGGTTATGCAAGGCTATTGGAATAACTCTGAAGCCACAAGTCAATCTATCAAGGAACAATGGTTATTCACTGGGGATATGGGAGCTCTTGATCATGAAGGGTTTTTGACCCTTAAAGATCGTTCTAAGGATTTGATTATTTCAGGAGGGTCTAATATTTACCCTAGAGAAGTTGAGGAAGTTTTACTTCAACACCCTCACGTATCAGAAACTTCAGTCATAGGGATTCCAGATTCTGATTGGGGCGAAATTGTCTTGGCCATTATTGTCCAAATCCCCTCATCCAAACTAAGTAATGAGGAATTGCAAAATCAATTGGATAAACTGTGTCTGGATCAAATTGCAAGATTTAAAAGGCCTAAGAAATACCTTTACATGGAGTCATTGCCAAAAAACAATTATGGCAAAGTGCTGAAGACAGAATTGCGTCTCATTGCTGAAAAGGAATTTCCAATTGCATAGTGAGATTGGACTGGTGCGAGGAGGGGGACTCGAACCCCCACACCATTTCTGGCGTCAGGACCTAA
>CAYFKO010000019.1:0-18215 GCA_964343765.1 uncultured Polynucleobacter sp. | reverse complement strand
GCAAATTTTTCACCTTGGTGGCGTAAGTAGCTTTCAACTTCAAACTCAACATCGAAACTAAATTTGTAATCGTTAGATGCGCCAGCCGCACGTCGCAATTCACGGCCAAACTTTTCTGCCATGTCATCATCAGATAAATACGTAATGTGGCCAATCATACGTGCAACTCGTAAACCGCGGCGCGGGACAACCCCATGCGCGTAGAAATCGCCTCCATGGAAATCAGGATCGCTCATAATGGCGTTCCGGGCCACTTCATTAAACGCAATATTTTGGGCAGATAGTTTTGGAGCTGAGGCAATCACCACGCAATTAGCAACTCGGTCAGGGTACATCACACCCCAAGCCATTGCTTGCATTCCACCTAAACTTCCGCCCATGACAGCGGCAAATTTCTGAATGCCAAAATAATCGGCGACTCGCGCCTGGGCATTAACCCAATCCTCAACTGTCACCACCGGGAACTTTGCCCCATATGGCAGTCCAGTCGCAGGATTTTTACTCATAGGCCCTGTTGAACCAAAACAAGAGCCCAAATTATTCACGCCAATTACAAAGAAACGATTCGTGTCCACAGGCTTGCCGGGACCTACCATGTTATCCCACCACCCAACAGCGCCATCTTGATCAACGCCTGCAACATGATGCGATGCGTTAAGCGCATGACAAATTAATACCGCATTATTTTTCTTTTCATTGAGTTGACCGTAAGTCTCAATCATCAAATCATAGTCGGCAATCATCGAACCACTTTGTAAATGCAAAGGGTCATTAAAATGCAACAACTGAGATTTAATGGGTCCTAAACTCATGCAGCCAAGAGGATTGAAATCGAAGAACTTACGCCATCAATTGGTGACTTTTTAAAACCGCTGCGAGCAAATCGATGCCAACGCCCTACAACAAACGACATGATTAATGCAGATCGGCTACCCACTTCTTCAGGCGCCCAAGCAAGCGATTCTTGAGTTTGCATAATTCGAAACGATTGCTTTAACGATGCTTCTACACGCTCTAAAACTTGATTGATTCGCTCTTGTAAACGAGCATCTTCTTGGAATAATGCATCACCTAACAACACTCGCGTCATTCCTGAATTTTTTTCGGCAAAAGCAAGCAACATCAGCACGATTTCATTAATTTGCTGCCGACCGCTTTCTTCTTTGGCAACAATTTGATTAATTAATCCGAACACGGTTTGCTCAATAAACGAAATCAAACCTTCGAACATTTGAGCCTTACTTGCAAAGTGTCGATACAAAGCTGCCTCTGACACTTGAATCTTTGCAGCTAACGCAGCCGTTGTAACGCGATCGCCTTGCGGATTTTCTAACATCTCTGCTAGAGCCTGCAAAATTTGAATACGGCGCTCACCTGGCTTAGGCCGCTTTCTGGCTGGCTCAGTAGCTGAGTCTAATTTGTCGTTAGCTGAAGAAGGATCTTGTAAGTTCATAGGCTTAATGTGAGCGGATCATTGTTCCGAATGCTTGTTCAGTTAAGATCTCTAACAAAAGTGAGTGCTCAATACGACCATCAATGATGTGTACTGAATTTACCCCACTCTTAGCAGCATCAAGTGCTGATGAAATTTTTGGCAGCATGCCGCCAGAAATTGTGCCGTCTTCAAACAGGCCATCAATTTCTTTCGCTGACAAATCGGTCAATAAATTTCCGTTCTTATCCATTACGCCCGGAATATTGGTCATCATGACTAATTTTTCGGCTCGTAAAATTTCTGCCATCTTTCCTGCCACTAAGTCAGCATTAATGTTGTAGGCACGACCATCTTGTCCAAAGCCAATTGGAGAAATCACCGGAATAAATGCATCGTCTTGCAACGCCTTAACAACCGCCGGATTAATCGAATGAATTTCCCCAACAAATCCAATGTCTAATTTTTTGGCAGGGTCATCTTTATCAGCCAAATACATTTTCTTCGCTTGAATTAATCCGCCATCTTTGCCGGTCAAACCAACCGCTTGTCCACCAAACTGGTTGATCATCATCACGATATCTTGTTGAACCTCACCGCCTAATACCCATTCAACGACTTCCATGGTTTCATCATCGGTTACACGCATACCCTGAATAAAGGTTCCTGCTTTACCAATTTTTTTAAGCGCGTCATCAATTTGTGGTCCGCCACCATGCACTACCACTGGATTCATCCCAACTAGCTTTAACAAAATTACGTCTCGAGCAAAACCTTCTTTTAGGCGCTCTTCAGTCATAGCATTACCGCCGTATTTAATGACGATTGTTTTGCCATGATATTGACGAATATATGGCAAAGCCTCAGCCAAAATTTCGGCTTTTAGGGTTGGCGGGATATCTCCCAAGTTAATTTGTTTATCTTGCATGGCGGTTAATTTATTCAATTTCCTACATGATAAGAGAAACTGAGACTCTTCCCCTAATTTCCTTACCAAAAGCACTAGCTTAGTAGATTAATTTGACACCTGTATAAATTCCTCGCCCCGCCTGTGGCGAAAAGCCTCTTAACGCCTCAACCGTAGTGGAATACCGAATTTCGTCATTTAATAGGTTTCGAATCTGTAAGAAGAAACTGGCTTTTGCAGAGCCAATTTGAGCTTTATAAGCCAAATTAGCATCAATTCGGTTATATGCGGGTGTATTCAAGGTTTCGAACGTCGCCAAATTCGTTTGAGAGGCCGCATAAATCCAACTTAACCCCTCTTCCCAAGGCCCATGCCGATAATTCGCTGAAAAACCAACCCTAGGAGCCGGCTGAAGGGGTAAATTACCCAAATCTACAAAGCTTCCCTTAGATAAATCGCCAAATAGTCGGCCAGATAAACCTGACCCCTGTGGGTTATAGGTTAAATCTGCCTCCACTCCCCGAATAATGGCACTGGCTTGATTAAACTGCCTAACTTGAAACCCTGAGACGGCATCCACGCTCCCAGTATATTGACCATAGATGTAATTCGAAATCGTATTCTGATAAGCGCCAATCTGTACTTGCACCTTGCCGGAATTTTTTTTCCAAGCCAATTCCCAATTACGGGATAGCTCTGTTGTTAAATTTGTAGAGCCCACATCAAAGGTTGCTGTTGATTCATGGGGGCCGTAAGCGTAAAGCTCTCCAATTCCTGGCGCCCTTGCGAATTGCGAGTAAGTCAAGCCAAGTACATAACCTTTTGCATAATTCCAATCCACTGAACCTGAATAGGAAAATAAGCTATAGGTCTTGTTATCAACCGTTGGTAACATTGGGGTAGCCCCTATAAAACTTCCCGTCGCATAGGAAGCTTGCAGCACTGGCGCCAAGGTCTGAACCTCATATCGCCCTCCCAGCTTGAAGGTTAAGGACCCAACAGATTTTGACTCCAACAAATAAAGCGCTATCGAATTTGAATCCGTTTTTGGAACAATCGTATTGGTTCCCAATCCCATTTCGTTCGCGGCAATGCTTGCCGTTGCATACTTCACCCCAAAAGCGCCGTCCCAGCCAAAGAGGGGTTCATGCAAAAAATCAAAGCGAGTTTCGTATTGCTGATTTAAAAATCTCGCTTGTGGTGCTCCAGAATGATCTAGTTCGCTATGTTGATAGTCTGTGTAGGCCGCCTTAAATTCGAAAGCCTTAATACCTACCCAAGGATTTCTTGTTAGATGAGCAACATCAAAACGATTTTGTTTTTGATCAATGATTCCACCATCTGATGAGGGGATCCCATAGAAATTTTGACGCTGCATAAATGAGATACCGGTATAGCCATCATCACGGATATAGCTAAGTCCCAATCCTGCATCTTTCTGATCAACAAAAGAATATGGCAAACGTACGCCGTTAGGCTGTAAATAATTACCGATTTGTTGTTGACCAAAATCGGCGCGAATAGCAAGTTGATTAATTCCACCCTCAGCCGATCCAATGATCCGCTTAGATTGATCAACTGATCCAAGCGTTCCCTCCAAAATACCCGATGTGGCAGCGGGTTCCGTTCCAATTCGATCGTTTTGAATATTAATCAAACCGCCGCTTGATGAAGATCCATATTTCAATGCAGCAGGTCCTCGCAAAATTTCAATTTTGCTGGCCGCAAATGCATCACTTGCTACTGCGTGATCATTTGATAACGCAGAAACATCACCTCCATTCATGCCGTTTTGCAACACCTCAACTCGATTACCTTCTAGACCGCGCACAACAGGTCGAGTTGAAGCCGCTCCAAATCCAGACGAACTTATACCAACTTGATTGGATAAGCTTTCGCCTAGACTAGAAGCACCTTTGTTTTGCAAGGCATCTAATTCAATAGTTTGCGTTGGCGTAATTACGCTTGCGCTCTTATCACTTCGAGCCTCCACCAACAGTTCGTCTCCAAGCGTGAACTCATTTAATTTCTGAGCCAATACCTCATGTGTAGCAAGAGCCAATAGCGACACTGCAAAAAATTGTTTTATTCTCTTTGTTTTCATACCAAGCCAATCCGTTCTGGTGTTTCACCAAAAATACTGCCGCCCTATGGGCCAATCGAATTAGATTGCGTATGGAGGAGCTCGGGATAAATAGGCGAACGCTTGCTCGCGCTCAATAAAGGAATGGGAATTAAATTCTGGAACTGCCCATTGATTGGGTATTAAGGCGAGTTGTATCCCTGAAGACACTGCGAAGAATGCTTGTGCCGCACCGTCAAACATCACGCAATTATGCGAAGCACGAACAGGATCAGAATTTTTTAACTGCAGATCATTTACTGCAACTTGCTTACCGGAGAAAAGGCCATGCTCATAGGCATGATGAATCCCCGAAATTTGTAGACTAAAAAGTGCTAATGCCAGCAGAGCTGGCATTATGAATTTTCTAAGGCGTGTTCGTAAAAAACTCTGCTTCATGGCTAACCTAAAGGTTTAGCTCACAAGATCAGTCGCCAAATAATTTTTGACGCAACTCTCGGCGTTCTTGCGCTTCGAGTGACAAATTAGCTGTAGGTCTTGCCAAAAGACGGGAAATGCCAATTGGCTCCCCAGTCTCTTCACACCACCCATAATCGCCCGATTCAATTCTAGCTAATGCTTGCTCAACTTTTTTAAGCAATTTACGCTCACGGTCACGTGTTCTTAATTCCAGCGCATGCTCTTCTTCAATCGTTGCACGATCCGCTGGATCAGGCACCAAAACGTTTTCACGCAAATGCTCAGTTGTTTCATTGGCATTTTTCAAAATATCATCGCGCAAAGCTTCTAAGCGCTCTTTGAAGAAGGCCAATTGTTCTTTATTCATATAGTCTTTTTCAGACATCTTTAGTAAAGCTGCCTCAGTCAAAGTACCTGTTGCCTTTGATGCGGACGCGGCCGGCTTCTCAGCAGGTTTTTTAGCTGCTGTTTTAGTGGTAGCGGGTTTTTTGGTCGCTGTTGAGGTCATATTTTCTTAATCCTAAGTCTGTTAGGGATATAAAGCTTAACGCGGGATTGTACCCCTAAGCTAGAAGACTACACTAAACAACCTTCTAAGCCCAGCAAAAGCGTATCTTTTGGCAGATCCACTCCAATAAACACAATCCTCGTCTGTTTAAGCTCTGTACCCCAGGGTCCAGCCATATCACTGCCCATCATTTCATGAACACCCTGTAAAACAACCTTACGGGGGGAACCCTTGATATAGAGGACACCTTTATAGCGTAGCAATTTTTGCCCAAAAACCGACAAAATGCCACCTAGGAAATCCTCTAATTTACGGTGATCGAAAGGTTTCTCGCTTCTAAAGACGAAAGATTGAATTTTGTCAGTATGCCCATGATGGTGATGGTGCTCATGATCACAGTGCTCCCCATGCTCATGGTGATGATGGTCATGGCCACAATGTTCGTGATCATGATCGTCTTCCTCCAAGAAATGTGGGTCAATATCCAACTTGGCATTTAAATTAAATCCATGTAAATCAAAGACTTCATCCAAATCGACGACGCCTTGTTGGATTTCTTTAATAGGCGCCTTTGGATTCATGTGCATCAAGCGAGAACGCAACCCCGCCACAACGCCAGAGTCGGCCACATCCGTTTTTGTAATAAAGATACGATCAGCAAAGCCAACTTGTCGTTGAGCCTCTTCATGCTGATCTAATTGATCATTTCCATGTTTAGCGTCCACTAAAGTCACCACCGCGTCTAAAACGTAGTGGCTGGCCACTTCATCATCCATGAAAAAAGTTTGAGCAACTGGGCCAGGATTCGCAATTCCAGTGGTTTCAATCACAACTCGATCGAACTGTATTTTTTTGGCTTGGCGCTCCTCCCAAAGCTTATTGAGGGCCTCCACTAAGTCACCTCGAATGGTGCAACAGACACAACCGTTGCTCATTTGAACAATTTGCTCATTCGACTCTTGGACCAAAATATCGTTGTCGATATTTTCTTCACCAAACTCATTCTCAATCACTGCAATCTTTTTGCCGTGATTTGCCGTCAAGACATGTTTTAGCAAAGTGGTTTTTCCACTACCCAAAAAGCCCGTCAGAATTGTTACTGGAATTAATGCCATATGTTTACCTGCCGCCTAAATACGTCAATTCTCAATTATCGGACTTTTTTCAAATTCTCTCCAGCAACAACCCTTTTAGGTAATCACCCTCAGGAAAACTAGCGAGCTTAGGGTGATCCAATCCGGAAGAAAGGCGCTTTAGGATCCGAAATGCTGCACGTGGTTGATTCATATGAGAAACTGCCTCAACGGCCGCTGCAGCTACCGTCTCTTCAAACAACTCTGCATCCATCGCCCCAGAGCAGGAGAATGTAAACAACAATCCACCTGGCTCTAATAGCTGCATTGCTGTGCGATTAATGTCCTTATAAGCCTTTTTTGCACGTGCCAAATGAGCCGATGAAGGTGCAAATTTTGGCGGGTCCAAAACCACAACATCGAACTTCTCATTAGTCACACGCAGTTGACGCAAAACCTCAAAGGCATCTGCATCATGCCACTTGGCTTTTGCTGGATCAAACTGATTCAAACTGACTTGTTCTTGCGCAATCTTTAAGGCACTACCGGATGAATCAACCGAAACCACCTCTTTCGCCCCACCCTTCAATGCTGCCAACGAAAATCCGCCTGTATAACAAAACATGTTTAAAACACGTTTATCTTTTGATAGCTCAGTAACCATGTTTCGGTTATCACGTTGATCAACGTAAAAGCCTGTCTTATGACCCTCCAAGGAATCAATCAAATATTGAATCCCATTTTCCGTTGCCTTTAAAAACGTTGTCGGCAAATCGCCTAACAAACTACCTGTCTTCTGGGGCAAACCTTCTCGCTCTCTGACTGCCGCATCCGAACGTTCAATAATTTGCTTGCAACCAGTTTGCTCCGCAAGAATAGAAACAATCGCTTCTTTCCAATGTTCAACACCAGCACTTAAAAATTGACAAACTAGTGTTTGTTCATACTGATCAACAATAAGCCCCGGTAAGCCATCAGCCTCGCCAAAAATTAATCGCACAGCAGTCGTATTTTTAATCCAGCGTTCGCGATGGGCAATAGCTACCGCAATCTTTCTTTTAAAAAATGCGTGGTCAATCGGCTCCGACTCATCCCAACTCCAAATGCGCGCACGAATCTGTGATTCTGGGCTATACGCAGCGCGGCCGATAAATTTTCCAGAGTCACTAAGAACCGTCACTGTCGAACCTGAAGTAGGGCGCCCTTTAATCTTTGCTACAGCTCCGGCAAAAATCCAAGGATGATGTCTCATTGGAGAGCGCTCTTTACCTGGCAATAAAATTAATTCGGCTTGCATAGACATCCGTTATTTAGTTGATTTAGCTCTTGGGTGCGCTTGATCATAGGCCTGAGCCAAGTGCTGAAAATCCAATGCTGTATAAATTTGAGTACTGCCAATGCTTGCGTGCCCAAGCATCTCCTGAACCGCTCTTAAGTCGTGTGAAGACTGTAATACATGACTTGCAAAACTATGGCGCAACATGTGTGGATGAACATGAATTGGCAAACCAGCCCGAATCGCCAAATTTTTCAATCGAAACTGCACACTTCGCGATGACAAACGCTTAAATGTCTCATTCACAAACAAAGGCCCATCAACGGGATGCTTAAACTCGAGCAACATGGCTTTCCAACGCATCAGCGCTTCCATTGCTTGAGCGCCTACCGGAACAACCCGACGCTTGCCGCCCTTACCTAAAACATTCACTTCAGCGCCCGACCAATCAATCCAGCCCAACGATGTTCTGCTGGAATTAAGAGACTCTTGAATATCAATACCCAATACTTCTGATAATCGAAGCCCAGATGAATAAAATAATTCAAATAAAGCCAAATCTCGGCAGTAAAAATAGCTCGAGAGGTGTGGGCTAGATGGCTTTGAAAATTCAGCTTGCGCTTCTTTTTTTGCATAATCCAATAGCGCCATCACTTGCTCTACTGAAAGTGCTTTTGGCAAATTCTTTGCTCGCTTAGGCGCCTTCACATCTGCCAAAGGATTAACTCTAAGCTCAACTAGTTTCTTCTGTTTTAAATCTTGACCTAACCACTCAAAGAAAGTTCGCCACGCCGACAAAATACGCGCAATACTCCGTGGGGCCAAACCTTGACTATGCAACCTTGCCGCCCATTGGCGCGCATGATTATTGTGAACAGTCACTAACTCAAGTCCAGCATCTCGAACAAATACCTCAAGCTTCTTTAAGTCCTGTTCATAAGCTTCAATCGTATGAATAGAAAGCTGGCGCACGACCGCCAACTCATGAAGAAAATCTTTAATTTGTTGGCGATCCGCTTGGACACCTAAGCTCATTGTTAGCTTTCAAATCTTCCTAAAGCTGAAGCAGCTAATTGGCTTAATTGACGCAAATACACCAAGCCCATCTGCTCAGTAAATCGGTCTGCTTGTTTTGAGCTTAATAACAAAATGCCCAAGTCTTTATGGGGGGTTGATAACAGAAGAGCCGCGAGACTCTGTGCATCATCCGGCAAATGTTCTTTAATAGAAGCAGAAACATTTGCAATCGCTCCACAATATGGGGCCTCTTTAATTGCTTGAAGACTTGCTTGATCAAACGATGCAGCTGAAACGAATTGCACTATGCCAACATCAAAAATTTGATTTAAGCCCGTTGTCATAATTTCGACGGCTCTATCGAATTCAGTAACCGCCAAAAGGTCAGCCAACCAGGCAACCATTAAATTTTGAGTACGATCATTTTCCGCGCCAAAACGCAACATCTCAGAAAGGCGGCGATTTAAATCTTTGTTTTGATCTCTTAAAACCGCCATCTGACGCTCTTGCAATGAAATTGCCTTATCACCATGAGGGCTCTTTAACTGAACCTTGGATAGCAAATCGCCGTGCCTTTCGAAGAAACCTGGCGTAGCTAACAACCACTCTGCGACCAATTGCTCTTGTTCTCGTTGCTCTTGGCTAATTTCATTTGCTGACATAGTTTTCTTATCCTAATTTTTGCTTTAACAAGGCATTCACTTGCGCCGGATTCGCTTTACCTTTTGACGCTTTCATAATTTGCCCAACTAAGGCATTAAATGCTTTTTCTTTGCCAGACTTATATTCATCAACTGACTTTTGGTTAGCAGCAAGTACTTCATCAATGATTTTTTCGATGGCGCCCGTATCACTAATTTGACGCAAACCCTTTTCATCAATAATGGCATCAATCAAGCCATCCAATTGCAATGGTTTATTGCCACCCAATTCCCATATGTGAGCAAATATTTCTTTCGCAATTTTGTTCGAAATCGTCCCATCTGCAATCCTTGCCAACAATTGCGCAATATGCGCTGGCTTAACTGGGGCATCGGCAATATCAATACCGTCTCGATTGGTGGCTGAAGCCAAGTCTCCCGCAATCCAGTTGGCGGCTTGCTTTGCAAGATCTGCGTTAACAAGTTCTAGCAATTGAACGAAATATTCTGCACTCGATTTTTGTTGAGTCAGCACATTAGCATCGTAGAGGGACAACCCATATTGACTCTGCCATTGCTCTCGTAATTGCTCGGGCAACATCGGCATACTGGCCTTTACTTCATTAACCCAAGCATCGCTGATGATTAACGGCAACAAATCAGGATCTGGGAAATAACGGTAATCTTGCGCGTCCTCTTTACTGCGCATGCTACGGGTTTCTTGTTTGTCCGGATCATAAAGTCTAGTTTCCTGACGAACTGTTCCACCATCTTCAATTAATTCAATTTGCCTTCTTACTTCGTAATTAATTGCCTCTTCTAAAAACTTAAATGAATTTAAGTTTTTAATCTCGCAGCGAGTACCAAATTCTTTTTGACCGACCGGCCGAACAGAAACGTTAGCATCACAACGGAACGATCCCTCTTGCATATTGCCATCACAAATACCAAGCCACATCACTAAGGCATGTAGATTTTTCGCATAAGCTACCGCTTCTACAGCACTGCGCATTACAGGTTCAGTCACAATTTCTAAAAGTGGCGTGCCAGCACGATTAAGGTCGATACCACTTGAAGGCTCTCCATGAGGGCCAACAAAATCATCGTGCAAGGATTTACCCGCATCCTCTTCTAAATGAGCTCTAGTGAGTTGAATTTTCTTCTCGACGCCATTGACCTCAATGCCGATTTGACCGCCCACGACAACAGGCAACTCAAATTGGCTAATTTGGTAACCCTTTGGCAAATCTGGGTAAAAATAGTTTTTTCGTGCAAACACACTGGTAGGAGCAACTTTTGCTCCAATTGCTAAACCAAAACGAATGGCATGCGCCACCGCCTCACGATTCAATACCGGCAAGACCCCCGGCAAAGCAAGATCAACCGCACATGCTTGCGTATTTGGGTCAGCGCCAAATGCAGTACTTGCTCCACTGAAAATTTTTGATTTTGTTAAAAGTTGTGTATGAGTCTCAAGACCAATCACAACTTCCCATTGGGCAACACTCATGCAGCACCTCCAGACTTCTTCCCGCCAAAATTCGCTTGTGCGGTATGCCAATCGGTGGTTTGTTGATAAAAATCTGCAATCTGCAACATCGCGGCTTCCGAAAAATAATTTCCAATCATCTGCAAACCTATTGGTAGCTTTTCATCGCTAAATCCACATGGCAAACTCATTGCCGGCAAGCCTGCCAAATTGGCTGAAAGTGTATAAATGTCTTCTAAGTACATTTGTACGGGATCATTTGATTTTTCGCCGATTTTCCATGCAGTATGCGGCGCTACAGGGCCCATAATCACATCACAGTCATTAAATGCATTCTGAAAATCTTGCGCAATAATTCGACGAATACGCTGCGCCTGCAAATAATAAGCATCGTAATAACCTTGAGATAACACGTAACTTCCAATCAAGATTCGTCGCTTAACTTCTGCACCAAATCCTTCAGAACGTGAACGCTTATACATTTGCGCCAAATCTTTATAGTCATGCGCCCGATGTCCATAGCGCACACCATCAAATCGACTCAAGTTACTTGACGCCTCTGCTGGTGCCAAAACATAGTAAACAGGGATCGATAACTCGGTTTTTGGCAAAGACACTGGCACCAGAGTAGCGCCTAAGGTCTCATAAACTGCTAATGCCTTCTCAACCGCGGAACGGACTTGGGCGCTTAAGCCTTCGGTAAAGAATTCTTTAGGAACACCTATCCGAAGGCCCGCTAAAGGCTTTGATGAACCCATTGCAGCATCCTGCTTGCCCCAAACTTTGTCAAAAGCACGGGTGTAATCTTCGGCCTCACGTTCAAGACTGGTGGAGTCACGTAAATCATGTCCAGCCATTGCATTGAGCAACAACGCGCAATCTTTTGCGTTTTTTGCCATGGGGCCAGCTTGATCGAAGGAAGAAGCATAGGCAATCATGCCAAAACGAGAAACTTTCCCGTAAGTTGGCTTCAAGCCTGTCAAACCACAAAATGCTGACGGCTGTCGGATAGAGCCGCCCGTATCGGTTCCAGTCGCCACAGGCGCCAGCCCTGCTGCAACTGCTACAGCAGACCCACCAGAGGACCCTCCGGGAACGTAGTCGACATTCCACGGATTAAAACTGTATCCAAATGCGGAGTTTTCATTAGACGAACCCATTGCAAACTCGTCCATATTGGTTTTTCCAAGGCAAACCATTCCGGCGCCCTCTGGCCCTAATTTTTCAACCACAGTGGCGTCAAAGGGGCTGACATAGTTCTCAAGCATCATGGAGCCAGCTGTTGACTTCCATCCCTTGGTGACGAACACATCTTTATGAGCAAGCGGGATGCCCGTTAATGGGCCTGCTTTACCCGCTTTGATACGCTCATCGGCCTTTTTGGCCTGCTCGAGGGATAAGTCTTTATTGACGTCCAAATACGCATTTAAATCAGCAAAGTGGTCAATTCTGCTTAAAAAATAGCTAGTTAGCTCAACACTCGATACCTCGCCATTAGCAAGGCTTGAGGATAGTTCCGTTAAATTTTTCTCATGCCACATCATTCAATCACCTTTGGCACTAAAAATAAGCCCTCATGCTTCCCTGGGGCATTTGCCATATTGGCTTCCCGGTTATTTGGCTCAGTAACCTCGTCAACTCGCAAAGGCTGAGCCAATTCAGAAATCATCGCAATTGGGTGAAAAAGTGGCTCTACCCCTGTTGTATCAACTGCTTGCATGGTTTTAACCATAGAAAAGATACTTTCAAGCTGATTTAAGGTCGAGTTGGCCTCAAGGCTATTAATTTCAAGGCTTGAGAGATTTGCTAGGTGTTGAATTTCTTCTATATTCATGGCGCGCTACGGTATCATTACATTATCTTTAAATTAATTAAATTTTTTTACCCTTTTATTTTCCCACTTCAATTATGTTTGGTCTTTTTCGCAATTATTTTTCCAATGATTTAGCCATCGATCTTGGTACAGCTAATACTCTAATCTACATGCGCGACAAGGGTATTGTCCTTGATGAGCCTTCTGTTGTCGCTATTAGGCATGAAGGTGGCACAGGTGGAAAGAAAACAATTTTAGCTGTTGGCCATGAGGCTAAAGCAATGCTTGGCCGTGTTCCTGGCAATATTCAAGCAATTCGTCCTATGAAAGACGGCGTGATTGCTGACTTTACTATTACCGAGCAAATGCTTAAGCAGTTCATCAAAATGGTTCATGAAACCAAATTGCTCAAGCCAAGCCCACGCATCATCATTTGCGTCCCTTGTGGATCAACTCAAGTTGAACGCCGTGCGATTCGCGAATCAGCTCTTGGCGCTGGTGCATCGCAAGTGTTTCTTATCGAAGAGCCTATGGCTGCAGCGATTGGTGCTGGCCTTCCGGTTTCAGAAGCTTCTGGATCAATGGTAATTGATATTGGTGGCGGCACAACTGAAGTAGGCGTAATGTCTTTAGGCGGCATGGTTTATAAAGGTTCTGTTCGTGTTGGTGGCGACAAGTTTGATGAGGCCATCACAAATTACATTCGTCGTAATTACGGCATGTTGATTGGCGAGCAAACTGCTGAAGCCGTTAAGAAAACTATTGGCTCTGCATTCCCGGGCGCCGAAGTTCGCGAAATGGAAATTAAAGGCCGTAATTTATCTGAAGGTATTCCTCGCAGCTTCACAGTAACAAGTAACGAAATTCTTGAAGCGTTGAATGATCCACTAAATCAAATCGTAACTGCCGTAAAAGCAGCGCTTGAGCAAACTCCTCCAGAGCTTGCGGCTGACATTGCCGAACGCGGCATGATGCTCACCGGCGGTGGTGCTCTATTGCGTGACTTGGATCGCTTGCTTTTAGAAGAAACTGGCTTACCTGTTCACGTCGCTGAGGATCCATTAACTTGCGTTGCTAGAGGGTCTGGAATGGCACTTGAGCGCATGGATAAACTCGGTAGCGTTTTCTCGCAAGAATAATTGCAGTAGGTAAGGATTTCTTTTGTTGCGGAGTCCGCCCCCCTTATTTAAACAAGGCACACCAGCTCTCGTCAAACTCGGACTATGTATTGTTATCAGTTTGAGTTTGATGCTGGTGGATTATCGTTATCACGCCACAGAAAAGTTTAGAAGCGTAACGCAAGCAATTTTGTATCCATTCCAGGTGGTGATGTCATTACCTGGAAAAGCTATCGATGGCGTTTTAAAGGATTTAGAAACACGCTCATCCATGCAAGAAACAATTGAGAAACAATCATCTCAAATTTTTGATCTCACTCTTCTAGCCAATCACGCAGAAAACCTTGCCGCTGAAAACGTCAGTCTTCGCAAGTTGTTAAACCTCCAACAACAATCTAAATATAAAACCGTTGCGGCAGAAATTATCTTTAACCCAACCAACCCAATCTCACAAAAGATTGTCATTAACCGCGGGAGCGCGGATGGCGTAAAACTTGGAATGCCTATTGCAAGTGATGCGGGCATCATGGGACAAGTTGTTCGAGTATTCACAAACTCTTCCGAAGTAGCTTTACTAGAGGACCGTGATTTAGCAATCCCAATTCAAGTGGCACGCAATGGAATTCGAGGAGCCCTTTTCGGCATGGGTCGTGGCGAACCTCTTGAGCTTCGCTACATTACTTCAATTGGCGATCTTGATGTCGGCGACTACCTTACCACCTCAGGAATTGATGGAACTTACCCGCCCGGATTTCCTGTTGCAATCATCACAAAAATTGAGCGCTCTGTAGATAGTTCACTTCCAGCAATTACCTGCAAACCGCTCGCGGCCCTTGGGCGTTATCGTCACCTCATGGTTATTTTTTATGAGCCAACTACGTTAGCACCTCCGCCTCCACCGACCACTTCGCCGTCGGTCAGTAAACGCATCTTGAAGAAAAAAGGTTGATATGTCGAGCAGTCATTTATCACGACCAAGTTCTTCACTCTTCATTTACGGAAGCTTGTTATTAGCATTGCTCCTGAATATTTTCCCTTGGGGAAATCATGCTTGGGTTCCTGACTGGTTTTTAATTGCTTTAGTTTTTTGGACGCTTAATGAGCCACGAAAAATTGGTATTGGTATTGCGTTCA
Source organism: uncultured Polynucleobacter sp. (assembly GCA_964343765.1). GTDB lineage: Bacteria > Pseudomonadota > Gammaproteobacteria > Burkholderiales > Burkholderiaceae > Polynucleobacter. The sequence goes on along the minus strand of CAYFKO010000019.1, from coordinate 3,265 downwards.
TATTTGGACTATTGATGGACGTTCAAACGTCAAGCATTCTTGGAGTTCACTCTTTATCCTACTCACTTGTTGCATTCGTAACCATTGCGTGGCATCGTCGAATTCTTGATTTATCAACCCCAAGTCAAATGTTTCATTTATTGCCGATGTTCTTAATCGCTAGTGCCGTTAATTACCTCGTATTTTGGGTAACGAAAAACTCCTCTGTTTTTGATGGTCTTCTGATTTTTGTGCCATCTCTTGTTGAAATTCTCTTGTGGCCAGCTGCCAAGTGGATGCTGTCGACACCGCAACGACGTCAAAACAAATCGTTACCTCTTTGAAGTGTGATTCCGAATTCTTATGGCGCGACTTCAAGATACACAAACCTCACTAGAAAATTTTCAGCAACGTATTCAAGTTGCGATTTGGTTTGTGACCATTTGCATGGCACTTTTATTTGTACGCTTCTTTTGGCTACAAGTTGTCAAACACCACAAATATTCCACCGCTTCTGAAAGTAATCGAATTGCAATCATTACAACTCCTGCATTACGAGGTTTGATTACTGATCGCAACGGGATTGTGATTGCGAAAAACTTTTCAGCATTTTCTTTAGAAATAACGCCTGCTGGAATTGAAGAAAAACCAGAGGTGCTCGTTGATCAGCTTAGTCAAATTGTTCATATTTCCGAAAAAGACAAACAACAATTTCTTAAGACCTTACAAAACTCCAAAAGCACAGAGAGCATTCCTATTCGCAACATCCTAAGCGATGAAGAAATCGCGCGATTTTTAGCTCAGCGTTTTCGTTTTCCTGGTGTTGAAGCCCGAGTCCGTTATTTCAGACAATACCCTTACGAGGAATTAGGCTCTCATTTATTAGGTTATACCGGCAGAGTGTCACAAAAAGATCGTGAAGCACTTGCCGCTGAACTAGAAGATACCCAAGAAGAGTTTTCTTCTGACGAGTTACGTGCAATGCGCGTTAAAGGAATTCAACACGTCGGCAAAATTGGGCTTGAACAAAGTTATGAGAAACAACTTCGTGGTGTCACAGGCTTTAATGAGGTTGAAATCACAGCAGGCGGTCGAGTTGTTCGCAGTCTTTCTTCCACTCCATCCACACCGGGTAACAACCTAACATTATCTGTTGATATTAAGCTTCAATATCTAATCGAACATTTATATGGTAACCGCCGAGGTGCCGCTGTTGTGATTGAGCCTGAGACTGGGGATATCCTTGCATTCGTATCGAAACCAAATTTCAATCCAAATGCATTTGTTGATGGCATTGATTCAGACCTTTGGAAACGCCTGAATGATTCTCCAGAGAAACCTCTATTTAATCGCCCACTTCGAGGCATTTACCCACCAGGTTCAACCTATAAGCCATTTATGGCACTTGCTGCGCTAGAAGGTGGATATCGCACTCCAACTCAGGCCATTCCAGATCCGGGTTTTTATAAATTCGGGGGTAATGTGTTTAGGGACGATGCCAAGAATGGTCATGGCATGGTTGATATGAAAACATCAATTTCAGCTTCGTGCGACACCTACTATTACATGCTGGCTCGTGAAATGGGTGTTAATGCAATTCATGATTTCATGAAGCCTCTTGGATTTGGTCAAATCACCGGGATCGATATTAATGGTGAAGTTCGAGGAATTCTTCCTTCAACTGAATGGAAGAAAAAGTTCTTTAAAGATCCCGCAAAAGGCAAATGGATTGAAGGTGAAACTATTTCATTAGGGATTGGTCAGGGTTATAACAGTTTTAGCATTTTGCAATTAGCTCATGCTGTTTCCATTATTGCTAATCGTGGCATTGTGATGAAACCTCATTTGGTTAAGACTATTGAAGATCCTATTACTCATGAAAAAACATTAACTGTTCCTTCAGAAAGTTATCGAATTGCGCTGAAACCAGAAAACCTAGATGTCATTACCAAGGCAATGATAGAGGTCAATAAATCAGGCACTGCTAGCAAAGTCTTTGCAGGCACGCCTTATTTGGTTGCTGGTAAAACTGGCACAGCTCAAGTATTTAGCTTAAAGGGCAAAGACTATGGATCCATGGGCGTTTCAGAATTTAAACGCGACCACGCACTTTATATTGCATTTGCCCCTGCCGACAAGCCTAAATATGCAATTGCTTTAGTTGTTGAGAACGCAGGATTTGGCGCGTCTGCTGCCGCCCCAATTGTGAGGGAGGCACTCGACTATTTAATTCTTGATCAATGGCCCGGAGGAGTTCCTGCATGGAAAAGCGTCCCTTAACCCAGCGGCTTTCTTTTTTATGGTCAGGTCTTGATCCCAGCTTAGGGCTTTTGCTTCTTGGCTTAGTTATTGTTGGAAATATTACGTTCTTATCAGCGAGTTCAGGAACCGTTGTCACATGGATTGAACAGTTACGTAATCTATTAATGGCTTACAGCATTCTTTGGGTAACTTCACGTATCCCGCCTAAGTGGATTGAAAAAATTGCTGTTTGGGTTTATTTGGTTGGCGTCACTCTATTGGTGGCTGTTGCTATCTTTGGCCTCATTCGAAAAGGGGCAAGACGTTGGTTAAATGTCGGAGTCGTCATTCAACCATCCGAAATCATGAAAATTGCCATGCCAATGATGCTTGCTTGGTATTTCCAAAAACGCGAAGGCTTAGTAAAGCTTTGGGATTATGGTGTTGCTCTCATATTTTTATTATTACCAACACTATTAATCGCTCGTCAGCCTGATTTGGGAACAGCTATCTTAGTTTTTGCGGCAGGTTTATACGTCATCATTTTGGCTGGTCTTCCTTGGAAATTTATCATGCCATTTGTTGTACTCGGCGGCATCGGAATTTTGCTTATCATTATTTTTGGCGATGCAATTTGCGCTCGTGACGTTACTTGGCCTCTTTTGAAGAGTTATCAAAAACATCGTATTTGTACTTTATTAGATCCAAGCTCCGATCCACTTGGCAAAGGTTTCCACACTATTCAATCAATGATTGCTATCGGATCAGGTGGCATTTTTGGAAAAGGCTGGATGCAGGGAACTCAAACGCATTTGGAATTCATCCCAGAAAAACATACCGACTTTATTTTCGCCGTATTCTCAGAGGAGTTTGGATTAATTGGAAATATCGTCTTATTAATCCTTTTTGTATTTTTTATAAAACGTGGTTTGCAGATATCAGCAGCAGCGCCAACATTATTTAGTCGATTATTAGGTGGATCAATCACTTTGATTTTCTTCACCTATGCATTTGTAAATATGGGAATGGTCAGCGGCCTGCTACC
>CAYFKO010000018.1:0-20024 GCA_964343765.1 uncultured Polynucleobacter sp. | reverse complement strand
TAGTCGATTGAACATTCTTAACCAAAACAGACTTACATTCTTGCTGAATTGACTCTGGTAATTCAGCAAACGTTGAATCTGAACCATAGACCCAAACGCCAAGCCCTTCGGTAAGAACAAGATCACTCAACCAACGTTTTCCAACAGCATCATCAATATGAATAATTGCATTACATAAACCAGGCCAACTGAAAAGTCGGCGTTTTGCTGACTCATACTGCTGCATATCACCGTGATAATCCAAATGGTCTTGAGTCAAATTTGTAAAGATCGCTGTTTTAAATTCAACTGAATTGACTCGCCCCTGATCTAATGCGTGAGACGAAACTTCCATTGCAATAGTTTTTGCATGCTGCGAGCGAAGCTCTGCCAATGTCCGTTGAACACGCGGGGCATCTGGAGTGGTAAAGCCATTGGCACTAAGATTACCCAAAAATCCAACACCTAAAGTACCAATCACTGCTGTTGGCTCAATTTTTGCAAATGCTTGAGCCAACCAATGCGAAACGGTTGTCTTACCATTGGTGCCAGTAATGCCAATCACATTTAAGTGTTGACTAGGATTCTCATACCAAGTACTTGATAACTCACCCGCGATTTCAGCTAAGCCTCGAACAGCAATGCAACGCTCGTCACCGAGCACTTCACGAACATTGGGATACTTATCCTCTTCCCATGCCGCATCTTCATACAAAACAAGTGCCGCACCCTGTTCGAGAGCCTGAGGAATATGAACTCGGTTATCGCTCGTTGAATTACCACCGCCAACCGGGTAAGCTAAAAAGACATCGCCACTTTTTAGTAATCGCGTATCCACACATAAGTCCGCAGACGATTCAACCTGAGAACGCAAAATATTCTCCAAGTTCAAAACCGTAGACGAAGGGCGATTTACTAAAATACTCATCTCGATAGGGATACCCTTTGCGTTGTCACGCCATTAGTGTTCAACACCAAATCTTTCATTGCTCCATCAGGAGGAATACTCATTGAGCGAAGTGCTGCATTCACAATCGAGGAGAATGCAGGAGCTGCCACATCACCACCAAAGTGACCTGCAGTTGGTTCATCGACCATGACAGCCACCACAATTCTTGGCGCACTAATTGGAGCTAAGCCAACAAAGAATCCGTTATAGCGATTACTTGCATAACCACTCTTACCAGCCGATTTGTGAGCGGTCCCAGTTTTACCCCCTACACGGTAACCATCTACTTTTGCTTTAGTTGCTGTTCCACCCTCTTGAGTTACAAGCTCAAGCATGTTGCGGACCTCAATGGCGGTCTTGGCAGAAATTACACGAGTTCCTGTAGGAACTTTATCTACCTTCATGATCGAAATTGGAACCAATTCACCATCACGTGCAAAGATTGTGTAAGCCCGAGCCATTTGAAAAAGTGAAGCTGACAACCCATATCCGTAAGACATCGTCGCTTGATCAATTTTTGCCCATTTATCATAGGGTCGCAAACGCCCAGCAACTGCACCTCTAAATCCAATCTTCGGCGCTTGACCCAATCCAACCGATTGGAACATTTCCCACATATCTTGAGCTGGCAATTTCAACGCCAGCTTACTAGTACCAATATTGCTCGACTTTTGAATAATTTGTGAAACTGTTAATGATCCATATTTGTGGGTATCAGTAATTTCTTTTGTACCAATTTGCAATCGACCAATTTCCATTTGCGTATTTGGATTAACCAATCCTTTTTCTAACGCTAGCGCAATCGTAAAAGGCTTCATCGTTGAGCCTGGCTCAAACGTATCGGTTAATGCACGATTACGTAACTGCTCACCCGTTTTGCCTGTTCTGGCATTTGGGTTATAGGAAGGCCAGTTTGCTAGAGCCAAAATTTCGCCAGTTTGCGCATCAAGGACAACCGCTGCCGCAGCTTTTGCCTTATGGCGACTAACTGCTTCTCTAACTTCCTCGAATGCAATGCTTTGAATCTTGCTATCAATCGACAGTTGCAAATCTTTACCATTACGTGGCGCTTGATAGTCACCTAGATCTTCTACTACGCGACCCAAGCGATCAATAATCACTCGACGCTGACCAGCTTTACCGGCAAGCGCTTCTTCCCAAGTATGCTCAATCCCTTCGAGCCCCTTATCTTCAATGCTTGTAAATCCAACAATATGAGCCATCGTTTCACCCTCAGGGTAATAACGTTGGTATTCATTAGCCATTGAGATGCCTGGAATATCTAATTCCTTAACTTTTCGTGCGACATCTGGCGCAACCTGATGTCGCAAATAAACCTGGTTGCGACTATCGTTAAATTTCTTACGAATTTCTGCTTCACTAATTTCTAGTAATTTAGCTAGCTCCTGAATTTTTGCTGCAGGCAAGTCCTCAGGAATATTGTCGGGATAGGCAATAATTGCTTTGGCTTCCAAACTAGTTGCCAATATTTCACCATTGCGGTCAAGAATTTTTCCACGACTTGCTGGCAACTCTTGAATACGTTTTACCTTGTTACCTTTTTCTTCGTAAAAATCATTACCAAGCCCCTGCACCCAAAATGCTCTTAACAATAATGCGACAAAACCAATAAACATCAAGAACAATACGAGCCTAGATCGCCACATAGGCAATCGCAAAACTAAATTAGGTGATGATGCGTTGCTAACTTTTCTCATCAATCCACCTTCACATATTTTGTTTTATCTTGACGCGGCGCATTCATATGCAACTGTTTACGCGCTGAATCCACAATACGCGACGCTTTTGATAATTCACGCTGCTCATATTCAAGTCGAGACCAATCCTGATTTAAACGACGCTCACGTAACTCAAGACGATTCATCTCTGCAAATAACAAACGGGATTGCTGTTGTGACGTGACTAACATCAATGCGCACACCAACAAAGCCAAGACGAGAAAAATTACAGCGCGATTCAAGCAAATACTCCTTGCGTGCGCTCTGCCACTCGCAAAATTGCTGAACGTGAACGTGGATTTTCAGTTATCTCAAATTGAGTTGGTTTAATTCTGTCTAATACTTTTAGAGGTGGCTTAGGTAATTCAGATTCCCTAAGCGGTAAACCTCTGGGCGTTTCCACCTTACTATGTGCCTGCATAAACTGCTTAACAATGCGATCCTCAAGCGAGTGAAAACTAATCACCGCCAAACGGCCGCCTGGTTTTAGCAAATTCATCGCTGCTTTCAACCCTGCCTCCACGTCGGCAAGTTCTTGGTTGATATAAATCCGTATAGCTTGAAAGGTGCGTGTGGCCGGGTCTTGACCCGGTTCACGTGTGCGGACGACACTAGCCACGAGCGTCGCGAGCTGTCTTGTGGTCCCAAGGATGTTCCCTTGCTCCCGGCTAGCAACAATCGCCTTTGCAATCTGTAAAGCAAACCGTTCTTCCCCATAATCTTTAATTACCCTCGCTATTTCTTTTTCGCCTGCATGAGCCAACCATTCCGCTGCGCTCTCGCCCTGCGTATTGTTCATACGCATATCGAGCGGCCCATCCATTCGAAATGAAAAACCTCTTGCTGCATCGTCGATTTGCGGCGAGCTGATTCCAAGATCCAACAAAATTCCTGAAACCGTTTGAGGTTGAATTACCTGATCCATCTGCGCAAATGAAGTGTGAAAAATTTGAAAGCGTGGATCGGTAATTTTTTTTGCTTCCGCAATTGCTTGCGGATCTTTGTCGAATGCAATTAACTGACTGCTGGGATTTAAAGACTCCAATATTTTTCTGGAGTGACCACCCCTGCCAAATGTTCCATCGACGAAAAGTTGATGTGGCTCCGACACCTTCCCCAATAAGGCACTCACTGCCTCGTCCAGCATTACTGGTCGATGGGTATACGTCATGTCGTCCTAACATCAGAAAGTAAATTGTCTTAAGGCCTCAGGCATTCCTTGCGCGATTGCTGTTTGTTCTTTTGTTGCATATGTTTGTGCATCCCAAACTTCAAGATGACTACCCATGCCCAACAAAATAATTTCGCGTTCAATACCTGCTGCTGCACGTAGTTCAGGGCTAATCAATAATCGGCCAGAACCATCGATTTCAATATCAGAAGCATTACCTAAAAAGATTCGACGCCACCAATGAGCATCCATTGGCAATTGGGCAACTCGCGATCTAAATGCTTCCCACTCTGGGCGCGGAAAAAGTAACAAACAACCATCTGGGTGTTTTGTGAGCGTGACTCTGCCTTCACCTTGCAATTGCAAGGCGTCACGATGCTTTGCAGGAACCGACATCCTGCCCTTTGCATCGAGATTTAATGCAGACGCACCTTGAAACACGAGATTTACCCCACTTTTTCACACTTTCTCCCACTTTAAAGGTTTGAATATGTAGGGTCAATACTTTTTGTGTTTTTTTTTGAAATTTCTCTTGTGATTACAAGTACTTAGAAGCACTTTATGAAGTAGTCTAAAACAAAATATAAATAAAAAACATTTAGTTACAGAGCATACTTAAGAAACTATATTAATTAATTTAGCGTTTTAATTACAGACAAGCTTATTTTGCGCTTACAAATCAAATTTTGTAGGCTGTTTTTGTCATGATTTTGGCAACGTTCGCCATCAATTGTTGAACCGGTCTAGGTAGTGCTTGTCCACCCTGATCTCTTGCCATCTGGCCATGAGCTACCTCATCATCGCGCATTTGTTTCACAATTGCCCGCGACTCATAATCATTGGCAGGCAATTCATCTAAATGACTATCAAGATGCTTCTCGACCTGGTGCTCAGTTTCCGCTACAAAACCCAGGCTCCATTTATCACCGGCAAGTCCAGCCACCGTGCCAATAGCAAAAGAACCCGCATACCATAAGGGGTTAAGAAGACTTGGTCTAGAGCCCAAGTCTTCTAAGCGCTTGGCACACCAGGCTAAGTGATCCTCTTCTTCAATAGCAGCGTGATGCAATTTTTCACGAATAGCAGGATCACGGCTAGTTAACTTTTGGGATTGATACAGTGCTTGGGCGCAAACCTCCCCAACATGATTAACCCGCATTAATCCAGCCGCATGCTTTTTTTGCTCTTCGGTCAGAACTTCCGAATGCCTATGCTCCTCAGGAAGTGGCAATGGTCGCCTCATGGGAGACACTCCAACGATTGCTCGCAAAGCTCTGTCACATTCCACTATAAAAGTGTCCAGGGGATTATTCGGCGTTATTCGATGTTCCATGTGTTCATTCTACGAAATCATTTTTAGCACTTCAGCATTTATTCAAATTGATTCGTTGCACCATCACAACAAATTAACCCCAAATTACAAATAATTATCCTTTTAAAGTTACAAAATACACTTATTTTGTTAACTTTAATTCTGGTTTTTCTGTAATACCAATTCAAAACACTCAAAAGGTGTTGCGAAAAAATGACAGTTTATTTTTGTAATTGGAATTTAAATGAATAAAAAACTTCTAACTCTCTCAATCTCTAGCGCCTTATCTACCGCTGGACTTGGATTAACCGGTGCCGCATTTGCACAATCCAGCGTCAATTTATACGGTGTTCTTGATGGCGGCTTACGTTTAAGTAGCAATGCGGGACATAACTTTGCAAATAACGCTGACAAATCTCGCCTCGCTGCCAATTCCGGCGGGAAAGACGCCCCTCGCTTTGGGATCAAGGGGTATGAGGATCTAGGCGGAGGAAATGCTGCATTCTTTAATTTAGAAGGCGGCTTTAATTTAGGCACTGGCATCTTAAGCTCGAACAACGACAACAAATCATTTTCAAACAACACTTCATCAAAAAGTTTATTTGGTAGACAAGCCTATTTAGGATTAAGCAACACAAAGCTTGGGCAAGTCACTCTTGGTCGTCAATTCACGGTAGCGTTCGATACCGCAAAAATATTTGAGCCAACAAACTTTATCAATCAAGCACACGCAAACTATGACTTAAGTGGAACGATTGATGGAGTTAATGGCAATAAAAGATCCGATGCAAGCCTTAAATACACCGGCACCTGGAAAAACCTCACACTAAGAGCAGCAATCAAACCTGGAAATCATGCGGGCTCATTTTCAAATGGTAACGCGTATGCAATCGGCATGAGTTACAAAATTGGAAATTCTGAATTTGCCACCTCCTACTCGGAAATCAATCACCACCGCCACGCTGAAGATATCACCAAACAAATAACCGCACTTGGGGATACAAGTATCTTTAATATTGGCGGCTCTCACAAAATCGGAAATACAACATTCAAACTTGGCTATGCGCGATCCATGCTGCCAAGCATTGATCGTAGCGCGATCACAAACACTGCAAATTCAATTCTGCCGAACTCTACAGAAGAGGTTATTGGTTTAGGCGTTCAACATCCATTGACGCCAAAATTACAATTAACCTTAGCTAGTTATGCGAGATTTAACGAATACGGAAGTTCAACGCAAACCTCAGCATATAAATTCTTTGCAGGCACAAATTACGCTGTTTCTAGTAGAACAAATTTGTATGCGTTTGTGGATCACACTGATACAGATTCAGGAATTTCTATATCAAATTCAAACCGTACACAAACCGGTTTAACCATGGGCGTTTCACACAGTTTCTAATCTGTAAAAAAAAGCGGTTCAATTTCTTGAACCGCTTTTTCTGGTTGCTTAGAATCACTTTCCGTCGCGCAATTCTCGGCGGAGAATTTTTCCAACATTTGTCTTAGGCAACTCAGCTCTAAACTCAATGTATTTGGGTCGCTTGTAATTCGTAAACTGCTCTTTGCAATAAGCAAAAATTTGCTCTTCAGTTAATGACGAATCTTTCTTCACAACAAATAACTTAACTACCTCTCCAGAATTCTCATCTGGAACACCAACCGCTGCAGTTTCGGCAATACCAGGCATTGAGGCCATTACCTCTTCAATTTCATTCGGATACACATTAAATCCAGAAACCAAAATCATGTCTTTTTTACGATCAACAATCTTGACATAACCTTGCTCATCCATGTAACCAACGTCACCTGATTTGAAGAATCCATCAGCAGTCATTACTTTCGCCGTTTCAGATGTTCGATTCCAGTAACCTGCCATTACCTGTGGGCCACGAATACAGATCTCACCTGGTGTACCAATTGGCAAATCATTTCCATTGTCATCACGAATGGCAATGTCCGTATTCGGCACAGGCAAACCAATATTGCCTGTAAATTGTTTGACCGTCGGAATATTACTTGTTGCGACAGGTGATGTTTCAGATAAACCATAACCTTCAGCAATTGGACAACCAGTAACCGCCAGCCAACGATCTGCAACTGCCTTTTGGACTGCCATTCCCCCACCATTACTGATAAATAACTTTGAAAAATCTAGGCTTGCAAATTCAGGTTGATTTAACAAACCGTTATATAAAGTATTTACGCCCGGGAAAATATTAAAACCAGGATTTTCTTTTAACAATTTAATAAATGCTGGCATATCTCTTGGGTTCGGCACCAAGATATTCAATCCACCTAAGCGCGTACCCATCATGTAGCAAACCGTTAATGCAAAGATGTGATACAGCGGTAAAGCACAGATATAGGTCAACTGATCGATGACCTTACCCTCAAGCGCAGGCTGCAGCCATGCTTCAGTTTGGATCACGTTGGCCACAATGTTTCGATGTAATAAAGTGGCTCCCTTTGATACCCCAGTGGTACCGCCGGTATATTGCAAAAACGCAATATCATCTGGCTGTAATTCTGGCCTTGTATAGGTTAAAGTTTTCCCTTTCGCTAATGCATCTCTAAATGCAACGTGATTTGGGATATCCCATGCAGGCACTAATTTTTTAACTTTACGCACAACAAAATTAACAATCGTGCGTTTTAAAAATGGGAACATATCTCCCATACTTGCAACAACAATGTGCTTAACAGGGACCTTATGCAAAACTTCTTGCAAAGTGTTGGCAAAATTTTCGAGAATCAATATTGCTTGCGCACCACTATCGGTTAATTGATGCTCAAGTTCTCGTGGGGTGTACAAAGGATTGACATTAACCACCACATAGCCAGCTCTCAAAATAGCTGCAATAGCAATGGGGTTTTGCAGAATATTTGGCATCATTACTGCAACGCGAGAACCTTGCTCAAGTCCTAAATTCTGAAGATAGGCAGCAATGTGTTTTGAGGCTTCATCCAATTCTTGATAAGTCAGCGCCTGACCCATGCAAGTAAACGCCTTGCGATTAGCAAATTTCTTGAAAGACTCCTCAAAAATATCGTTTAACGAAGAATATTGTGAGAAATCAACCTCATGTGGCACTCCCTTAGGATACTGCGCCAGCCATGGCTTTTGCATTGCAAATCTCCTTTATTTAATTTATTAAGACAATTTAACCCCTTTATATACGTTTGGGTCAAATGGTTCGGGTTTTCACTAAATTAACCATTTAGGCTAAGATGTTTCTATTAGCAAGATAAAGAGTAGGTTTATGAGAATTTTTCCAGAAATACTAGACAGCTCAAACGAAATAAAAGCCATTCGTCGAGATATTCATGCGCATCCAGAATTACAGTTTGCAGAAACTCGTACTGCGGAAACAGTAAAAAAACAATTGCAAGCTTGGGGTATTGATGTACATGAAGGGCTTGGAAAAACAGGTATCGTTGGCACGATCAAAGGAAATCTTGGTTCAGGTAAATCCATTGGTTTACGCGCTGATTTAGATGCGCTCCCATTAACAGAGCACAATACCTTTGATCATGCCTCAAAGCATCCCGGGAAAATGCATGCATGTGGACATGATGGCCATACGGCAATGCTATTAGGCGCTGCTAAATACCTTGCAGATCATCGTGATTTTAAGGGTACTGTCCATTTTATTTTTCAGCCTGCCGAAGAGGGCGGTGGTGGTGCTCGCGAAATGATGCGCGATGGTTTGTTTGATTTATTTCCGTGTGACGCTGTTTTTGGCATGCACAATTGGCCAGGATTTCCAGTAGGTCATTTCGGTGTAACCCCTGGTCCAATGATGGGATCTTCCAATGAATTCCGGATTGTGATTCGTGGTAGAGGTGCTCATGCCGCTCTTCCACACAATGGCGCTGATCCAGTTTTTGCTGCCTGCCAATTAGCATCTTCATTGCAAAGTATCATCACGCGCAATAAGAGTCCAATAGATCGCGCGGTTCTATCGATTACGCAAATACACGCTGGCGAGGCCACGAATGTCATTCCAGACGAAGCGTGGATAGGCGGCACTATTCGAACATTTACAACGAATGTCCTTGATCTCCTCGAAAATCGTTTACGAATTATTGCAAGCTCAACTGCAGCAGCTTTTGACTGTTCTGCAGAAATTGAATTCGAACGAAACTATCCGCCTTTGATTAATCACCCTAAAGAAACGCAATTTGCTATCGACGTTCTTAATGAGATGGTGGGATCACATAAGGTGGTTGCAAACATTGAACCCACAATGGGCTCCGAAGACTTCGCATTCATGCTCCAAGAAGTGCCAGGATGTTACGTCTTTATTGGCAACGGCGATGGCGATCATCGTGAACATGGGCATGGCTTAGGCCCTTGTAATTTACACAATCCATCCTATGACTTTAATGACGAATTACTTCCAATTGGAAGTAGCTACTGGGTAAACCTCAGCATGAAATTTTTGGCAAGCTAATAGAACTTTTGCAAAAAACAAAAAAGGCCCAGCAACTGGGCCTTTTTAATTTCACTATTTAGACAAGCTTGTAAGTTGTTATTTATTTGAAAAATTAGGTTTGCGTTTTTCTAAGAAAGCTGCCATCCCTTCTTTTTGATCTTCTGTTGCAAACGTTGCATGAAAGAGGCGACGTTCAAATTTCACACCATCCGATAAAGAAGTTTCATAGGCCGCATTAATACTTTCTTTAACCATCATCACTGTAATTGGCGACATAGCAGCAATCGATTTTGCAGCGGTCAAAGTTTCAGCCATTAACTGATCTGCAGGTACCACACGTGACACTAGCCCAGCTCGCTCAGCTTCCTGCGCATCCATCATACGTGCGGTCAAACACAAATCCATTGCTTTTGATTTTGATACTGCACGAGGTAAACGCTGCGTTCCACCTGCACCAGGAATAATCCCTAATTTAATTTCTGGTTGACCAAATTTCGCTGTATCAGCGGCGATAATGAAGTCACACAACATGGCTAATTCACAACCACCACCCAATGCGAATCCAGAAACGGCTGCAATAATAGGTTTGCGAATTTTACGAATCGCCTCCCAATTGCGAGTAATGTAATCAGTCTTATAGACATCTGCAAATGTGTATTCCGCCATCATGCCAATATCGGCGCCCGCGGCAAATGCTTTTTCACTCCCTGTTACAACCATGCAACCAACGCCTTCATCCGCATCAAATTTTGCTAACGCATCCGTTAATTCATCAATTAATGCATCATTCAAGGCATTTAATACTTTAGGGCGATTTAATGTAATGACCGCCACGCGATCTTGAATTTCAACTTGAATAGTTTCGTAAGCCATCATTAACCTTTAAATTTATCCTTAAGTAAGTCATTCTAATTGCGAATTGGTTCACTTAGGCAAAAGCACCCACAACCTTCCCGACTGTTTCATGCGCCCCGCCTGCTCACCAGCACTGACGCCACTTCCCCAATAAAAATCCGCACGCACCGCACCTACAATCGCTGAACCAGTATCTTGTGCAAATACAAGGCGCTGCAATAATTGCCCCGTGCTTGGGTAAGTAGTTGATAAATAAATCGGGGCACCTTGAGGAATTGCTTTCCAATCAACAGCAATACTTCTGCCCGGGGTTAAGGGAACCCCAATGGAGCCAATTGGACCCAAATCCGAATTGGGTATTTCCTTAAAAAAAACATACCTTGGATTTGCATTTAACATCTCATTGATCCGAGATGGATTTTTCTTAGCCCACTCTGTAATGCCTTGCATACTCGCCTGAGAGCGCGTCATTTCTTTGCGGTCAATCAACCATTGTGCAAACGATTTGAATGGTTGTTCATTGGTCCCGGCAAACCCCAAGCGAATCGTCCGGCCATCCTCTAGTAAAACCTTGCCTGATCCTTGAATCTGCATAAACGCTGCAGCTATCGGATCCGCAACCCATACCAATTCCTTACCCTTGAGCAATTCCCCGGAAAGCAACTCTTCTCTACTTGGCAATCGTGCTGGCTTATTTTTACGCCAAGTCTCTGGATAAGCATAAAGTGGCGTTTGGTAAACACCCCCGCGCTTTAAGGAGCCCCTTATTTCAGGCTCGTAGTAGCCAGTAATTAACCCTTGGGCAGTACCCGCTAAAAACTGCCCAGAACTCTTTGCGTGTCGAATTTCCATGACCTGAAAATACCGCTCAAAATAATCTCTAATCATTTGATTAGAAGGGTTCGCTAGTTGTTGAGCTCTATGACAGGTTTCTCGCCATTGATTACTTTCTCGCGACTTGATTAGCGCCTGACAACTAATTCTCCAAGCACCCCAAGCTTCCGTCAAATTATCCACCCCCCAACCAGGCAATTCCTGCCAGGATACGGGATGATAGGTGGCAACATTGGATGCAATTCCCTTTACTTCAGAAGGTTTATTACCCTGCTGAACCACTCCGGAACTTGAGCATGCCCCAAGTGTGAGCACAAGAATCGCCGCAAAACTAATTAATTGCGCTATTCTGACAAACATAGTCATGTTGTTTTAGGAGAAAAAATGGCTGAATTACTTGATGAATACCCAATGCTTTTACTAGCAGCCGAAGCTGGAATCGCCCTATTAATTTTGGTCGGGATAGTCGTTTGGACCATGATGGGTCGAAAAAAATAATTAATGTAGAGTGCGAGGCATTGCTAACGCAAATTCAGCAATTGGGGCTTCAAAGAAAACAGCCTCTTCACTGATACAGAAATATTCGCCTCTCATCGATCCAACTGGGGTTGGTAAGGTTGCCCAACTGGTGTATTCAAACTGCTCGCCTGGCTTAAGTAGCGGCTGCTGACCAACCACGCCAAGCCCACGCACCTCTTGAACATTCCCTTCACCATCCGTTATTTGCCAGTGCCGCCCTACGAGTTGGGTGGCCACTAAACCCTCATTACGAATAGTGACGGTGTAGGCAAATGTAAATTGCCGATTGTCAGGATCTGACTGTTCGGCCACAAACTGGACTTTGACTGTGATTTGCATGGATAAATTTGTCATTGGCGGATTTTCAATTATCCAGACCACCATTGCAAGCAGAAATACCCTTTTGCCCCTATTTGCAAGCTAAAATGACAGCATGAACTCAAATTCTAAGTATTTAATCGCCCCCTCTATTCTTTCGGCTGATTTCGCCAAATTAGGCGAAGAGGTTCGTGCAGTTTTGGCTGCCGGCGCTGATTGGATTCACTTTGATGTGATGGACAACCATTTCGTACCAAATCTAACGATTGGACCAATGGTGTGTGAAGCTGTTCGCCCACATGCCGTGAAAGATGGCAAACCTGCATGCATTGATGTTCATTTGATGATTGAACCTGTCGATCGCATTATTCCTGACTTTACAAAAGCCGGTGCTAATTTAATTAGCTTTCACCCAGAAGCAAGTACACATATCGACCGTACGCTAGGATTAATTCGGGATAATGGTGCGCAAGCTGGTTTAGTGTTTAATCCAGCAACACCACTGAATTACTTAGACTACGTCCTCGACAAAATTGACTTGGTTTTACTGATGTCAGTTAACCCAGGTTTTGGCGGACAAAAATTTATCCCTTCCAGCTTAGAAAAACTTTCAGAGGCTCGAAAAGTCCTGGATCGATACAAAGAAAGAACTGGGCGTCACATACGCCTTGAAATCGATGGTGGCGTTAATCCAGAAAATATTGCGCAAATTGCTAAAGCGGGAGCAGATACATTTGTTGCTGGCTCTGCAATTTTTGGCAAACCTGATTACAAAGCTGTCGTCGATCAGATGAGAGAGGCGCTTGCATCTGCATCATGAAGTTGGCTGAATTTGAATCTCTTGCTAAAGAGGGATACAACCGTATCCCTTTAGTTTCTGAAGCACTGGCAGATCTAGAAACGCCTCTATCGCTTTACCTCAAGCTAACAGCTGCTGAGGGATCGAAAAATACGTTCTTACTTGAATCTGTCGTTGGTGGTGAGCGCTTTGGACGCTACTCCATCATTGGCCTTCCTGCCAAAACCGTTTTACGCGTTGTTGGAACACCAACTCAACCAATGACCGAGGTTGTGGAAAATGGTCAAGTAGTTGAAACGGATCGTGGTAACCCACTCGATTTCATTGAGCAATATCACAATCGTTTTAAAGCCGCAATTAAGCCCGGCCTTCCTCGGTTTTGCGGTGGGCTTGCTGGTTACTTTGGATATGACACGATTCGCTACATCGAATCGCGCTTGGCAACTCACAATCTCCCAGATGAATTAGGCCTGCCGGATATTCAGCTTTTATTAACTGAGGAACTTGCCGTCATTGACAACCTTGCTGGCAAACTTTATCTGATTGTTTATGCCAATCCAAACGAGCAAGGTGCTTATGAACGGGCTCAAATGCGCTTGCAAGAACTCAGACAGGCACTTAATAAACCAGTGGTTCAACCAAGTACAAAAGCTTCAGTAAAAACAGAAGCAATTCGTAAATTTGCTAAATCTGATTTTATTGATGCCGTGAACCGAACCAAAGAGTACATTTTGGCTGGAGACTGCATGCAAGTTGTGATGGGGCAGCGTATTAGTCAGCCATTTACAGATTCACCGTTATCGCTTTATCGAGCATTGCGCTCATTAAATCCATCGCCTTATTTATATTTCTATGACTTTGGCGATCACCAGTTGGTAGGCTCTTCGCCTGAAATTTTGGTTCGTCAAGAACGCCGCAAACAGGCCGGTAAAGATCAACGGATCATTACCGTTCGGCCACTTGCAGGCACCAGACCTCGAGGCTCAACTCCGGAAGAAGACGAACGACTTGCCAAAGAATTACTCGCCGATCCAAAAGAGATTGCCGAGCATGTGATGCTGATTGATTTAGCTCGTAACGATATCGGACGAATCGCCAAAATTGGCAGCGTTAAAGTGACTGAAAAAATGGCCATCGAAAAATACTCGCACGTGCAACATATTGTGAGTTCCGTCGAGGGTGAATTGCGCGACGATACAAATAATATGGACGTACTAAGAGCAACGTTCCCAGCTGGCACCCTATCAGGAGCGCCAAAGATTCGTGCCATGGAAATCATTGATGAGATGGAAATAACAAAACGTGGCCCTTACGGTGGCGCGGCAGGTTACCTATCGTTTTCAGGAGATATGGACGTGGCGATTGTGATTCGCACTGGCGTTATTCACGAAGGAATGGTTCATTCTCAAGCAGGTGCAGGTGTTGTTGCGGATTCAGATCCTGAATCTGAATGGAAAGAAACAGAAGCGAAAGCTCGTGCCGTGTTACGTGCCGCTGAATTAGTACAAGGAGGACTCGATGCTAGTAATGATCGATAACTACGACTCCTTTACCTACAATCTCGTTCAATATTTTGGTGAACTTGGACAAGACGTGCGTGTTTATCGAAATGATGAGATTTCAATTAAAGAAATTGAGCAACTCAAACCGGATCATATTTGTATTTCACCGGGCCCTTGCAGTCCTAAAGAAGCTGGAATTTCTGTTGAAGCCTTGCAGTACTTTGCTGGAAAAGTACCTTTACTTGGAGTTTGTTTAGGTCATCAAGCGATTGGTGAAGCATTTGGTGGCAAGGTCATCCGTGCCAAACGTGTCATGCATGGCAAAACAGATACCGTTCGAAGCACGCGCCAGGGCATATTTGCAGGACTTCCTGATGCATTCACCATAACGCGCTATCACTCGTTAGTAATCGAGCGCGAATCTTTGCCAGGGTGCTTACAAATAACCGCCACGACCGATGACGGCGAAATCATGGGTGTGAAACATAAAGAGTTTCCAATTGAAGGCGTGCAGTTCCATCCTGAATCAATCTTGTCTGAATATGGACACGATCTTTTAAATAATTTTTTAAAACTCAGAGCCTAGACTCGAGATCATATTATGGCCATTACACCTCAAGAAGCCCTTCTTCGTTGCATCGAACATCGTGAAATTTTCCACGATGAAATGCTTGGATTAATGCGTAGCATCATGAAAGGTGAACTATCGCCTTCGATGACTTCAGCCTTGTTGGTAGGCCTTCGTACAAAGAAAGAGACGATTGGGGAGATCACCGCCGCAGCGCAAGTAATGCGTGAATTTGCGACGCACGTTGAAGTCACTGATAATCAACACTTCGTGGACATCGTTGGCACCGGAGGCGACGGTGCACATAGTTTCAATATTTCCACAACTGCAATGTTTGTCATCGCAGCGGCCGGCGGGAAAGTTGCTAAACATGGCAATCGTAGTGTTAGCAGTAAGTCAGGCAGCGCTGATGCACTTGAATCACTTGGCGCCCGTATCGATTTACAAGCTCCACAAGTAAGTCAGTGCATTTCCAAATCGGGCATTGGCTTCATGTTCGCACCTAACCACCATCCGGCCATGAAAAATGTTGCCGCCGTTCGCAAAGAATTAGGTGTTAGAACCATTTTCAATATTTTAGGGCCTTTGACTAACCCAGCGAATGCACCCCATATGTTGATGGGTGTGTTTCATCCAGATTTAGTCGGAATTCAAATTCGGGTTTTACAACGTCTTGGCATGAAACACGCACTCGTTGTTTACGGTAAAGATGGTCTTGATGAGATCTCACTTGGTGCCTCAACGCTTGTTGGCGAATTAAAAGATGGCGAAGTTCGTGAATACGAAATTCATCCAGAAGATTTTGGAATTGCCATGACTGGCAGCCGCGCGTTTCAAGTGGATGGCCCTGAGAAATCACGCCAAATCATGCTCGATGTATTGGCCGATAAAAAAGGTCCTGCTCATGACATCGTTTGCTTAAATGCCGGCGCCGCTCTCTACGCCGCAGATTTAGCTAAAGACATTGGCAAAGGACTTGAAATGGCTCGCGCTGCAATTGCCAGTGGAGAGGCACGCAAAAAATTAGATCTCTTTGTAGAAACCACTCAGCAATTAGCATCATGAGCGATATTCTTAAAAAGATTCTTGCGACTAAGCAGGGGGAAGTATCTCTAGCCAAGAGCACCACTTCGTTAACAGCACAAGAAGCACTTGCTAAAGAATCCTTAAGTAATGAATTACTTAAGCCTCGTGGCTTTTATCGAAACATTGAATCCAAAATTGCTCAAGGAAATTCTGGCGTAATTTCGGAGATCAAAAAAGCGAGTCCTAGCCGCGGCATCCTTCGAGACCCATTTGTACCTTCCGAAATTGCACAAAGCTATGAATCTCATGGCGCTGCATGCCTATCTGTTCTAACGGATGTTCAATATTTCCAAGGTTCAATCGACTACCTAAAGGAAGCGCGTTCTGCTTGCTCTTTACCAGTACTCCGCAAAGATTTTATGGTCGATCCATATCAGATTTTTGAAGCACGAGCGATTGGAGCCGATGCAATTTTATTGATTGTTGCAGCACTGAGCGATACAGAATTGGCTGAATTTGAAGAAATTGCTCATTCACTCGAGATGGATGTGCTCGTAGAAGTTCATGGTCCAGATGAATTGCAACGCGCCTTACGTCTAAAAACACCCCTCTTAGGTATTAATAACCGCAACCTCAGAACCTTTGAAGTGTCATTACAAAATACGCTAGAACTTTTAAACGACATACCTAAAGATCGTCGTGTTGTAACTGAAAGCGGTATTTTGCAAAAAGCCGATGTCACACTCATGCGTGAGCACAATGTACATGCGTTCTTAGTAGGTGAAGCATTTATGCGCGCACCAAACCCAGGTGCGGCACTCGCTGAATTATTTGCGTCCTAAGGACGCAAATTAGTAATTAAACGTTAAAGAGGAAGTTAAGAACATCGCCATCTTTGACGATGTACTCTTTACCTTCGGCGCGCATCTTGCCAGCTTCCTTTGCGCCAGACTCACCTTTGTACTGAATGTAATCCTCAAAACTGATGGTTTGAGCACGGATAAATCCACGCTCAAAATCGGTATGAATCACACCCGCCGCCTGTGGAGCTGTGTCACCAATGTGAATTGTCCAAGCACGCACCTCTTTGACGCCAGCAGTAAAGTAAGTTTGCAAACCTAAAAGGGTAAACCCAGCACGAATCACTCGATCCAAACCTGGCTCGCTCATTCCCATATCTGCCAAAAACTCTGCCTTGTCAGCATCATCTAAGTCAGCAATTTCCGCTTCAATCGCGGCACATACTGCCACCACCGGTGCATTTTCTTTTGCCGCATGGGCTTTCACCGCTTCTAGATGAGGATTGTTTTCAAAACCATCTTCGCGAACGTTTGCAACATACATGGCAGGCTTGGCTGTAATCAAGCACAAAGGCTTTAAGGTCAACTTTTCATCATCGGTTAACGCTAACGCTCGAACAGGCTTTGCCTCATCTAAGTGAGCGCGCACTTTCTCGAGTACCGCGACTAAACGGGTCGCTTCTTTGTCATTTCCAGATTTGGCTGCTTTGGCATAACGCGTGTATGCTTTTTCAACCGTCGCCAAATCAGACAAAGCAAGCTCAGTATCAATCACACCGATATCAGCAATCGGATCAACTTTGCCCGCGACGTGAATAACATTAGCATCCTCAAAACAGCGAACCACATGGGCAATCGCATCGGTTTCGCGAATATTAGCCAAAAATTGGTTTCCAAGACCCTCGCCTTTTGAAGCTCCCGCGACTAAACCTGCGATATCAACAAATTCGACGACTGCCGGCAAAATACGCTCGGGCTTCACGATTTCAGCTAATTTCGCTAAACGTGGGTCAGGCACCTCGACAATACCCACATTGGGCTCGATGGTACAGAATGGATAGTTCTCCGCCGCGATACCTGCTTTGGTAAGCGCGTTAAAGAGGGTGGATTTGCCGACATTAGGCAGGCCGACGATGCCGCATTTCAATGACATAGTCCACATTGTAATAACATCGAGATATGAGTTCCCAAGATGTCATCGTTTTAGGTGCCGGCATTGTCGGCAAAGCCGCCTCGCTAGCCCTGTCAAAACAGGGTTTGCGAGTCCTTCACATCGCCCCTAACTTAGGTGCTAGCTCTAGCTATTCTTCGCAAAATCTCGACGAAACTACTTGGGATAGTCGAATTTATGCACTTTCTAGTAGCTCGCAAAAGCTATTGGCGGATCTTCAGGCGTGGGATGCGATGAACAGCTCTCGCATCCAAGCGGTTAGGGATATGCGTGTATTTGGCGATAGCGGCCAGAAAGAGGATCGACTGCATTTTTCAGCCTTCCAGGGAACAGTGCCACAACTTGCTTGGATTGTTGAGTCAGGTAACATTGAAAATGGCCTGGATATGGCGATTCGCTTTCAGACAGGAATTACTCGCATCGAAGATCGCGTTATTGAATTTACAAGCACATCGGCAGGAGTATCTGTCAAAACAAGCAATGGTCAAACGTTTGAAGCTAAGCTTTTGATCGCCGCAGATGGAGCAAATTCGCCGGTGCGGCAACAACTTGAAATCGAAACTAGCATTGATCATTATGAGCAAACTGCCGTTGTAGCAAATTTCCACTGCTCACAAACGCATTTACAAACAGCGTTTCAATGGTTTTTACCGACTGGTGATATTTTGGCACTCCTACCCCTACCTAACCAAAAGGTATCGATGGTATGGTCCACAAGCCCAGGCTATGCCAGCGAGTTAAGTGCGCTCTCCCAAGAATCGCCAGAAAAATTCTGTCGCACGATTGAGCAAGCTGCAAATGGATTACCTTTAGCTCATTTGGGCGCTCTTAAGCAAATTACCTCAGCTCAAAGTTTTCCACTAAGGCGTATTTGGGCTAAACGAGTCATTGGCCCTAATGCACACCCCAATATCTTGCTCGTGGGTGATGCCGCCCATGCTATGCACCCTTTAGCTGGTCAAGGTTTAAATCTTGGTTTGCGTGATATCGCCGTTCTCAATGAACTCCTCCAGGAAAAAGAAACATTCCGAGAGCTTGATGATCGGATCTTTTTAAGACGATACGAACGTAATCGCCAAGGTGATATTCAGTCCTTACTAACGACAACACACCATCTACAAAAAATGTTTTCTAGTAAACGAGAAAACACTAAATCAATCCGTAACTTTGGCATGCGCCTAATTAATCGCAGCCCATTTATTAAGCGCCAACTTATCCAGAAAGCTCTTGGTTAATTAACCAACTTACCTCTATGAATTTATCGTCATTCAATTTACACAAACTATTTCTAAGTCTCGCTCTCTTGTCTCTTGCAAGCGCAAGCTATGGACAATCAACGGAGAAAATAAAAGCCGATCTGCAGCGCCAATTAGGATCTAAAGTTCAAATTAAAAGTGTATCGGCATCCCCTATTCCAGGCCTTTTTGAAGTCGTCGCCAATAACAACATCATCTACACCGATGCAAGCGGCAAATACATACTTCAAGGTGAGATTGTTGAGCTTAAGACCGGTCAAAACATTACCGAAAATAGGCAAAATGAATTAAATCGCGTTAATTGGGCAGATTTACCCTTACAAAATGCAGTTAAGGTAGTTCGAGGAAATGGTGCTCGTAAGGTGGCGGTCTTTGCTGACCCTAATTGTGGCTACTGCAAGCGCTTAGAAAAAACATTTACAGAGATGGACAACATCACCATCTACACATTCTTAATACCAATTTTATCTCCCGACTCAGGAGTTAAAGCCAAGCAAATCTGGTGCGCTGCTGATGCAGCTAAATCATGGGTAAGCTGGATGACCAATGCTGTAACCCCAAGTGGAAAATCGGACTGCTCAACGCCAATTGAGAAAAATTTAGCTCTCGCAAAAACACTCAACATCTCGGGAACTCCTGCTATTTTCTTTACCGATGGCAGTCGCATTCCAGGAGCTATTGATAAAGATGGTTTAGAAAAAAAGCTCGCGAGCTTACCTTCTGTTAAATAAACGAATCCACCATGTCTCCGATTGAATACCGCATTACCCCCCTTGATTTATTAGGG
>CAYFKO010000017.1:0-20162 GCA_964343765.1 uncultured Polynucleobacter sp. | reverse complement strand
TAACTGTCTCGAGTTGAACGCCAAGATAGCTACCAATATCTTCGCGGCTCATTTTGAGGTTGAACTCATTAGCTGAATAGCCACGAAGGGCTAAACGGTCGGATAGATTAAGGAGAAAGTTAGCTAAGCGTTCTTCAGCGCGCATTGTTCCAAGTGCCAGTAAATGTTGGTGGTCTTGACTAATTTCGCGACTAAGAATTCGGTGGAATTGTGTTTGGAGCGATGGAACTTGGCGTGAGAGGTTTTCAAGTTCGCTTAAGCGGATCATGCAAACTTCGCTATCTTCAAGGGCGATTGCGTTGGAGGTATGGATATTTTCACCAATACCATCGAGACCAATGATTTCGCCGGGCATATGAAAGCCGGTTACTTGAGCGCGACCATCGGCAAGGGTGTTTTCAGATTTAAGAGTGCCAAAACGAACGCTAAATAGAGCATTCATTTTTTCACCTTGTTGATAGATGACATCCCCTTTTTTTAGGCGCAGACGTTCCTCTACAAGGTTATCAACCTTTGACATATCTTGTGAATCGATGCCGACTGGAAGGCAAAATTGCCCCATGACGCAAGTCGAGCATTTGTGTAAATGTTCAGGGGGTGTACGATTCATAGTCATTAGACTAACCGATAAATGCTGCATTTCATAATTTTTGAGATTTTACCGTAATGACTTTGATTCTATTTTTTAGTATCTTTTTGACTACGTTAGTGAGTGGTTGGCACTGTGCGCTCATGTGTGGCGGGGTGGCTAATTGGGCAGAAAATCAGGTTATTCGGGTGGTAAGTCCTCAAAAAATGCTTTTAGAGCAATTATTGATGCATTTATGCCGAATATTTACTTATGTTTTATTGGGTGGGCTAGCAGGTTATGTTGGCTCCTTGGTTTGGGCTCAGAATGTGCTCCCTGTTCAAAGGGCTTTATTTATCTTGGCTGCAGGATTACTTTTGTTTAATGCATGGCGATTAATTCAAGCGAATACATCGAAAAAGGCTTCTCCTGTGCTTGCTTGGTTTGAGCGTCAAATGGCGTTGGTCTGGGCCCGACTTCTTCCGAATGGTTCAAGCCTGAGTGATTCGAGTTCCAATTGGTATAAGCGCGTTTTCATTGGGCTGGCCTGGGGTCTGATTCCATGTGGTCTTGTTTATTCTGTATTGCCATTGGCATTGCTATCAGGGGATGCGCAAACTGGGATGGCGTTAATGGCAGCGATGGGGTTAGGAACTTTGCCCAACTTGTTACTTATTTCGGGTTTGATTGGGAAATTAGCGGCGCATTTAGTGCAGCTTGGTCACGAGCGAATTACCCGGTATCTAGCCGCAGCCTTAATGGCATTGGCTGGCTTGCTTGGTTTATATCGAGCCTTTACTCTAGCCGATGAGTTCTTAAAAGGCGGTTTTTGCTTCGGTTGAGGATTTAGCTATAATGACCAAAACCGCGAATTTGGAATGGTGCGCTTGATTGAATGGGGTGACTTAGTTATCTCATCAAACCTGAAAAACATTAAATCCAAACAGATAGTTCAAAAGAGCTAAAACGATTTAAGTTGCACTGCAAATCCCAGAATTTATTTTTGAAAGCAATCGTAATTGCCTATTAATCATCATCATGATTGAAAACCACTACAAACGAGTATTAGAAGCTGCACTCTTATGTGCTCAAGAACCGCTCTCAGTGAACGATATGACACGCCTCTTTGGTGAGGAAGTATCGGTTGAGTCAATCATGCAATTGTTAAATGAGTTGCAAACTGATTGGACTGATCGCGGAATGGAGTTGGTTAATATTTCAACTGGCTGGCGTTTTCAGAGCCGTTTGTCGGTGCGAGAGTATTTAGATCGTTTAACCCCTGAGAAGCCGCCAAAATATTCACGTGCAGTGATGGAGACCTTAGCAATTATTGCCTATCGTCAACCAGTCACTCGTGGTGAGATTGAAGAGATTCGCGGGGTTACGGTTAGCTCCAACGTGATTAAGCAGTTAGAAGATCGCAATTGGATCGAGGTTATCGGACATAAAGACACGGTTGGTCGACCAGGTTTATATGCCACAACAAAACAATTTTTAGATGATTTAGGGTTGCCTAATCTTCAAGGGTTGCCAACGCTGGAAGATGGAACAGGTCATATTGACTCATTAGCTCAACACGTCATTGATTTTGAAAACAAAGAAGTTCAAGACGTTGTTGCCAAAGAAGATGGTGAGACGCCTCAAACTGTTGAAACAGAAGAGATGAGTGACGACACGACGAACACTGAAGTGGTTGGTGACGATGTCTCAAATGAGGCGCACGAATCACCTGAAAACGAAACAAACCAAGAAAACAATACACCGAATGTCTGATTTAGAACACTCGTCCAATTCTGACGAACCAACAAGCAAATCTGAAGCAAATACTGGGTCGACCGAAGATAGTTCGGCCGAGAACAAAGATAATGGCGAACGTCGCCCTAGAAATTCAAAATTTGGTCGCAAGGGGCGGTTTGGAAACAAACGTCCTCGTACGGAGGGGGCTGAAGGGGAGTCGCTTTCAGGTGAGGGAGGATCCCGTGGTGGGCAAAAGCCAAATCACGGCAAACCAAACCCGCTTGCTAAAGAGAGTGAGGAGTTATTTGCCAAAGTTGTTTCGGGTGAATTTGATGCCACTCTAGATGCTCCAGAGGTGGATCTTGTGTCAGCTGAGGGCGAAGGTCAAATTGTGGATACCTCCTTGCAGGCTGTTCAAGCTGCTCAAGAGGCTGCTGCTCGGACTGATGGTGAAGAAGAAAATGCTGAAGGTGCAGATGATGTGCCAAGTGGATTGCAATTTGCGAATGTGGATGAGTTGCCGCTGAGTTTGCGAGATGAAGTTTGGTCTGATCTTGATGGTTTAGACGATGATGCAGACGACGAGGACACGGTTAAGTTGCACAAAGTATTAGCTGATGCTGGCATGGGGTCTCGTCGCGAGATGGAAGATCTGATTATTCAGGGACGTGTTTCGGTGAATGGCATGCCGGCGCATATCGGTCAGCGCGTTGGCCCGACAGATCAAGTGCGTATCAATGGCAAGCAGGTCCATCGCAAGATACAGACGAAGCCACCTAGGGTGCTGATGTACCACAAGCCTGCTGGTGAAATTGTTAGTCAGTCAGATCCAGAGGGTAGGCCGACTGTTTTTGAGCGTTTGCCTAAGCCTAAACAAGGTCGATGGATTGCTGTAGGGCGTTTAGACTTCAATACAGAAGGTTTATTGTTGTTTACGACATCTGGTGAATTAGCGAACCGCTTAATGCACCCACGATATGGTGTTGAGCGTGAGTATGCTGTTCGAATTTTAGGAGAGCTCGATGGCGAGCAGTCTAAGTTGCTTAAGACAGGTGTCACCTTAGAAGATGGTCAAGCGCGTTTTTTACGTTTAGTGGATGGTGGTGGTGAAGGGGCTAACCGTTGGTATCACGTGGCGTTGACTGAAGGTAGAAACCGAGAAGTTCGCCGAATGTTTGAGGCTGTTGGTCATGTTGTGTCTAGGTTAATTCGAACCCGATATGGGATTTTTCTGTTGCCCCCACGGCTTCGCAGAGGTAGATGGGAAGAGGTGCCTGTTGAGCAGGTCACTCAGTTAATGAGACTAGCCGGACTTAAGGTGCCACAAAATAATCAAGGTAAACCTAAATCAGGCGGTGGAAATCCTGGATTTTCGGGTGGTCAGCCTGATCCAATGCAAACCTCAGTTTCTTATTGGGGGTCTCGCGAGGCGCTTCGCATGGCCGATGGTCATCATGGACTGACGAATGTTGGGAATGGTCAAGGGCGTGATGGTGCAAAAAATGGCCAAAATCGTGGAAAAGGACGTTCAGGGGCAGGAAAAGTTCATCATGGACATGGGTTTGGAGGTCAACCTAAGCCAGGAAATCGAGGTAATTCTCCCGGACGCGGCCCAAAAGGGCCGAATAATCGCTCAAAAGGCCGATTTAACAAAGGAAATCCCAAAAAGTCTTCCTCATCTGACTAAATTCAGTTATAATTCAAGGATTAAGAGAAATATGGGCTTTATGCCCATTTTTTTTTGTAATGAAATTGTTTTCTAGGGTTTTTACCGAGAAAACGTGCTTTTAAGTAATTGAGGTAGGTTAGTTTTGAATCAAAATCAAATCATCGCAGAGGTTGTTGAAAACCTAGGCTACGCACTCGTGGATATCGAGCGCGAAGGTCGTGGTTTGCTACGCGTGACGATTGAGAATCAAGATTATGAGCGTTTAATTACAGTCGGTGATTGTGAAAAGGTAAGTCATCAATTGACTTACACCTTTGCAGTTGAGAACGTTCCTTATGAGCGTTTAGAGGTTTCATCACCGGGATTGGATCGTCCTATAAAGACGGTTAAAGAGTTTGTGCGATTTGCTGGTTTAGAGGCCACGATTAAGTTGCGTGTGGCTTTTGGCGGTCGTAAGAATTTCACTGGAATTTTGCAGGGCCTTGTAAAAGGTACTGAAGATTCTGTGGATGCAGTTTTGGGATTGGCGTTTGAGTCCGCTTCGGGCGAGACCGCTATTCTCGAGTTCACCCTAGCTGAGTTAGATAAAGCTCGGTTGGTTCCTGTCGTTGATTTCAAAGGAAGAAAATCATGAGTCGTGAAGTTCTCATGTTGGTAGACGCCTTGGCGCGTGAAAAAAATGTAGACCGTGAGGTTGTATTTGAAGCTTTAGAAATGGCTTTAGCTTCAGCAACTAAAAAACGTTACGAGGAAGATGTTGATATTCGTGTATCGATTGATCGTAACAATGGTGAATACGAAACGTTTAGACGTTGGGTGGTTGTCCCTAACGAAGCTGGATTGCAAGAGCCGGATAAAGAGGTATTGCAATTTGAGGCGCAAGAGCAAATTAGTGACATCGAGGTAGGTGACTACATCGAAGAGCAAACTGAGTCAGTAGCTTTTGGTCGAATTGGTGCGCAAGCAGCTAAGCAAGTGATTTTGCAACGTATTCGTGATGCCGAGCGTGAGCAGATTCTGAATGACTACTTAGAACGTGGTGAAAAGATCATGACAGGCACTGTAAAACGTGCCGATAAGAATGGATTGATTGTTGAATCAGGCCGTGTAGAGGCTTTACTGCGTCGTGATCAAATGATCCCAAAAGAGAATTTAAGAAGTGGTGATCGTGTACGTGCCTACATTTTGAAGGTTGATCGTGAAGCGCGCGGCCCACAAATTGAGTTGTCACGCACTTGCCCTGATTTCTTATTGAAATTATTTGAAAACGAAGTTCCTGAAATTGAACAAGGCTTGTTGGAATTAAAAGGTGCGGCACGAGATCCTGGCATTCGCGCCAAGATTGCTGTCGTGGCTCATGACAAGCGTATTGATCCGATTGGTACTTGTGTGGGTGTTCGTGGTACTCGTGTTACAGCGGTTAGAAATGAAGTGGCTGGCGAAGCGGTTGATATCGTTTTATGGTCAGAAGATCCTGCGCAGTTTGTGATTGGTGCTTTGGCTCCGGCACAAGTGTCATCCATTGTGGTGGATGAAGAAAAACATGCGATGGATGTCGTTGTAGATGAAGAGAACTTAGCGATTGCAATTGGCCGTAGTGGTCAAAATGTTCGATTGGCGAGTGAATTGACTGGTTGGCATATCAACATCATGACACCAGAAGAGTCTGCAGAGAAAACAGAAGTTGAAACTCAAAAAGTTCGTGCATTGTTCATGGATAAATTGGATGTTGATAGTGAAGTTGCAGACATCTTGATTGAAGAGGGGTTCAATAGTCTTGAGGAAGTAGCTTATGTACCAATTAGTGAAATGCTTGAAATCGAAGCATTTGATGAAGATACGGTTAATGAGTTACGTACTCGTGCTCGCGATTCACTTTTAACAATGGAGTTGGCAAAAGAAGAGAGCGTTGAAGACGTATCTCAAGATTTGATTTCATTAGAAGGTGTTGATAAAGAGTTAATCGCCAAATTAGCTGAAGGCAATATTCATACGCGTGATGATTTAGCCGAATTAGCGGTTGATGAGCTTGTCGAATTGACTCAGATGGATGAGGAGTCTGCAAAGGTTCTCATCATGAAAGCTCGTGAGCATTGGTTTAACTGATTTATGAAGGGGTTCGCATGGCGACCACGACGGTACAAATATTGGCTGAAGAGCTAAAACGCTCGACAGAAAACTTATTGGAGCAATTGCGCGCTGCGGGGATTGAAAAATCCTCTGGCGACGATAAGTTGACTGAAAAAGATAAGGCGAAGTTGCTAGAGCATTTGCAAAAAGTGCATGGCACTGCTGAGGCAGGAGCTCGCAAAAAAATTACGCTCACAAAGCGTGAAACTAGTGAAATCCGTCAAGCGGATGCGGCTGGCCGTACTCGTACTGTACAAGTGGAAGTTAGAAAAAAACGTGTTTTAGTTAAGCGTGATGATGTGGCGCCTGTAGAGGAAGTAGCCAAGCCAGTAGCACCGAAAGAGGTTGCGCCTGTAGTTGACGAGCAAGAGTTAGCTAAGCGTGCAGCAGAAGCAAATCGACAAGCAGAATTGTTGGCAAGACAAGAGGCAGAACTGCAGGCCGCGAATGAGGCACGTCGTAAGAAAGAAGAGCAAGCTGCGCAAAAGGCAGAGAAAAAAGAAGAAGTTGTAGTTCCACCTGCTCAAGAGGCTCCAGCGAAAGAAGAAGCTAAGCAAGCAGAAAAAGCTGAGGCGGAAGCTGTAAAACAAAAAGTAGAAAAAGCATCTGAAGATGAGTTAAAAGCATTAAAAGCGCGTCGCGCAAAAGCAGAGGCTGAAGCATTAGCAATTCGCGAGATGATGAATGCACCTGCGCGTGTGTTGAAAGCGCCAACCGAGGCAACTGAAGAGGCCAAAAAAGGTACTTTGCATAAGCCAGTCAAAGCTGACGGTTCAGACGATAAGAAAAAAACAGCAGCGAAGGGTTCAGGAAAGCTTATAAAAACTTCTGAAACTTCTTCAACATGGCAAGAAGAAGGCGTTAAGAAAAAAGGTGGTCTTAAAACTCGTGGTGATGCCACGGGTGGTTTAGGTGGTGGTTGGCGTGCGGGTGGTGGTAAGAAAAAATCGCACCAGCAAGCACCTGCGGAGCAAACATCAAATTTCGTAGCCCCGACAGAGCCAGTGGTTAAAGACGTTCATATTCCAGAAACGATTACCGTTTCTGAGTTGGCGCATAAGATGTCTGTTAAAGCAGCTGAAGTTATCAAGTTGTTAATGGGTATGGGGCAGATGGTCACGATCAACCAAGTGTTAGATCAAGATACTGCCATGATTATTGTGGAAGAGATGGGGCATCGCGCACATGCTGCGAAATTAGATGATCCAGAGTTAGATTTAGGTCAAGAACAGCATCATGATGTTGAGTTATTTGCACGTCCACCGGTTGTGACGGTAATGGGTCACGTTGACCACGGTAAAACATCGTTGCTCGATAAAATTCGATTCTCAAAAGTTGCAGCAGGTGAGGCGGGTGGTATTACCCAGCACATTGGTGCTTATCACGTTGATACACCAAGAGGGATGATCACTTTCTTGGATACCCCGGGTCACGAAGCTTTTACAGCAATGCGTGCTCGAGGAGCTCAAGCAACTGATATTGTGATTTTAGTTGTGGCAGCTGATGATGGTGTTATGCCTCAAACAAAAGAAGCGATTGCTCATGCAAAAGCGGCGGGAGTTCCATTGGTTGTAGCAATCAATAAAATTGATAAACCAGAGGCGAATCCAGATCGCGTTAAGCAAGAATTGGTAGCTGAAGAAGTTGTGCCAGAAGAATACGGTGGCGATTCGCCATTTATTCCAGTCTCAGCAAAGAGCGGTGAAGGCATTGATACGTTGCTCGAAAACGTTCTGTTGCAGGCAGAAATTTTGGAGCTTAAAGCGCCAAAAGATGCGCCAGCTAAAGGTTTAGTTATTGAAGCTAAATTGGATAAAGGTAAAGGCCCGGTTGCAACAATTTTGGTTCAGTCAGGCACATTGCGACGCGGCGATATGTTGTTAGCGGGTCAGTCTTTTGGCCGGGTTCGTGCGATGTTGGATGAAAACGGTAAGCCATGTACAGAAGCTGGTCCATCAATTCCGGTAGAGATCCAAGGTCTCTCTG
The DNA here is from genome assembly GCA_964343765.1 of uncultured Polynucleobacter sp. Classification (GTDB taxonomy): domain Bacteria; phylum Pseudomonadota; class Gammaproteobacteria; order Burkholderiales; family Burkholderiaceae; genus Polynucleobacter. The sequence continues at coordinate 12,072 of CAYFKO010000017.1, read as the reverse complement.
AAGTGCCGGCAGCGGGTGAAGAAGTTCAAGTTGTGGCGGATGAGCGTAAGGCGCGTGAAATCGCTTTGTTTAGACAAGGCAAGTTCCGTGATGTTAAGTTGGCTAAGCAACAAGCTGTGAAGCTTGAAACCATGTTTGAGAATATGGGTGAAGGCAGTGTTGAAACCAAGTTCTTGCCAATTATTATCAAGGCTGACGTACAAGGCTCACAAGAAGCGTTATCACAATCTCTATTGAAACTCTCAACACCAGAAGTGCGCGTACAGATTGTTCATGCTGCAGTTGGTGGAATTTCCGAAACGGACGTTAACTTAGCGGTAGCTTCGAAAGCAGTCATTATTGGATTCAACTCGAGAGCCGATGCGCAGTCACGTAAGTTGGCTGAATCGAATGGCGTTGATATTCGTTACTACAACATTATTTATGATGCGGTTGATGATGTTAAGGCTGCGATGAGTGGTATGTTGACACCGGACAAGAAAGAGGAAGTCACAGGTCTGGTCGAAATTCGTCAAGTATTTGCTGTATCGAAGATCGGTTCGATTGCGGGTTGCTTGGTTGTCGAGGGTGTTGTCAAACGCACATCGAAAGCGAGATTGTTGCGTGACAACGTTGTCATTTGGACAGGTGAATTGGATTCATTGAAACGATTCAAGGATGATGCCAAAGAGGTTCGTGCGGGTCTCGAGTGTGGTTTATCACTCAAAGGATACAACGACATCAAAGAAGGTGATCAGTTGGAAGTCTTTGAGGTAACTGAAGTCGCAAGAACTTTGTGATTGTGAGATATGGCGAAGTCACCTAGTCATCGTAATCAACGAGTAGCTGACCAAATCCAGCGTGATTTGGCAGAGTTGATTCCGCGCGAGATTCGTAATTCGCAGATGGGATTGGTGACCTTGCAAGCGGTTGAATTAACTCCAGATATGGCGCATGCCAAGGTTTTTTTTACTGTTTTAGGTGCTGAACCTGAGGTTGCAACTGGTATCTTGAAAGAAAAAGCAGGGTATTTGCATTCCCTGTTGTTTAAGCGCTTGCATATTCATACAGTGCCTACTTTGCATTTCATACACGACGAATCTGTGGTGCGTGGGGTCGAAATGTCTCGCTTGATTGATCAAGCATTACAAACATCATCAGCGACAGATCGCCCGAAAGAAGACTAATCATGAAAAGAAACTCGCCCCAAAAGGTAGATGGGGTGGTTCTTTTGGATAAGCCCGAGGGAATCAGCTCACAAACTGCCGTGACGATTGTTAAGCGATCTTGCGCTGCTCAAAAAGCTGGCCATACTGGTACGCTCGATCCATTAGCAACAGGATTATTGCCGGTTTGCCTTGGAGAAGCCACGAAGTATTCAGCCGATTTACTTAATGCTGATAAAACTTATTTGGCAACTATTTTATTTGGCGCTAAAACGACGACTGGGGACTCTGAAGGTGAAGTGATATCTCGCGGTGAGGTTGCATTTGATGCGGCAGACGCTGAGCTAGTGCGAGCGAATTTAGAGATGCTTTTGCCAAAGTTTTCTGGCGTTATTCATCAGGTTCCACCAATGTATTCCGCATTAAAGCGGGATGGTAGACCGCTTTATGAATACGCGCGCGAAGGGAAAGAAGTTGAATTAGAGGCTCGTGAAGTAGAAATTCACCATATTGCCTGGGTATCGATTGCCTGGCCAGTAGCCACTTTGGAGGTTACTTGTAGCAAGGGGACCTATATTCGTAGTTTGGCGAGTGATATGGGGGACTATTTGGGGTGTGGAGCGCACTTAACTGCGCTTAGACGAACTAAGGTCGGACATTTGCAGTTGAAAGATGCATGTACCTTACCGGTCGTTAAAGAGGGGAAGGCACATTTAATGTCGGTTGACGCATTAGTGTCAACATTACCAAGTATTGTTTTGAATGAAGAATTGTCAGATCGTTTATGTTTGGGGCAGCGTATTCCTCAAAGCGATGCGGCGGTTCAGCCAGGGGTGGTTCGTGTTTACCGAAAGGTAGAGACGCCACAAAGTTTTTTAGGGACGGTTGAAGTGAAAAATGGCGTTTTGCATCCAAGACGTCTTATTGCGCAAACCGAATCTACAAATAGTGTTATTTAATTTTTAGTTTATTTTTATCGAAAGTTGCATCATGACTCAGCGTTCATTACGAAATATTGCCATCATCGCTCACGTTGACCACGGCAAAACCACTTTGGTTGACCAGCTTCTAAGACAATCCGGAACATTCCGTGAGAACCAGCAAGTTGCTGAGCGCGTGATGGATTCAAACGATTTGGAAAAAGAGCGCGGTATTACTATTTTGTCGAAAAACTGTGCCGTAGAGTACGAAGGCACTCACATTAACATCGTAGATACCCCGGGACATGCGGACTTCGGGGGAGAAGTTGAGCGTGTTTTGTCGATGGTTGACGGGGTGTTGTTGTTGGTAGATGCGGTTGAAGGTCCAATGCCGCAGACTCGATTTGTGACTAAAAAAGCACTTGCGCTTGGCTTGAAGCCAATCGTGGTGGTTAATAAGGTGGACCGACCAGGTGCGCGGATTGAATATGTCGAGAATGCAACGTTTGAGTTGTTCGATAAGTTAGGGGCCACTGAAGAGCAGCTTGATTTCCCGATTGTGTATGCGTCAGGTTTAAGTGGTTATGCTGGATTAACACCAGATGTTCGTGAAGGTGACATGCGTGCCTTGTTTGAAACAGTGCTCAAGTACGTGCCAGTTCGTGATGATGATCCAAGCGGACCTTTGCAGTTCCAAATTTCATCAATCGATTACAACAGCTATGTCGGTAAGATTGGTGTGGGTCGTATCAAACGTGGAACAGTTAAGCCGGGGATGGATGTTATTTGTCAAAATGGTCCAGAAGGTACACCATTTAAAGGTCGTATTAATCAAGTGCTTAAATTTAAAGGCTTGGAGCGTGAGCAAGTAGCTGAAGCTGAAGCTGGCGATATTGTGCTTGTCAATGGCATTGAAGATTTAGGAATTGGAACAACTATCTGTGCAGTTGATACGGTTGAGCCGTTGCCAATGTTGAAGGTTGATGAGCCAACGTTGACTATGAATTTTATGGTGAACACAAGTCCTTTGGCAGGTCGTGAAGGTAAGTTCGTGACAAGCCGACAAATTCGGGATCGTTTAGATCGTGAGTTGAAATCCAATATGGCCTTGCGTGTGAAAGATACAGATGATGACACTGTTTTTGAGGTGTCAGGTCGTGGCGAATTACATTTGACTATCTTGATTGAGAACATGCGTCGTGAAGGTTATGAGCTTGCTGTATCACGACCACGCGTGGTGTTCCATGAAGAAAACGGTGTGAAGATGGAGCCGTATGAGAATTTGACGGTTGACGTTGAAGATACAACTCAAGGTTCTGTTATGGAAGAGTTGGGTAAGCGCAAGGGTGAACTTTTAGATATGGTCAGCGATGGTAAAGGTAGAACTCGACTTGAGTACCGTATCCCTGCGCGAGGCTTAATTGGTTTCCAGGGTGATTTCTTGACAATGACTCGCGGCACTGGACTCATGAGCCATACGTTTGATAACTATGACGTTGTAAAAGACGGCATTTTGGGTGAGCGACACAATGGCGTATTGATCAGCCAAGATAACGGCGATGCTGTAGCCTATGCTTTGTGGAAGTTGCAAGATCGCGGTCGTATGTTTGTATCTCCGGGTGAGCCTCTCTATGAAGGAATGATTATTGGGATTCATAGCCGCGACAATGATTTGGTGGTAAACCCAATCAAAGGTAAGCAATTAACAAACGTTCGCGCATCAGGCACTGATGAAGCAGTTCGCCTTGTGCCGCCAATTCAGATGTCGCTTGAATATGCGGTTGAATTTATTGCGGATGATGAGTTGGTTGAGGTTACGCCAAAGAGTATTCGTTTAAGAAAACGCTACTTAAAAGAGCACGAGCGTAAGAAGGCTTCACGCGAAGGCGTCTAATTTGGTATGGCAAATCAACTGCCAGTTATCAACGGGGTAGGTCCAAGCCGGCTATTTTTGCCGGAGGGGAACTACCCTAATTTATTGACATATTTAGTAGAGCGCTACCCAAATAGTTCGGCCAAAGGTTGGGAAGTTAGAATGCTTAGTGGTCGAGTCTTAGATGGGCAAGGTCGTGCGTTAGATCCCCAAACGCCCTATATAGCAAAACAACACATTTACTACTATAGAGAAGTTATTGAAGAGACTCGTATACCCTTTGAGGAAGAGTTGGTCTATCAAGATGACTTTATTGTAGTAGCAGATAAGCCGCATTATTTGCCAGTCAGTCCTGTTGGCCCATTTATACAAGAAACTTTGTTAGTTCGATTGCGTAAACGTTTAGGAATAGATGAATTGAGTCTGGCTCATCGACTTGATTTAGAAACAGCGGGACTGGTTTTGTTAACAAAACAACCGGATAAACGAAGTGCTTATCAGAATTTATTTAGAGATCAACAGATTGATAAATATTACGAAGCAATAGCACCATTAAATCCAGCCTTAGGATTTCCCTTGAATTACCGATCACGAATTGAAGAGTCTGCTGATTTTATGCAGATGCAGGAGGTGGTAGGTGAGCCCAATTCAGAAACGCGAATTAATCTTTTAGAGGACAATGGGGTGTGGGGTAGATACCTCCTTGAGCCAATTACGGGTAAAAAGCATCAATTACGTGCGCACATGAATGCACTAGGCATTCCGATTAAAAATGATCAAATATATCCAACATTGCAACCTTATGTGGAGCCAAAGAAGCGCGACTACAGTCAGCCTTTGCAATTATTGGCAAAGAGTTTGAAATTTACAGATCCATGTACAGGTTTAGAGCATCATTTTGAGAGTAAACAACACCTTCAATTAATAGATTAGAAAAAATGGGGATAACATGACGAATAAAACAGTCAAAATTGAATTTGTGTCAGATGTTGCGTGCCCATGGTGTGCTGTTGGATTGGGATCCTTAGAAAAAGCAATTGAAAATGTTAAGGATCGGGTTGAGGTGTCGCTGAGTTTTAGGCCTTTTGAGCTTAATCCATCGATGCCAAAGGGCGGGGAAGATACGGTTGAGCATTTAACTAAGAAATACGGCATTTCAGCAGAGCAAATCAAAGCTAATCAAGCACAAATTCGAGATCGTGCAAATGAAGTTGGTTTTCAATTTAATGATTCAATGCGAGGTCGAATCTATAACACCTTTAATTGCCATAGATTACTTCATTGGGCTTTAGAGGTTTATGGTTCTGAAAAACAATATGCATTAAAACGAGCTTTATTAAGTGCAAATTTTTACGACCACGCAAACCTTGACGACAATGAGGTGTTATTAAGGTATGTTGAAAAAGCTGACTTAGATGTCAATGGGGCTCGTCAATTATTGGCAAGTGACCAATATACGCAAGAGGTTCGGCAAGAAGAGTCGCACTATACATCCCTCGGAATTAGAGCAGTGCCATCGATTATTTTTAATGGCCGTCACTTAGTTCAAGGCGGTCAGCCTGTCGAGGTTTTTGAACAGGCATTACTGCAATTAGCTGGTGAGTAATCTTGATTGAAATAACCTCCGAATATAAAGAAGTCTTTGATGCCATTGAGCGTCGAGATCCGTTTATATTTGTGAGTGGTCGCGCGGGTACAGGGAAGACAACGCTAGTCACGCATCTTCGAGATACCTTAGATGGTAATGTGGTAGTGGTTGCCCCAACGGGTGTTGCTGCCTTGCAAGTTCGAGGCGTCACCATTCATTCATTCTTTAAATTCCCACCACGGTTGATTTTCCCTGAAGAGGATATTAAAAAATTAAAGGATCGACGTTTATATTCAAAAATTCGATTGTTGATTATTGATGAGGTATCGATGGTGCGTGCAGATATTGTGGACGCTATCGATTTATTTTTGAGGGTAAATGGGCCTAAAGAAGGAATTCCATTTGGTGGCGTGCAGGTTTTATTTGTAGGAGATTTATTTCAGCTGCCGCCAGTAGTTCGATCGGAAGAGCTTGAAGTTCTTCGAAGCCGCTCTTATGATGCGCCTTATTTCTTTCATGCCATGGCCTTGCACAGGCAAGAATTAACCTGTATCGAGCTCAAGAAAATCTATCGTCAAAAAGATGCATCATTTACTGCGTTATTAAATGATATTCGTGTCGATCGAGATGTTCCAAAGGCATTGGAAATATTAAATGCTGCTTGTTACTCAGAGACGGCAGAGCAAGACGAACATGCCATTACCTTAACCACTAATAATGCCAAAGCTGACAATATCAATTTACGTCAAAGCCAAGCGATTCAGACGGAACCAGTGATCTTGACGGGGCAGGTAAGTGGTCGATTTAATATTGATGAGCGTAATTTACCGGCACCTCTAAATTTAACTTTAAAAGTTGGATCGCGGGTAATGCTTACAGCAAATGATCAAACGTATCCTAAACGTTGGGTAAATGGTTCATTAGGTGTTGTCAGGACGATTACAAGTGATTATGTCAAAGTAGAACTTGATCATCCCTTGAGCAAGGTCTATGTAGAGGTTCCTAAGAGTCAATGGGAAACCTATCAATATGAGTTTGACGATTTAACGCAGCAAATTAAGCCGGTGGTTATTGGGACTTATTCTCAGTATCCCTTGATGCTTGCTTGGGCTGTAACAATCCACAAGAGTCAAGGAAAAACGCTAGAGCGGGTTAAGGTTGATTTGTCCGGAGGTGCTTTTGCCCCAGGGCAAGTATATGTTGCTTTGAGCCGGTGTACGTCTTTAGAGGGTATAACACTCGAAAAACCCATTCGTCGCAGTGATGTGAAGTGTGATCCGAATGTTAAAAATTTTTATAAACGATTGCAGATCGATTTTTGAGAAAATAAGTACAAATCTCAACATTTATGAACAAAATACTCGCCGTAGCCCCGATGATGGAATGGACAGATCGACACTGTCGATCGTTTCATCGCTTGCTTTCAAAAAAATCGGTGCTTTATACAGAGATGGTGACAACCGGTGCGCTGATCTATGGCAATGTGCCTAGACATTTGGATTTTAGTGAGGATCAGCATACTGTCGTTTTACAGCTTGGAGGTAGTGAGCCAGGAGATTTGGCAAAAGCCGCGGTTCTAGCTCAAAAGTGGGGATACGATCAGATTGATCTGAATTGTGGTTGTCCCTCGGAACGAGTTCAGAGGGGGGCATTTGGCGCTTGTTTAATGGCGGAGCCAAATTTGGTCGCTGAATGTGTTCGTGCCATGAAAGAGGCGACGGATTTACCTATATCAGTTAAACATCGCTTGGGACTTGATCAAATGGATCCAAGTGCAAATCCATCTGATTATCAATTTGTTCATGACTTCATCTGTGGAGTAGCCGAAGCGGGTGCATCTCAAGTGACTATTCATGCACGCAATGCGGTTCTTAAGGGGTTGTCTCCCAAAGAAAATCGTATGATTCCGCCTCTTCGATATGATGTTGCTAAGCAATTAAGGCTTGATGTTCAGAAGCAATATCCAAATTTAAAAGTCCTACTAAATGGTGGTCTTGAGAGTAATAGCGACATTGCGCGCTATTGGAATGATTTTGATGGCTTTATGGTGGGAAGAGCTGCTTATCATCAGCCAGCCATTATGTTGGGGTGGGATGCAATGCTGCAATCTAATGCTGAAGAGTATGGTTATTTTTTAGGTGAGACAGTTTGGTTAGAGATACAAGAGGGTGTGATTAATCAAACAATTGCCTGGTTAAGTGAGTGTCAGGCTAAAAATATCCCGTTTCATATTGGCAGTATTACGCGCCATATTTTAGGGTTTGCACATGGGTTGGGAGGGTCGAGATTTTGGAGGCAGCAATTATCCGATCATCGAATATTGGCGGCAGTTAAGTCAGAGTCTGATATTCGTCATTTTTATGAGCAGGCTTCTAAAAAGCTTCGTATTTTTTCAGAAGAGTACGATGACGGTTTTGATGACTGAAAAAAATCGCAGAATCCAGTATCGTAAGCGTATTCAAAAAAATATTAGATTGGAGTGTCCATGTTTAAAGCGTTGGTTTTGCGTAAAGAGCCGGAATTTACAGCAGCATTTGAGCAGATAGATGAAGCACAGTTGCCGGAGGGGACTGTTCTTGTTGCTCCAGAATATTCAACCTTGAACTATAAGGATGGATTAGCCATAGCTAATAAAGGGCCGGTTGTGCGTGTTTGGCCAATGGTTGCGGGTATTGATGGAGCAGGTACCGTACTTGAGTCAAATCATCCGGATTGGAAAGCTGGCGATCGTTTTATTCACAATGGTTGGGGTGTTGGTGAAACACACTGGGGCTGTTTGGCGCAAAAAGCTCGTTTAAAAGGTGAGTGGTTGGTAAAGATGCCAGCTCAATTTACGGCAAGGCAAGCAATGGCGATTGGAACTGCTGGTTATACGGCTATGCTTTGTGTCATTGCTTTAGAAAATCATGGTGTCAAACCTGATGATGGCGAAATATTAGTAACTGGTTCAACTGGCGGTGTTGGTAGTGTTGCTATCGCGATTCTGTCGAAGCTGGGTTATAACGTTGTTGCTGCAACAGGTAAGGTTAGTGAAGAGGCCTACCTAAAATCCTTAGGCGCAAGTTCGATCATTAATCGTAGTGAACTTTCAGAGCCTGGTAAACCTTTCCAAAAAGAACGTTGGGCTGGTGTCGTCGATGCTGTAGGTTCTCATACGTTAGCAAATGCTTTGGCACAAACTCGATATGGTGGTGTGGTGGCTGCATGCGGATTAGCCCAAGGTGCGGATTTACCAACAACTGTGATGCCATTTATTCTAAGGGGAGTTACCTTGGTGGGCGTTGATTCTGTGATGGCATCACAAGCTAAGCGACAAGAGGCTTGGAATCGTTTAGCAAAAGATCTTGATTTGGCCAAACTGGAGTCCATGATTGAGGAAGTATCTTTAGAACAATCTATTGAGAAAGCTCAGCAGTTAATGTCAGGAGCAATCAAAGGCCGAGTTCTTGTCAAGATATAGACAATAAAAGTCTCAAGAATAATGAGGGCTTTCATTTCACCTTACTGATAGTGGGTGATAAATTGAGTGATTTGCTTTTCAATATCTGACTCACTATGATTGACTCATAGTGAGTCATGATGAGAATATTTGATACGCATACAGTCATTGAAAAGCTAATGACCAGCGGTTATAGCAAACAGCAAGCAGTTGGCTTGGTTGATTTAATGCGGGCCTATGTGTCAAGTGATGATCTCGTTCGTCAAGTCGATCTTGAAAATTTAAAGTTGGAACTAACAAATAAAATTGAGGTCCTCAATAATAAGGTTTTAGCTTCTATGGGGGCAATATTGGGTTTTGCAGTCATTGCTATTCCCTTTGTAGAGAAACTTATTAATTCGATTTTTCCAAAATCAATAAACTAATCCCGGAGTTGCCGAGCATGTCTTTTGTTAGTTTTTTAGCAATTGAAGGATGATATTTTTTTAAATCACTCATTCCTTCGTGGTTTGGAATAAGATCTTCGCCGTGATATACATCCCGGATGAGATGTCCCCAGCGGTTATGGTCCATGGCATTTCTAAATTCACGACGAATTTTGCCGCCGATGCCCGAAGATCCATGCCCATGAATGACTTTAATCGCCCGAAATCCTGAGTTTTTAATTTTTCTGAGCTCATCATCAAAGCGATCAAGCGCTTCATCCACAGTTGGCATATGAAGTTCAAGATTAATTGTGTAAAAGCCTAAAGCACCTGATTCTATTAATGGAGTATCTTGACTGTCGCAATAAGGGCAAGTCGCCTCTAATAAGGAGCGAGGATTTCCGCAAATAGAGCAAAGGATAGACGATCTAGGCATTCGTTGTGGTTAATCAAAAAGTTCTCATTATTTTCCTCGAAATTGACACGAGTTGCTTATAAAAAACTAGAATGTACGAATATGCTTTTAGGAAATGAGAGAAAAAAATGAAGCGCATTGTTCAGTGTCTTGGTGCTACGGTGATGTTGAGTCTATTGGGTTGTGCGGAGATGGGTTCGAATGTCCGGCCGATAATAGATACCAAAGGTGTCAACATGAACAAATATGAGCAAGATTTGCAGGAGTGTCAGTCGATTGCCACTCAGCAGTCGGGTGTGGCACCGGGTGCAGCAAAAGGGGCTGGTGCAGGTGCTGCCATCGGCGGTTTGGTTGGCTTAGTTGCTGGGGGTAATAAAACAAATATTATTCGTGATGCGGGTGTCGGGGCAGTCATCGGCTCAGCAACCGGAGCTCATTCAGGAAATGTGAGTCAGGAACAAGTTGTTAAGCGTTGTTTAATTGGCCGAGGGTATAAAGTCCTTAATTAATAAAAGCGAACGGCGTTGCCTGCTTCGTTATTGTGAATACTTAGTAAACGATCTAGCCATTGGTTTATAGGGTCGTCTTTTTCTAAGAGCACAAATGGACTTACGCATCTAGCCCATTGAAAACCGCCAAATATTGCATAGTCAGCGTATAAGGGCTGATTGCCTGCTAAAAAATGTTGAGTGCTTAATGTCTTACGAATCAAATTTAAGCTCTCTCTAAATTGCGGTAATCTTTCTTGTTTGTTTTTAGAAAATTCAGCAAGTGTTTTGCCAAAGCGTTCTTCCCGGGTGCGAACAAAGTATTCGCAATCTTTCTCTTCCAATATTGCAGGAATATCATCCGCAACAAATGGAAAAATTTGGCTAACTAATGAGTCTGCTAATTGATTGAAGTAATGCGAAAGACCTCTTGCAGTTTTATCCCCGAATAAAGACGGTAGTGAGGGATATTGGTCCTCTAAGTAATTAGCAATTGTCCAAGAATCAAAAATCCATTGATTGTTATCGACAATAACCGGAACTTTAGTTTGACCGGATTGAGAGATGGCTTCTTTATCAAGGAATCGCCAAGCAATCGATTCAAAAGGAATCTGTTTGTGAACAATTGCCATGCGCGTGCGCCAAGCAAATGGACTAAATTTCCGATTAGGATCTTTTCCGGCGAGTTCATAAAGTTTTAGCGTTGACATCGATTTTTCCAGAGGCTCATTGCAAGATAGGTTTATCTTAATGGAAATAGCTACATTGAGTTGTTTTGAGTGATGTGATAGATTTTGTCTGTGAGAATTCCAGTTATTCTGATTAGTTTATCTACCTTGTTTATTCAAGGTTGCATGATTGCGCCACTTGCAACGTCGTTTGCGGGGAGTGGGGTGGCAGTGCAGACAACGGTAGCTAGTGGTGCTAGCTATGCCACAACAGGCAAGACCTTAGGAGATCATGCGCTGTCGGGTGCTACTGATAAAGATTGCAAATTGTTTAACTTAATAGATGGACAGCAAGTCTGTCAGGAGTACAAATCATCTGGCGCAAAAATTGATGATCGAAGTCGTCGACCTGAAAATAAAGATGAAGCTCTTCCAACAGAGTCGATTCAAGAAAAAAAAGATTAATTATTTCTTTTTAACTCTAAATTCCCATGGTGGGATAGAGTTAGGATCTTGCCAAAGGCCAAGGTGATTCTCTTTGGCGTATGCCTGAGCAGCTTCATAGCGTTCAATTTCCTCATCTGGCTGTTCATCGCTAGGTTTCTTGAATGCCCATGCGTAGCCATCATTCACCATGGTTTCATTGATATCTTTGTCATCAAGAGTCACGACACCAACAATGCCGTTAGCGCGATCAGTTCCTCGGAGAATAATTTGGATATGTTTACCAAAAATTTTGTCAGCTAAATTTTTACGAGCTCGCATTCCAAAGTTTTGATTTCGTTCTGGGGCATCGATCCCAGCAAGCTGTATTTTTAGTTGTTTATTTGCTTCATCTAGTACGGTAATGGTGTCCCCATCTTTCACCCCAATGACTTTGGCTGAAATAGTTTGTTTGTCAGCGGCCTTGAGATGAGCAGAAAAAACCCAGGCTCCAATGAAAGCCATGACAAGAATCATGACCAACACGCTAATCAGTTGGGATTTGCTCAGGTCTTTATAGGCTGGAGAAAAAGGCATAAGGTAACGGTTTTAAACGAGTACTAATGAAATTAATGGGTTTGCCGTAATTTTAATAAATTTTTTAAAAGAAATTCGCGTATTACTAAAA
>CAYFKO010000016.1:11367-20173 GCA_964343765.1 uncultured Polynucleobacter sp. | reverse complement strand
TGTTAAAAGTGGCCCGGCTAATTCCCTCATTGAAAATTGACGCTGCTGAAGCGCTCCACTTGCATTTTGTTTCATAAAAAAGTGTTGACTAGTAAAATTTTATGAAGTATTTTTCTGTTTATGGTTAATTCTGCTGAAAAATCCTCGTCCATGAACGCAACTGAAAATTCATTGAAGTCGGTCGATCTTCCTATTGGAGTTGAGGAAGAAAATCAGCAATTTTTGTTAACGCTCGGTAAACGCGTGCGAGAGATCAGGGATCGTCGAGGTGAGACACGCAAACTCGTTGCTAGGAATGCAGGAGTGTCTGAGAGGCACTTAGCTCATTTGGAGGCTGGCGAAGGCAATATTTCAATCATCTTATTGCGTCGAATTGCTCATGCCCTAGATATTTCGATACAAGATTTATTGGTTGCAGATACGGACGACACGCCAGAGAAGCGTCTAGTAAGGCGTTTTTTAAGTCGTTTGCCAGCGCACCGTGTGGAAGAGATTGTGTTTCGCTTAATGCGTGACTTCGGAAGTGAAGAGGCGGTGCGTCGTGAACGAGTTGCTTTGATTGGCCTTCGAGGTGCGGGTAAATCAACGCTTGGTCATTTGTTAGCCAAAGAATTGAATTTGAATTTTGTTGAGTTAGATCAGGAAGTTCAAAAAGAGACTGGCATGCCAACTTCGGAACTTTTTAGTTTGTATGGACAAAGTGGATACCGTCGAATTGAGCGACGGGTCATGGAGCGCATTATCACTAGTTCAGAGCGTGTCGTTATGTCTATTGGTGGTGGTGTTGTTTCAGAAGCAGAGAACTATGACTATTTATTAGCAAATTGTTACACCGTATGGATCAAAGCTCGACCTGAAGAGCATATGGCTCGAGTGATTGCTCAAGGAGATTTACGTCCTATGGCTGGTAATGAAGAAGCGATGGAAGATTTGAAGAAGATTTTGGTTCGACGTGAGCCACTGTATTCAAGAGCAGACGCTGTTGTTGATACCACTGGAGACAGTGTAGAAGCCAGTTATGCCAAGTTACGCAGTTTAGTTTTTGCATAGAAAAGTATTTTTTAACCAATTTAGTATTTTTAGGAGATTTTTGTGAGTACAACAACTGATATCAAGCCTGTCGATTACCGAACGAATCCATCGGAATATAAGCACTGGTCTGTTTCCTTTAATGGCGAAATTGCCACTTTGAAATTAGACATCAACGAAGATGCGGGTATTCGTCCTGGTTATAAGCTCAAATTAAATTCCTATGATTTAGGTGTTGATATCGAATTGCATGATGCTTTGCAACGTATCCGCTTTGAGCATCCTGAAGTAAAAACAGTGGTGTTTACAAGCGGCAAGCAGAAAATTTTCTGTTCTGGTGCGAATATTTACATGTTGGGTTTATCAACTCATGCATGGAAAGTTAATTTCTGTAAGTTTACGAATGAAACACGAAATGGTATTGAAGATTCCAGCAAATATTCTGGTTTGAAATTTTTGGCCGCATGCAACGGTGCAACGGCAGGTGGTGGTTACGAGTTGGCGTTAGCTTGTGATGAAATTGTTTTGGTCGACGACCGAAATTCTTCAGTAAGTTTGCCAGAGGTACCTTTATTGGGAGTTTTGCCTGGTACAGGTGGATTAACACGTGTCACAGATAAACGTAAGGTGCGTCGTGATCGCGCAGATATTTTCTGCACTATTTCAGAGGGTATCCGTGGTCAACGTGCAGTTGAGTGGCGTTTGGTTGACGAAGCAGTTAAATCACAGCAATTTGACGAGCGTATTGCTCAACGCGCCGCTGACTTGGCGAAGAAGAGTGATCGTCCTTCATCAGCCAAAGGTATTGAATGGAATAAGGTTGAACGTACAGATGGCGAGAATAGTTATCAGTATGAATTCGTGGATGCGGTCATTGATCCAATTGCACGTACTGCAACGTTGACAGTTCGTGCGCCAAAAGAAGTTGGCCCAACGACTCCTGATGCAATGCAAGCGTTAGGTACTGCTTGGTGGCCATTAAAGATGACGCGTGAGTTAGATGACGCCATTTTGAACTTGAGAACTAATCATTTGGATATTGGTTTGTGGATTCTTAAGACAGAAGGCGATGCTGCAAACGTTTTAGCTGTTGACGAATTGTTGGATAAGAATAAAGGCCATTGGTTTGTTCGTGAAACGCTTGGATTCATGCGCCGTACATTGGCTCGTATCGATGTAAGTTCACGTAGCTTGTTTGCATTGATTGAGCCAGGTTCATGCTTTGCTGGCACATTGGCAGAGTTGGCTTTTGCGGCTGATCGCGCCTATATGTTGGATTCCGTAGATGAGCCTAATGCCATTACGTTGTCAACATTGAACTTTGGTGCATTCCCTATGGTGAATGACTTGACGCGTATCGATGCACGTTTCTATGAAAATAAAGCTGAGATTGATGCAGTTAAAGCTGAAATGGGTAAACCATTAACAGCGGCTGATGCAGATCGTTTAGGTTTAGTTACTGCAACGCCGGATGATTTGGACTGGGATCATGAAGTGCGTATTGCAATTGAAGAGCGTGCTTCTATGTCTCCAGATGCATTAACGGGCCTCGAAGCGAATTTACGTTTTGGACCAAAAGAAACCATGAATACTCGTATTTTTGGACGTTTGTCTGCGTGGCAAAACTGGATTTTCTTCCGTCCAAATGCCGTAGGTTCAGAAGGTGCATTGAAATTATTCGGATCTGGCAAAAAAGCCCAATTCGATTGGAATCGTGTTTGATTAGTTTAAGTAAATAACGTTTTTTAAATATTGGAGATTTAGATGATTAATTACAGTGAAAAAATTCCTAACAATGTGAATTTATCTGAAAACAAAGTGTTGCAGCGTGCGCTTGAGCATTGGCAACCAGGCTTTTTGAGTTGGTGGGATGATATGGGTCCCGAAGGAAGCCATGATTACGATGTTTACTTGAGAACTGCCGTTAGCGTTGAGCCAGATGGTTGGGCGCAATTTGGTCACGTTAAGATGCCAGACTATCGCTGGGGTATTTTCTTGACGCCAGAGCAAGAAGGCACAACGGTTAATTTCGGTGAGCACAAAGGTGAAAAAGCTTGGCAAGATGTTCCTGGTGAATACCGTGCTAATTTACGTCGCATCATTGCAACTCAAGGTGATACGGAGCCAGCATCTGTTGAGCAACAACGTCATTTAGGTTTAACAGCACCATCTTTATACGATTTACGTAATTTATTCCAAGTGAACGTTGAAGAGGGCCGTCATTTATGGGCAATGGTTTATTTGCTTCACGCGCACTTTGGCCGTGATGGACGTGAAGAGGGTGATGCATTGTTAGAGCGTCGTTCTGGTGATGCTGATAATCCGCGTATCTTGAATGCATTTAACGAGAAAACGCCAGACTGGTTGAGTTTCTTCATGTTTACTTATTTTACTGACCGTGATGGTAAGTTCCAATTGGCATCTTTAGCAGAATCTGGTTTCGATCCATTAGCGCGTACTTGCCGCTTTATGTTGACTGAAGAAGCGCATCATATGTTCGTTGGTGAATCAGGTGTTGGTCGTACGATTCAAAGAACGGTTGATGTCATGAATGAGTTAAAGACAGACGATCCTGCCTTATTACGTGCTGCCGGTGTTATTGATCTTCAAACAATTCAGCGTTATTTGAACTTCCATTTCTCAGTAACTATTGACTTGTTTGGGGCTGATCAATCAAGTAACGCTGCAAGTTTCTACACAACAGGCTTAAAAGGCCGCTTTGAAGAAACAAAACGCACTGATGATCACCGTTTGTTAAACGACACTTACAAGATTCTTGATGTGGTTGATAACCGTCTTGTTGAAAAAGAAGTTCCGATGCTCAACGCCTTGAATGAAGTATTGCGTGATGATTACATTAAAGATTCTATTGGTGGTGTAAATCGCTGGAACAAGATCATCGAAAAAGCTGGCTTTGACTTCCGCTTGAAAGTACCGCACAAAGCGTTTAACCGAAGCATTGGTACCTTAGCAAGTGTTAAAGTATCACCTGAGGGGCAAGTGTTGAGTGAAGGTGAGTGGACTCATCAGCACCAAAACTGGTTGCCAACGATTGAAGACCGTGCATTTGTTGCTTCATTGATGGGGCGTGTGACTGAGCCTGGCAAGTTTGCTAGCTGGATTGCACCTCCAGTTATGGGTATCAATCGTCAATCAGTTGATTTCGAATACGTGCGTTTTAACTAATCAGGAATAAATGGTAACCGGTATGAGTACGACTGAAGCAGCAATTTCTAGACAGCATTTAATTGATCCAGAAATTTGTATTCGTTGCAATACATGTGAGGAAATGTGTCCGATTGACGCGATTACTCACGATTCGAACAATTATGTAGTTAAGTTCGATGTATGTAACTGGTGTAATGCTTGCATTAGTCCGTGCCCAACCGGTGCTATTGATAACTCCCGTCGAGTTTTTAATAGCAAGCCATTTACCCTTGAAGAGCAATTATCTTGGGATGTTTTGCCGGAACAGCCTGCATTAGATGCGCCGCCGGTAAATGATCCAACGGAAGGGCATGCTCCTGCTTCCCCAATTCCTGATGAAGTACAGAAATTGACAGAAGCTGCAGCTGCGGGTCACCATGGAACTCCCAAAGCGCCAAAATCAGCTGAAACTCCGGTTATCAATTTACATACTGCTAAAAATCCAATTACAGCAACTGTAGCTGGTAATTTCAGGTTGACCGCTGAAAACGCATCCAGTGATATTCATCACATTGTTTTGGATTTTGGAAGTTTGCCATTCCCAGTCTTGGAAGGTCAGTCGATCGGTATTATTCCTCCAGGTACTGACGATAAAGGTAAGCCTCACTTATTAAGAATGTACTCAGTCGCAAGCCCAAGAGAGGGTGAACGTCCTGGGCATAATAATTTATCGTTGACTGTTAAGCGTGTTGTTGAGGATCATGATGGCAAACCGTTTAAGGGGGTTGGTTCAAATTATGTTTGTGACTTGAAGAAGGGCGATAAAGTTCAAGTGACTGGACCATATGGATCCACTTTCTTAATGCCAAATCATCCAGGATCTTCGCTAATGATGATTTGTACTGGAACTGGTTCAGCTCCTATGAGAGCGATGACGGAGCGTCGTCGCCGTCGTATTGATAAAAATGAGGGGGGAAATTTAGCTTTATTCTTTGGAGCTCGTTCTCCTGAAGAATTGCCGTATTTTGGACCTCTGCAAAAATTGCCAAAAGATTTTATCGATATTCATTTTGCATTTTCACGTGTTGCAGGTGAGCCAAAGCGTTATGTTCAAGATGCTATTCGCGAACAGGCTGATAAAGTTTATGGCATGCTTTTAGATCAAGAATGTTATATCTATATTTGTGGACTAAAAGAGATGGAAAAAGGCGTCCTAGAGGCATTTGCAGATATTTGCCGTCAAAAAGGTAGTGATTGGAATAAGCTTCAGTCAGAGTTGGTTGAATCTGGTCGATTCCACATTGAAACTTACTAATAAAAAGCCGGCGAAAGCCGGTTTTTTATTGATAAAGTTTTTTAAGAATAAGGACTAAATTCTCTTTCTCATTTTCGCTAAGATTTTTTAGTCCTTTTGCCTGCGCCTCTTTTGAAGCATTCTTTGCATTTTTTAGTAGCGTAGAGCCAGCGTTAGTCAGGGTAAGGAGTTGAGCACGGCGATCTTGCTCGTTAACGGTTTTCTTAATTAAATTTCGCTCACAAAGATTTTCTACTAAGCTCACCAAATTAGGTGGAGCAATGTTTAATGCTTGAGAAAGTTGCCTTGCAGTGACGTCGTCATTCTCTTCAATGATGCAAAGAATTGAAAATTCACCAGGACGCAGTCGAAATTCTGACATATGCAAATGAAATTCTTCAATCATATGTACATACGCACGCTTTAGATGGTAACCAACCTCATTCTGAAGTTGGTCTGACCTTAAGGTGCTGTTATTAATAAACTCTTCTTTTAGAGCCATGGAAGCGCATTCTCTCTCTGTAAGACTCGTTTCCAAGCAAGTTCACCCTCGGGTAAGAGCCATTCAATTCCGAATTGCGCGTAATTTAACTGCTCTTTAAACCAAGGGTCGGATGCGCTATCAGACTCATTTTCAATAGCTAATACGAATCTGCCCCACGCCCATGAAAGCAGTGTGAAAGCCATGCCTTTTAAATAATCTGTTGCAATTCGTTGAGGCCATTCTGAATCATTCTTTGATCCTTCAAGTAGGGCGGACGTTGCATTGCGCTGTAAAGCAACCATGGATTCGATATGTAGACGGTAGCTTGAAGGAACATCTTTACTTGATTCAAGTATTTCATCGAGTAGTAGGTTGAGTTTTTGCGCTCCATCCGGCAATATTTTTCGGCATAACAAATCTAAAGCTTGGATTTCATTTGTGCCTTCATAAATCATGGCAATGCGACTATCTCGCACAGACTGTTCGATACCATAGTCGTGAATAAATCCATGACCACCCCAAGTTTGCAGCGCCTTGTTAGCTCCTACATGGCCAATTTCGGTCAAATAAGATTTAATAACTGGTGTTAGCAACGAAGCGAAATTATTGGCTGCAGATCGCTTAACAGAATCATCAGAATTTTCAGCAATATCAATTAAGTGAGCGCTCCAATAGGCCATGACACGGCCGCCTTGTGAAAGTGCTAGTAATTCCAATAGATTTCGCCGAATCGCAGGGTGAAATACAATTGGGTCAGCCGGTCCACTTGGAGCATTTTCAGGTTTTGTAGAGGCTCGCATCTGCACGCGTTCACGAGCATATTCAAGAGCATTCTTGGCGGCATTGTCTAGATGAGCAAGGCCTTGAATTGCGACGTGTACCCGCGCAGAATTCATCATCAAAAACATTGCCTCAAGCCCACGATTAGGTTGGCCGATTAGCCAGCCTTTGGCCCCGTCAAAATTCATAACGCATGTTGCGCTTCCCTTAATCCCCATTTTCTTTTCAAGGCTATCAACGGAGACTTTGTTTTTAGTTCCATCAGGTAGGAATTTAGGCACTAGCGCTAACGAGATTCCTTTAGATCCAGGAGGTGCATCTGGTAAGCGAAAAATTACTAAGTGGACAATGTTGTCTGTCATATCCTGATCGCCACCAGAAATAAAAATCTTATTACCAGTGATTAGGATAGAGCCATCCTCTTGAGGGGAGCCTTTGGTTCGGATAAGACCTAAGTCACTTCCAGCATGCGCTTCTGTTAAGCACATCGTAGCAAGCCACTCGCCACTGACAACCTTATCAAGGTAGGCAGTTTTAAGTTCTGGGCTGGCATGACCTTTGATGCACTCATACGCACCGTGAAGAAGACCAGGATACATTGCCCAGGCATGATTTGCTGCAATTAGCATTTCATAAAGAGCGGCATTGAGCAATTGTGGGAGGCCTTGTCCACCAAATTCTGGATCACAAGCTAATGCGGGCCAGCCACCTTCAACAAATGCTGCATATGCAGCTTTATAGCCGGTTGGGGTTTTAACGCCATTAGGGGTAATTTCGCATCCCTCTAAATCGCCAGGGACATTAGTAGGAGCAAGAACTTCGGTTGCATATTTTGCTGCCTCATCAAGTACTTGTTCAGATAATTCTGCATCGAGTTCAGAAAATAATGGAATATGTTTCCAAGTATCTTGGGCTTTTAGTACTTTTTGAATAACGAAATTCATTTCCCGTAAGGGAGGTTTATAGTTCCACATACTTTATTTTTTAGAAGATCCCAAATACGTTTCAATAACTTTTGGATCGGTTGCTAAACTATCCGCTGAGTTCTCAAGTGCTATGGTGCCGGTTTCAATGACATAGCCGTAGTCAGCAATTTCAAGAGCAGCGCGAGCATTTTGTTCGACCAGCAAGATGGTGACTCCAGTCTTACGAAGTTCTTGAATAATTCGGAAAATTTCTTTGACCACGAGTGGGGCTAAACCTAAGCTGGGTTCATCGAGCATAAGTAAGCGTGGTTTTGCCATCATTGCGCGGCCAATTGCCAACATCTGACGCTCGCCACCTGAGAGGGTTCCGGCAGCTTGCGCGTGTCTTTCTTTGAGGCGAGGGAATAACTCATAAACGTCTTGGAGAGTATCCAGCCACTCTTTATCACCTCGACGCATGTTTGGGTAGCCGCCCAAGGTTAAGTTATCGGCGACAGTCATGGTCGTAAATAACTCTCTCTTTTCAGGGACGAGAGACATGCCCATCGAGACGCGTTCTTCCAGCTTGTTTAGTGCAATATCTCGACCATTAAATTGAATTCCACCTTTACAGGGCAAGATGCCCATAATGGCATTTAGTAGCGTTGATTTGCCAGCGCCATTTGGTCCAATGACTGTTACAACGCTTCCAGTATCGGCATGAAGCGAAATTTCAGGAATAACGATAGCTCGGCCATAACCAGCGGAAAGCTTATCAATTTTTAGCATAGGCGATTGTGTTGTCATAATTAATGCTCCATGCCTAGGTAAGCTGCTTTAACAGCAGGGCTATCTTGAACTTCACTTGGCGTTCCTTCCATTAACTTCGTCCCAAATTCCATTACAACGATTCGATCAGTTAGGCCCATCACAAAATCCATGTCATGTTCAACTAGGAGAATACTCATGCCTTCATCACGTAATTTTTTAAGGACGTTTGATAAGGCAACTTTTTCTTGATGGCGTAAGCCAGCTGCAGGTTCATCTAGGAGAAGAATGATTGGGTCGGAGGCAAGACCGCGAGCGATTTCTAATAAACGTTGTTGACCCATTGCCAAGTTACCAGCTTGCTCATTGGCCAAATGACCAAGGCCAATTCGTTCTAAT
>CAYFKO010000016.1:0-11357 GCA_964343765.1 uncultured Polynucleobacter sp. | reverse complement strand
GTTTCATAGCTTCAGCCAAAATTTTGGCTTCAGGCTTTCTCTCTAGTCGCAGAATTGAGCTGATGGTTCCTTGCGATGTTCTTAGGTAAGCACCTAGGGCAACGTTTTCAATAACGGACATATCGGGAACCATTTTGACGTGCTGGAAAGTTCTAGAAAGACCTTTTTGAGCAATGGCGCGAGATGGTATGCCGCTAATTTTTTCGCCATTAAAGAATATTTCACCAGTCGTAAGCGTGTGAACGCCGGTCACTAGGTTAAACGTGGTTGATTTGCCAGCGCCATTAGGGCCAATTAAGCCAATAATCTCACCAGCTTTTACCTGAAAGCTGACATCATTGACGGCAACCAGTCCGCCGAATTCTTTGCGAGCAGCTTGAACATCGAGTACTAAAGTACCTTTTGAAGGCTTTGCCCGCTGCTCGAGATTTTCTACATCTTTAAGGTGGTCAAACTTTGGAGTACTTTTAGGTAGGAATTTGGCGATAACCGGCACTAATCCATTGGGAGCATATTTCAAGATTACTACCAATAAAACACCAAAAACGATAACTTCAAAATTGCCATTAGAGCCGATTAATTTTGGAAGCCAAATTTGAAGTTGATCTTCCATAATCTTCACAACGGCAGATCCAACAAAAGCACCGCCAATTTGGCCGACACCGCCGACCACTGCCATGAAGAGGTATTCGATCCCCATCTTCATACCAAATGGAGATGGATTTACTGTACGTTGAAAGTGTGCAAATAGCCAACCAGAAATAGAAGCCAGGAGTGCAGCAAGAATAAAAGCGATGACTTTATATTTGAACGTTTTAACGCCCATGGCTTCAGCCATTACATTGCCGTATTTCAAAGAGCGGATTGCGCGACCTGGTCTTGAATTCAGTAAGTTAGCTAAGCCAAGGGCGCATAAAGCAGCAACAGACCAAATTAACCAGAATTGATGACGACCATCGTTAAGTAATAAATCTCCAAGTGAAAGTGCTGGGATGCCAAGTAATCCATCATATTTACCGAGCGCCTCAATTGTGCCCATGAGGTAATAAAGAGACAATCCCCAAGCAATCGTTGCAAGAGGAAGGTAGTGTCCAGACATTCTGAGTGTTAACAAACCTAAGAGCCAAGCGCTAACGCCTGTAAATAGAAGGCCAACAAACAATCCTAACCAAGGAGATAAACCTGAATTAAGAGCAAGCCATGCTGATGAATAGGCGCCGATTCCAACGAATGCAGCTTGACCGAACGATGTAAGTCCAGCAATTCCAGTAAGAAGAACCAGGCCCATAGCCACTATAGCGTAGAGACCAATGTAGTTCAGCTGTGTAATCCAAAATTCAGGAATAGGTGAGACTGGAAGAGCCGCTAGAGCTATAACTAAAAGAGCAAGTAAGAGTTTTTGACGATTCATCTGTATTTCCTCAATGTTCTTCAGCGTGTGGATCTGATAAAGAGCGCCATAAGAGCACCGGTAGAATAATTGTGAAGACTATGACTTCTTTGTAAGCACTTGCCCAAAATGAGCTAAATGACTCAAGAGTGCCAACGGCAATCGCGCCGACAATCGCCAAGGGATAACTTGATAGTCCAGCAAATACAGCGGCCACAAAGCCTTTTAAGCCGATTAAGAAGCCGCTGTCATAGAAAAGGGTAGTGGTTGGGCCTACTAAAAGGCCGGATAGTGCACCGATAAATGCAGCCAACGTGAATGATAATTTTCCAGCGCCTGTAGCTGATATACCAACGATACGAGCTCCTAATGGATTGACGGCAGTCGCTAATAGCGCTTTACCACGCAGTGTTTTTTCAAAAAACAGCCACAATAGACCGCTAAGTGCAAATCCAGAAACAATGATGATTACTGATTGGCCGGTGATATTGACAGGACCTAAATTCATTGAGAAATCCCAGAAATTCGGTGTTCTAAAGCCCTCAGCGCCAAAGAATAGTAAACCTAGTCCAGTTAATGCGAAATGAACGCCTACAGAAACGATAAGTAAAACCAAAACACTCTGTTCGGCCAATGATTCATATGCGACTTTATAAACCAAGCCGCCCATCATCGTCACCAAGAACAAACTCAAAAGAACTTGAACCACTAACGGCGTGTTGAGAGGGGCCAATATGACGGTTAACGCTGACGCTAAAAAAGGCAAGGCAAGTGTTTTAACTAAATTTCTAAAAATTGCCATTGGTGACAAACGACGCTTGATCGCATCAACAAAATCCTGGCTAGCGCTAAGTATGGCTAGGATCATTACTAGCCATACAGTGCCAGGTATTTGTTTGTTTTGCAGCATAGCTAAGGTCAATGCTCCAAACGCGACAAATTCACCTTGCGGGATAAAAATGACGCGAGTGACGGCAAACACTAATACTGTCGCTAAAGCCAAAAGAGCATAAATCGATCCTTTGGTTAAGCCGTCAAATATCAGAATACTTCCGACTGAGAAATCCATGAGCAATTGACCTTTTCTAACTAATTACAAATAACTTGTTACTACGATTTATTCAACTTTCCAGTCGCCATTAACAACTTTTAAGATAACGCCGGTGTCATTTGTATAACCCCAGTGATCTTTTGCTGTATATGACAATGTGCCATGGCAAAGTGACGTTTTACCCATTGTTTCAAGTGAAGTGCGAATAGCATCACGGAACTCAGGCGTACCAGGTTTAGCTTTTTTGAGTGCTGCAGGAAGTACTTTTTCGAGAACAACTGAAGCATCGAAAGCATGGCCAGCAAATTGGTTACGTGAACCAGGGCCATTTGCAGCTTCAAAATGTTGTACGAAACCAGCGCTAATTGCTTTAGAAGGGTTCTTGTCATTCAATTGCTCTGGAACGTTACATGGGCCAGAAACAACGTAAGCACCTTCAGCATCTTTCTCAGCTAATTTTAGGAAATCGCGTGAAGCTGCGGCATGTGTTTGATAAATTTTGCCTTTAAAGCCTCGAGCAACGATTTCTTTCTGTGGCATTGCTGCGCCACCGCCTGAAGCTACGATCAAAATGGCATCTGGAGTTGCTGCAGTGATTTTTAATGCCTGACCAGTTACGCTAGTATCCTTACGATCAAAACGTTCTGTTGCAACAATTTTGATTCCAGCTTTTGTGGCAATTTTTGTAAATTCTTGTAACCAGCTTTCACCGTAAGTGTCTGTATAGCCCAAGAAGCCTACAGTCTTCACTTTCTGTTTTTTCATGTGCTCAACAATTGCATAGCCCATTACACCATTTGATTGAGGAAGACGAAATGTCCACGCATCTTTTCCATCAGCTAGTGGCACTGGTGACAAAGAGAGTTGTGGTGTTTTAGTTTCATTAGCAACTTCTGCGATTGCAAGTGCAGGAGGTGTTGCTACAGAACCTACGATTACGTCCACTTTGTCTTCACTAGTTAAGCGACGCGCATTTTTAGTGCCATTGGTTGGGTCAGAAGCATCATCGAGAACAATGACATTAAGCTTTTGGCCAGCAATTGATTTTGGCCATAAATCTAGAGCTTTTTTCGCAGGGATACCCAAAGTAGAGGCAGGGCCTGTTAATGGAAGAATCACTCCAACGTTGATGTCAGCAAAGGCATTTTGGCCAATCATTGCTGCAGCGACGATCGAAAGGGCTGCTAATTTAACTTTCATAAAACTCTCCTAGGTTTATTGCTGCTAAAAATATGAATAAAACGTTTAAGTAAACACTGAAACTGCTAAAAATCAAATAAGGTATTTCGCTAACTACTAACTACTAACTACATTTAGATCTAATGTCTTCAGGAATTGGAATTGCTTTAATACTTCCGTCGGGTTGTTTTTGGCAAAAAGCGCGGGTTTCGGTCCCTTCACATAAAAGTGTCATTTGATCGCCGTCTTTTCTGAAAATTTGATGCTGATGGATAAACACTTTTTCTCGCCATTCAATGACTGAGGTATGGACTTCGATATCTTCACCGTAGGTGGCACTACGTCTAAATTTAGTATTAATTTCTAGAAGTGGTGTGCCGACAATGTTGTCGGATGCTAAAAGCTCGCGCCAAGGTGGAACTCCACATTGCAAGAAAAATTCTAATGATGAGGCATCCATCCATTTAGAAAAGTTGGGAAAAAAAACAATGCCAGCAGGATCGCAATCGCCAAACAAAATTTTAGTTTTAAAAATAGTCGTTTTAGACATAGGATTCCTTATCGTGGAGCAAGTCGAACGGCGCCGTCAATACGAATGACTTCACCGTTCATGTGTGTATTCGTAACAAGGTAAGCCGCAAGCGATCCGAATTCATCTGGGCGGCCAAGCCGTTTTGGAAATGGGATTGAATTGCCCAATGAATCTTGGATTTCTTGTGGAAGGGTATGCATAAGAGGTGTCAGGAACAATCCTGGGCAAATCGTGAGAACACGAATGCCATATTGAGCTAGATCTCTAGCCATTGGCAAAGTCATTGAAACGAGACCACCCTTTGAAGCTGAGTAAGCTTGTTGGCCAACTTGACCATCATAGGCTGCAACAGATGCCGTATTGATAACAACACCACGCTCATTGTCGGCTAATGGTTCGAGTTTGGCGATTTCAGCAACTGCTAAGCGCGTTACGTTGTAAGCACCAATGAGATTGACTTTTACAACACGTTCAAAGTCCTCAAGTGGAGCTGCTGAACCATCTTTACCAATGATGCGCTTGGCTGTTCCAATGCCGGCAACATTCATAATAATGCGGGGTGTGCCGAGTTTGGTTTTAATTTCAGCTAACGCGTTTGTAACACTTTCAGAACTTGTTATATCGCAAACCACTGCGATACCACCAATTTCACTTGCAACTTTATTGGCGCCTTCAGCATTCACGTCTAAGACAGCAACTTTCGCACCTTGTTTAGCAAGTTCATGAGCTGTTGCAGCGCCTAGCCCAGAACCACCACCGGTAACGAGTGCAATGTGACCTTTAATATCCATTTTTATTCCTTATTTAATTACGCTTCAGGATTTTCAAGTAAGAGGGCAATCCCTTGACCGCCGCCAATACATGCTGAAGCAATCCCGTAACGTTTTTTTGATTTTTTCAACTCACGAGCTACAGTAATCGTTAAACGAACCCCTGTAGCTGCAAGAGGGTGACCCAAAGCCGTAGCGCCACCATTGACATTCAATTTATCAATATCAAAGCCAAGCTCTTTTTGAACTGCTAATGTTTGAGCGCCTTGTGCTTCATTAATTTCAAAGCGGTCGACATCATTCAATGAGAGTCCATTGCGTTCAAGCACTAAGCGAATTGCTGGAGCGGGTCCAATTCCCATGATTTCAGGTGGAACACCAGCAACGGCACCGCCAATAACGCGAGCAAGTGGTTTAAGGTTATTTGCTTTGGCATAAGTACCGCTTGTAACAATTGCCGCGGCTGCTGCATCAACTAAAGCAGAGCTATTACCGCCTGTTTGTACACCATTTGGATATACCGAACGTAATTTTGCGAGCACTTCCACAGGGGAAATACGCGGGTGAGTATCTTTAGTAAGGCTTTCGATCTTGCTTGGCAATTTGATGCCGCGAGTTTGATAACCTTCAAGTTCGAATTTTTCCGAAATGACAGGGACAATTTCGCCATCAAAATATCCAGCTTCTTGAGCAGCGACAGCTTTAGCAAAACTGGCAGAAGCAAATTCATCAACTTGTGCACGTGTAATGCCGTATTTCACCGCAAGGTTCTCTGCAGTTTGAATCATGCTAATGCCAGCTGCGGGATCGTTTAAAGCCTCCCACATATAGTCTTTAAATTCAATTGGGGAACCCAATTTAAATCCTGTTCGATGAGTAAATGCGGCGATTGGGTTGCGCGTCATAGACTCAGTGCCGACGCAAAGAGCGACATTGGCAGCGCCGGATTGAATTTGTTCGCCAGCTTGTCTAAATAGTTCAAAGCCAGTTCCGCAGATACGTTGAGCCATTAAAGCAGGAACTTCTTGTCTTACTCCTGCATACAACCCAATGTGACGGGGTAAGAAGAACTGATCGAAATCCCCCGGGGCCATATTGCCAGTGATAACGCTATCGATATCCGCAGCATTAACTTTAGTGCGCTTAATAATTTCGCGAGCAACTTTAATGCCCATATCCGTAGGAGATGTGCCACCTAAAGCACCGCAATAGTCAATCATAGGCGTTCTGACGCCATCGATCATCCAAACATCATTAAATCCTGAATAAAAACCAGAGTTTTTCATCGTTATCCTTAAAAAATTATTTTGCGCTGACTATGATTGGTTGATCAATTTTCTCTTCACCATAAAGAGCTTTAATTAACGTTGGGTTATTGGTGATTACCATTCGTTGATTAATTGAGCCTTTATCCGTAAGTTCGCCGCGATCAAGTGATAGTGGAGTTTCGATGGCTAACCATCGGGCGATTCGATTTGCGCCTCCCGTTGATTTTTTCGACAATTGATCCGCAATATTTTGGAACCAAGACAAGAAATCTGGATCACGTAATACTGACTTAGCATCTGCACTAGGCGAGCTGTTTTTTGCAAGTTGTCGACATAATTCCAGGTTTGGAACAATGATTGCAGTAACTTCTGATCTGTCATGACCAGTGATGACGGTATCTAAGATATAGGGAGCTGCAACTTGGGCGATTGAATTTCTCAAACTGGTTGTACAAACCCAAGTGCCTGAGTCTAATTTGAAGTCTTCGCCAGTTCTGCCGTTAAATGCTAAGCCCAAGTCGGGATTTTTATCATCGACTAATTTGAGTGCGTCACCTGTTCTAAAGCAACCTTCTTCATCAAAGGCATCGTGTGACTCATGGGGCATTCTCCAGTAGCCCGGAGTAATGCTTGGCCCACTGTATCGAGCCTCCATTTTGTCTGCTGAAGGAACTAGTTTGATTTGAACGCCTGGCATTGGCACGCCGATTTCGCCGGGTTTAATACCTATTCGGTTCACAATAATTGCTGCAGGAGCGCTCTCGGTCATTCCTAAGCTGGTAATGATGGGGACTCGTTTGCCTAGTGTTTTTTCGGAACATTCAAATAATGCATTCCATACAGGGGCAGGCAAGCTTGCACCAGCATAGAACATTAATTTAAGTCGTTTAAAGAAGTTGGTTCTTAATGCGTCATCGGTCTTAAATGCTTGAGCAAGACTATCGTAGCCTTTAGGAACGTTGAAATATATAGTGGGGGAGATTTCTCTTAGGTTATCTAGTGTTTGACCAATTGCGGCAGGAAGTGGTTTGCCGTCATCAATATAAAGCGACCCGCCATTAAAAAGTGCCATATAAAAATTATGGTTTCCACCAAAGGTATGACTCCAAGGGAGCCAATCGACGATGACAGGAGGTTCATCTCTTAAAAAAGGAAGTGCTTGAGCAATCATGATTTGATTGCTTGCAATCATGCGGTTGGTGTTGATAACGGCTTTAGGAAGTTTGGTTGATCCTGAGGTAAACAAAAATTTAACAATCGTGTCGGCATTTGTTTTGGCAAGGAGTTCATCAGCGTTTTGGCTTGCCGGTGTCTTTAAAATATCTTCCCATAAGAAGTGGGGGCGGTTTTCTAATTTGCCAGTTTTTAAAATGACTTTGCAGTCTTCAGGAAGAACAGTCTCTATGGCTTTACCAAAGCGTGCGCCATCAGAGGCGTAGACTAGTCCTGGGGTGATTAAGTCTAAAACGTGGCGTAATTTCCCAAAGTCTTGAGATTGAAGCGAGTAGGCTACAGAAACTGGGGCGTAGGGAATGCCCGCTAATGATGAAGCTAGTGATAAGAGGGCGTGTTCCAAATCATTTTCAGAGAGAATCGCAATGGGGCGATCCACACTCAAATCTAATTTAGAAAGTGCATTGGCAATACTTACAGCTTGATCTAAGGTTTGTTTAAAAGTAAGTTTGACCCAATCTTGTCCTGGCGCTGGACGTTTTGCCAGAAAAACATTATTTGGTGTTTTGTCAGCCCAATGAATTAATTTTTCAAACAGTCTTTCAGGGTATGACTCAAGAGCCATATCTGATTTAACGATGAGGCTTCCATCAGGCTTGGATTCAACGAGTACTTTAACCTTGGGTAGGTGCGTATCAATATATTCTGAAGTCATCTTAATCTCTCACTTAGAAAGTAGTGCTTATTGATTTGGGCGTTGGACTTTGTTTGCTTTATCGTCCAAGAATGCTCGAAGTCTTGCTTTAGCTTCAGGAGCACTTTGCGCGATTGCAGAAATAAATGCTTCAGTTAAGAAACCTTCTGTCATTGTTTGATCAGCGATTCTAGGAAGAGCGTGGGTGACAGCGTAATTTGTCATTGCGGCATTTTGTGCAACACGAATTGCAATTTGAAGTGCTTTATCTAAAGACTGTCCAGCTTCTACCATGTACTGAGAGATGCCGGAGGAATGTCCCTCATCGGCTGTTAGTACTCGGCCAGTTAGCATCATGTCAGTCATTTTTGATACGCCAATCAAACGAGGGATGCGAACAGAGCCGCCACCGCCAACGAAAATGCCCCGAGAGCCTTCAGGCAGAGCATAAAAGGTTGTTTTGTCTGCAACACGAATATGTGCGGCACTGGCAAGTTCAAGACCACCACCAACGACAGCCCCTTTGAGAGCTGCAACCACTGGAACAGAGCCAAATTGGATTTCTTCGAATGCAGCATGCCAGCGGCGTGAGTGAAAAATACCTTCTTGGGCGTCTTGTTCTCTTAATTCACTAAGATCAAGACCGGCACAAAAATGTTCTCCATCACCTGCAATAACTGCAGATTTGGTTTCTTTAGGTAATTTTCTAAAACGTTCATGGAGTTCTTCAATGAGTAAATCGCTTAAGGCATTGCGTTTACTTGAGCGATTAATCGTGATGAGGGCGACGTTTTTGTCTGGGCCGGTCATTTCGAAGAGGGTTTCAGCCATTATGGAACTCCGTAGTTAAGGGCGTTGAGTAGATAGTTATGCAATATAACTATCTATCTCAATCGCGACATCAGTACTTACCCCTAAGTTAGGGTTAACCCTTAATGGCGGGTAACTTTGAGATAAATAAATCTGTATACTGATGGTTTTTGGCTGTTATCTCTGCTTAATGCCATGAAAACATGCCTTAAATAATTGATGTATCGTTAGAAAGATTATTTTTTAATAACAAGTCACAAGCCAATAGGAGACGATATGACTGAGTATGTTTTTCAACCGGAGCCAATTCCAAGTGTGCCGGTGAAAGGAACAAATAAACACTTCCCGGTATCACGAATTTTCTGCGTCGGGCGAAACTATGCAGCACATGCTCGTGAGATGGGTTTTGATCCAGATAGAGAACCTC
Organism: uncultured Polynucleobacter sp.; assembly: GCA_964343765.1. Lineage (GTDB taxonomy): Bacteria > Pseudomonadota > Gammaproteobacteria > Burkholderiales > Burkholderiaceae > Polynucleobacter. Next base: position 2,063 of record CAYFKO010000016.1, on the reverse strand, counting down.
CTTTTTATTTTACGAAGCCTGCAAACGCTTTGGTTATGACAGGTTCCACAGCGCCTTACCCTCCAGGTACGAATGATTTCCAGCATGAAATGGAATTAGTAATTGCTATTGGCAAGCCTGCTTTCAAAGTATCTGTTGAAGAGGCTCAAAAATCAGTGTTTGGTTATGCCTGTGGCTTGGACATGACTCGTCGTGACTTGCAGATCATTAATCGTGATAAAGGTCGTCCATGGAGTTTTGGTAAAGCCTTTGAAAATTCAGCGGTTATTTCTCCGATCGTTACAGTAGAAGAGTGCGGAGCCTTAACCTCAGGAAAAATTCATCTAGAAGTTAATGGACAAGTTCGTCAATCGGCTGATCTCAAAGATTTAATTTGGAGTGTGTCGGAAATCATTGCAAATCTCTCGCAGTATTACCACTTAAAAGAGGGTGACCTTATTTATACCGGTACACCAGAGGGCGTAGGTAAAGTACAAGTGGGCGATAAATTGAGTGGCTATATAGATAAGCTTGGAACGATTGAGTTCACCATTGGGCCTGCAGCTTAATGTCAAAAGAATCACTGCACTCTAAGCCGGGGCATTTAATACGTCGCGCTCAACAAATTTCGGTAGCGATTTTTCACGAAGAGTGCAGTGAATTTGACATAACTCCCGTTCAATATGCAGTTTTACTGTTGTTGGAAAAGAATGAAGGGTTAGATCAGTTATCACTTGGTAATTTAGCTGGAGTTGATCGATCTACGATGGCTAATTTAGCAGAGCGTTTGGAACAACGTGAATTAATTAAGCGTATGCAGAGTTTGTCAGATAAGCGTCAAAAATTACTTTATTTAACGGCAGATGGACAGCAAAAAATTTCACAATTGAAATTGCGAGTCGAAAAAGTTCAAGAACGAATTTTATCGCCTTTATCTAAGGACGAAGCTAAGCAGTTTTTGCGTTTACTTGAAAAAATGGTAGATGCTAGCAATGGAGTTAGTCGTGCACCATTGAGATTAGTTGAATCAATTTAATTTTCACTTGAGGAAGATATGTTACGAGTTTTAAAAACGATTGGAATGATATTTGCTGTTGCGTTGTTGTCAAACAATGCATTTGCTCAAGCCAAACCTGAGGCTTGGCCAAATAAACCGGTTCGCTTTGTAATTCCTTTTCCAGCGGGATCAGCACCTGATGTATTGATGCGTTATTTGGGAGTTAAGTTGACCGAAAAATGGGGGCAGCAACTCATTATCGATAATCGTCCAGGGGGAAGCGGAGTTATAGGTGTTAATGCAATTTTGTCAGCTCCAACAGATGGTTATACATTTGGCTATGCTCAAGGATCAGCAATTGCCATTGTTCCTAAAACATTGAAAGCAGCAACGTATGACTACCAACGTGATTTCATGCCAGTGGCATTAGTTGCGACATCGCCTATTACGATTGCAGTGCCAGTGGATTCTCCGTACCAAAATTTAGCGGATCTCGTTAAAGCCGCAAAAGCGAAGCCTGGCTCAATTGAATTAGCTGACGTTGGAATGGCATCTGTTCCGCATTTGGCTGCAGAGAGTATTGGTTTGGGGGGTGGTGTTAAGTTTATGCATATTCACTATCAAGGTGGTCCTCCAGCGATTCAAGCAACGGTTGGAGGTCAAACAAAAGCGGTTTTTGAAACACTTGGACCGTTATTGGGAATGATTCAGGGTAATAAATTGAAGGTTTTGGCATCGATGAGTGATCGAGTAGAGCCTGGTCTTGAAAAATATCCCTTAGCAAAGTCCACAGTGAAAGATGCGGTTGCACAAGGCTGGTTTGCCGTGATTGCGAAAAAAGGGGTAGATCCTCAAGTTGTGAAGCAATTGAATGCAGATATTAATGCCGCCTTAAAGTTGCCTGATGTGATTGAAAAGTTTAAAGAGATGGCAGCTTATCCAAGACCTGGAACTCCTGAAGATTTAAATAAATTTGTTCTTTCTGAAGAAAAATATTGGGCAAAGGTAATTAATAAATTAGGTATCAAACCTGAATAATTATTTGAATAAGAATGATTAATAAAATTTCAAATAATGTCTTGGAGGC
>CAYFKO010000015.1:16670-20594 GCA_964343765.1 uncultured Polynucleobacter sp. | reverse complement strand
AATCATGACTTTGGTGATTTTTATCGCGATTACGAATGGATGGGGTTACAACGCCACCTAAAAGTACTTGGCATTTTTGCTCGACTTTTCCACAGAGATGGTAAAGATGGTTATTTAAAAGATTTACCCCTAGTGCTTCGTTACACCGAAAAAGTTGCTCAACGCTATATTGCTTTTAAGCCACTCGTTCGAATTTTGGATGCAGCTCATCAAGTAAATCGTCCAGATGGATTAACCTTTTAAAAATGAGTCATTCAATATCTAACATTCCTTGCATGATTTTGGCGGCGGGCCGAGGTGAGCGCATGAGACCACTCACTGATGTCGTGCCAAAACCGCTATTAACGATTCATGGAAAGAGTCTGATTGAACATCATTTAGATAACCTAAAAAATGCTGGTTTTAATAAGATTGTCATCAATCATGCCTGGCTTGGCCACCTAATCGAAGAAACCTTTGGGGACGGCATGAGCAGAGGGTTACAAATCCAATACTCCCCCGAAAAAGAAGCTCTAGAAACAGCTGGAGGGATTCGACAAGCCCTCCCTCTTCTAAATCCAGAGGATTACTTCCTAGTCATTAATGGCGATGTTTACTCTCCAGACTTTCCTTTTGAAAAAATTACCGAATTAGTAAAAAAACTCAAAGTTAAGCCAGGAGCTCAAGCCTACTTGTTTTTAGTCTCAAATCCCCCTCACCATCCTCAGGGAGATTTCTATCTAAATATGGATGGAAGTATTCATCACGAAAGTGCCCATAAAGAGATTAGTGCTAATGGCAAGTACACGTTTTCAGGGGCAGGACTGTACCATAAAGATTTATTTGCTCAATTAACCCCTGGAGCCAAGGCTCCTCTAGCTCCGCTTCTCAAAGAGTGGATGAATGAGAATCGAGTATTTGGTGAAAGACTCAACTGTGCATGGCATGATGTTGGAACTCCTGAACGCTTAAACGAACTAAATCAAACTAAATGAGCCACCCTTTACCCCCCACTTCTGTTTTTGCAAACAGAAGATCTGAGCTAGCAAAACGTATTCGCGCAAAAGCAGGGCATGGCATTGCCATTATTTCCACTGCTAAAGAGTCGTTACGTAATCGAGATAGCGAGTTTCCTTACCGCCACGATAGTGATTTTTATTACCTAACCGGCTTTACAGAACCCGAAGCATTACTCATCATTCAAGTAGATGCCAATAAAGAATCTTGTCATTTATTTTGTAGACCAAAAAATCTTGAGCGTGAAATTTGGGATGGCATTCGACTTGGTCCTGCAGCAGCTCCTCAGATTCTGGGCATTGACCACGCCTATTCAATCGAAGAGTTAAACGATATTGCGCCTGACTTGATTGCTAATCAAGAAAATCTTTACTATCGCCTAGCCTCCTCTTCGGAAGAAGACAGCCTCATTCGCGATTGGATGAACGCATTACGAGCTAAAGCTCGTTCAGGCACTCGTAAACCAAGTAACGCTCACGACATTGAAGAACTCATTCATGAAATGCGGCTTTTTAAAGATGTCTATGAAATAAACACCATGCGTGCTGCAGGAAAAATAGCGGCACTTGGTCATTTACAAGCCATGCGCACAGCTAAACCTGGATTACGCGAATTTCATCTTGAAGCAGAACTTTTACACGTCTTTCGAAAACACGGCTCACAAAGCGTGGCATATAACAGCATTGTTGCTACCGGTGAAAATGCCTGCATCCTGCACTACCGCGCAGCGGATGCCGAACTAAAAGACGGCGACCTATGCCTAATTGACGCTGGGTGCGAACTCAATAGTTACGCTTCAGATATCACACGCACTTTTCCAGTTAACGGAAAGTTTTCAGCAAGCCAAAAACAAGTTTATGAAATCGTCTTAGCCTCTCAAGAAGCAGCTATCGCCGCTACTAGGCCAGGAAATCACTTTCAAGAACCTCATGAAGCGGCATTAGAGATATTAACGCAGGGGCTATTTGAGTTAGGCGTTCTTAATAAGAATCAACATGGCTCGATTGATGACGCCATTCAAGGTCAAGCCTATCAACCATATTACATGCATCGTACGAGCCATTGGCTTGGCATGGATGTTCATGATGTGGGTAATTACCGCGAACCTGGCGATCCTAACAATGGATGGCGCATCTTGCGCCCCGGGATGACGCTAACGATTGAGCCGGGCCTATATTTCCGCCCTAGCGAATCAGTCCCTAAAGATTTATGGAACATCGGTATTCGAATTGAAGATGATGCTTATATAACCGATACAGGCTGTGAAATTATTACGCGGGATGTTCCAGTGACGGTTCAGGAAATTGAACAATGGATGGCCAATAAGTAATTATCATGTCTAAGCCAATTAAACCGATTTCTGATTTTGATATTGTCATTCAAGGGGCTGGTCCTGTTGGTTTGGCTTGTGCTGCTTGGTTATTACAAAACAATTCCCAACTAAATTTAGTTCTTTTAGATAAATTTGCGGAAGATGACGCACCAATTGCAGCAGGAGATAAACGCGGCATTGCAATTTCCGAAGGTAGCCGTTTATTACTCCGCACCTTAAATGCGTGGCCAGAACAATCTCCCGCCATTCACCAAGTAAATGTTTCCCATCGAGGCCATTTTGGTAGAGCCATCATGACTCGAGAAGAAATTAATCAAGACGCATTGGGGCACATCGTTCGCTATGCTGACATTCACCTAGCATTGAGACAAGCCCTTAAACGAATTCGTGAGAGCTGCCCAAATTTTGAATGGCAATTTGAGGCCAATACGACAATGGATTTAAGTGGTCAATTAAGCACCAATACTTGCCTTATTCATGCAGAAGGCGGACTCTTTAATGAGCAATCCCCGAAAGATCGTCGTCGCGATTATCAGCAATCTGCGCTAATTGGTTGGGTTCAAGCTAGTAATGTGCCGCTCAATCAAGCCTGGGAACGTTTCACCGATGAAGGTCCGCTTGCACTTTTACCTAGCCATTTGGGATCAGGTTATCTCAACCTAGTTTGGTGTAGTTCACCAGAAAATGCAGACCGAAGAAAAAACACCTCCCCCGAAGAACTCCTTAAAGAACTTCAACGTTGCTTTGGCGATTTGGTCGGAACATTTACCTCAATTAATGATTTAAGGACCTATCCCTTAGGCCTAAATGCAAGAGATGAAATTGTTAATAACAATGAAGTTTGGATTGGCAATGCGGCGCAAACCTTACACCCCGTGGCTGGCCAAGGATTAAATCTGGGTTTGCGAGATGCTGCCACTTTAGCAAATTGCTTAGGCCCAATTTTTGTCAATGCAAATAATCAACGGTCTACTGAACTTATCAAAGGGCTTGAAGAATTCGCCAACTTACGTAAAGCTGACCGAAAGGCCACAATAGGCACCACAGACTTTCTAGCTAGAGTATTTACCTCTAAATTTGTTCCTGTCATCGTTGGGCGAGGTCTTGCACTCTCAGCATTACAGTGGTTCCCAAGCGTCAAATCTGCACTTGCAAGACAGATGATGTTTGGACAGCGCTAATAGCGCTGTAGCCTGCCTAAAATTTAAGCAAATTTCTAATTTTGTGCTAAAGTTTGCCTTCCGCGAAGGTCTGTTTTAAACCTCTCGCGATTTTCCGACCCTAAACGAGTAAATTCTTTGAAAATCGGCCCTCATACCCTTCCAAATCAGCTGTTTGTAGCTCCTATGGCTGGGGTAACCGATCGCCCTTTTCGACAGCTTTGTAAGCGTTTAGGCGCTGGTTACGCCGTATCCGAGATGATTGCCTCCAATGCCATGCTTTGGAATAGCGAAAAAACCCTTCGAAGAGCGAATCATGATGGTGAAGTTGAACCGATAGCTGTCCAAATTGCTGGCGCTGACCCTCAGATGATGGCAGAAGCGGCAAAACTAAATGTTCAGCGTGGCGCGCAAATAATTGATATCAATATGGGC
>CAYFKO010000015.1:8340-16660 GCA_964343765.1 uncultured Polynucleobacter sp. | reverse complement strand
ACTCTGGTTGCGCAAATCGTATCTGCTGTTGTCAACGCAGTTGGCGTTGGTGCTAATGCCGTGCCTGTTACATTAAAAATTCGGACTGGATGGGATCGCGAACACAGAAATGCACTTCAGATTGCAAAAATAGCTGAAGACAACGGTATTTCAATGTTGACAATCCATGGACGCACACGTGCAGATCTTTATCATGGGGAAGCCGAATACGAAACAATTGCTGCAGTGAAATCAAGTATTCGTATTCCTGTCGTAGCGAATGGCGATATTAACAGTCCGGAAAAAGCAGCTCATGTTCTTAAGGTAACAGGAGCTGATGCTCTCATGATTGGCCGAGCAGCTCAAGGTAGGCCGTGGATTTTCAGGGAAATATCCCATTACCTCAATACCGGCAAAAAACTAGAATCTCCTGAGATTGATGAAATCTCAAGAATCATGAATGACCACCTTATTGAGCACTATGCTTTTTATGGCGAGTACGTTGGCCTTCGTACAGCCCGCAAACACATTGCTTGGTACTGCAAAGGCTTAAGAAATTCGCATGCCTTTCGCCATCATATGAATACGCTGGAAACCTGTGAATCACAATTAGCAGCTGTAAATAACTATTTTGCAGAATTAAAAACCTATTCAAGTCGCCTTGAATATTTAGAGGCTGCTTAAAAATTATGAGCTCCGAAAAGAAACACCCTGTTACCGAAGTTTTAGAAACGCATCTTCAACGCTATTTAGATGATCTTGGCGATGTTGCACCTAGCAATGTTCATAAAATGGTGATTGCAGCCATTGAAAAGCCAATGCTCGAACTCATCATGAATCATGCTGATCAAAATCAATCGCTGGCGGCTCAATATTTAGGAATTAATCGAAACACGCTTCGAAAAAAATTATTGGAATACGATTTAATCAAGTAACTTTTTTATTTTTAACATTTATTAACTTTTTGGTTGTTTAGGAAACTTCATGATTCAGACCGCGCTTCTCTCCGTATCAGATAAATCGGGCATCGTCCCTTTTGCAAAAGCTTTACATGAGCAAGGTGTAAAACTTATTTCAACTGGCGGCACCGCTAAACTTCTCGCTGAGAATAATTTGCCAGTCATTGAAGTTTCTCAACTTACTAAATTCCCAGAAATGTTAGATGGTCGCGTAAAGACACTTCATCCAATGGTTCATGGAGGCTTATTAGCGCGCCGAGATGATGCTGAACACATGAAGGCACTCAAAGAGCACGGGATTGAAACGATTGATATGCTCGTGATTAATCTCTACCCATTCCAACAAACGATTGCTAAACCAGTATGCAGCTTTGAAGATGCGATTGAGAACATCGATATTGGCGGACCTGCAATGCTTCGCGCAGCTGCCAAAAATCATCAAGACGTCACCGTCTTGATTTCGCCGGAAGATTACGAAGGCGTTCTCGCTGAAATGAAAGCGAATGGGAAAAAAGTGTCATTTGATACAAATTTCCGCTTAGCTAAAAAAGTGTTTGCGCACACTGCACAATATGACGGTGCGATTGCAAACTATCTCTCTTCTTTACCAGAGAATCGCAAGCATGAAGAGCGTAGTGCTTATCCTCAAACGTTTAATCTCTCATTTAACCGCGTTCAAGAATTACGCTATGGCGAAAATCCTCACCAATCTGCAGCATTCTATAAAGATGCCAACCCAGTGGCTGGGTCTTTAGCAAATTACGTGCAACTTCAAGGAAAAGAACTTTCATATAACAACATCGCCGATGCGGATGCTGCTTGGGAATGCGTTAAAAGCTTTGGCCCTTCCCTAACTTCTGGCGAACCAGCTTGCGTCATTGTCAAACATGCCAATCCGTGTGGCGTGGCAGTTGGTAAGTCAGCAGTAGAAGCCTACCAAAAAGCCTTTAAAACAGATCCTACCTCTGCCTTTGGTGGAATCATCGCCTTTAACCGTGAATGCGACGAAGCGGCTGCTCAAGAAATTTCTAAACAATTCGTAGAGGTATTAATTGCACCTTCTTTCTCAGCCGGTGCAAAAGCTGTTTTCGCAAGTAAACAAAACGTTCGCTTATTAGAAATTGCTTTAGGTGACGCTATTAATCCTCAGGACTTAAAACGAGTTGGCGGAGGTTTGTTAGTTCAATCACCAGATGCTAAAAATGTTCAACTAGGCGAACTCAAAGTAGTGACAAAGCGTCAACCAACGCCAAGTGAACTCGCTGATTTGATGTTTGCATGGCGTGTCGCCAAATTTGTTAAATCAAATGCGATTGTTTTTTGCTCCGGCGGCATGACATTAGGCGTTGGCGCTGGCCAAATGAGTCGTATTGATTCAGCTAGAATTGCAAGCATCAAAGCTGAAAATGCAGGCCTAACACTCAAAGGCTCAGCTGTAGCGAGTGATGCTTTCTTCCCATTTAGAGATGGCTTAGATGTAGTGGTTGCTGCAGGCGCAACCTGCGTCATTCAACCAGGCGGTAGCGTTCGCGACGATGAAGTGGTCAATGCGGCTGATGAACATGGTATCGCCATGGTTTATACAGGCACTCGACATTTCCGTCATTAAACCAATGCGCATCCTTGGCATCGATCCAGGTCTTCGTACCACCGGTTTCGGTGTCATTGATGTTCGCGGGCAAAAAATCACCTATGTCGCTTCAGGGACTATTCGAAGCGGTGAAGCCGAAATTGGAATCCCTAAACGCTTAGGGATTTTATTTTCGGGTGTTATGGAGGTAATTGAACATTACCAACCTGAAGCCGCTGCGATTGAACAAGTCTTTCTAAACGTCAATCCAAAATCAACCTTAGCGCTTGGGCAAGCTCGTGGCGCAGTCATTTCAGCCTTAGTTACCCGGGATCTCGTTGTATCGGAATTTAGTGCACTTGAGATTAAAAAAGCGATTGTTGGTACTGGACGGGCCGCAAAACCTCAAGTCCAAGAAATGGTGAGACGTCTTCTTAGTCTAAAAACCGCACCGGGTCCTGATGCATCTGATGCGCTAGGTGTAGCAATTTGTTCGGCACATCATTTCGAAATGGCAAGTAAACTAAAATCATCTCATCTAGCTTCATTAATTAAGACCAGAAAATGATCGGCCGTATCCAAGGAACCTTACTATCCAAAAACCCTCCACGTATTTTGGTGGACTGCAATGGCGTTGGATATGAAATCGATGTACCCATGAGTACGCTCTATCAACTTCCCGATAATGGGAAGGTAGTGACGTTGCTAACTCACTTCGTTGTTCGTGAGGATGCTCAATTGTTGTTTGGTTTTGCAAGTGAAACTGAACGTGAAGCATTTAGAGCACTTATCAAAATTAGCGGGATTGGGGCACGAACTGCGCTAGCGATTTTGTCTGGCTTAAGTGTCAACGAATTAGCGAATGCAGTGACTCTTCAAGAAGTTGACCGATTAACGCGCATTCCTGGAATTGGTAAAAAAACAGCAGAACGATTGTTGCTTGAACTTAAAGGCAAAATTGGGGCAGATCTTGGAGTATCCCAAGATGCTAGCGCTCCTAAAAGTGCAAGCAGTGAGGTCTTACAAGCTTTATTGGCCCTTGGTTACTCTGATAAGGAGGCTAGTATGGCAACTAAGCAAGTACCAATTGATGCCAGTGTTTCCGATGGTATCCGTATTGCACTTAAAGCCCTTTCTAAGGCATAAGTCGAATTCAGTCTAAACTAACGACATGGCAATACATACCGATGACCTTGAGTCCCTTCCTGAACCAGAATCGACCAATGATCGATTAATCGATGCTGGCTCGTTAAGTGAAGATAGCGCGATTGAGCGCGCATTACGACCAAAACAGCTCGAAGAATACGTTGGACAAACTAAAGTTCGCGAGCAACTTGAGATTTTTATTTCGGCGGCCAAAAATCGTTCTGAAGCACTCGACCACGTTTTACTATTTGGCCCTCCAGGATTAGGTAAAACAACCCTAGCTCACATCATTGCAAAAGAATTAGGCGTTAACCTTCGACAAACAAGCGGCCCCGTTATTGATAGACCCGGCGACCTTGCAGCGCTTTTAACCAATTTAGAAGAGAACGATGTTCTCTTTATCGATGAAATACATCGCCTATCACCGGTCGTTGAAGAAATTTTGTACCCAGCGCTTGAAGATTACAGCATCGACATCATGATTGGTGACGGCCCTGCGGCGCGAAGCGTCAAATTAGATCTAAAGCCATTTACTCTTGTTGGTGCCACAACGCGCGCAGGCATGCTCACCAACCCACTGCGTGATCGCTTCGGTATCGTTTCACGTCTTGAGTTTTACACCCACAATGAACTCGCAAAAATAGTTACTCGATCAGCTGGCTTACTAAATGCACAAATTGCAGAAGACGGTGCTTCCGAAATCGCAAAACGAGCACGCGGCACACCTCGTATAGCGAACCGTTTGTTGCGACGTGTCCGAGATTACGCAGAAGTCAAAGGCAATGGCGTCATCACAAAAGAAATGGCGGATGCGGCGCTCTCCATGCTCGACGTGGATCCAGTAGGATTTGATTTAATGGACCGAAAACTACTTGAAGCAATCTTGCACAAATTCTCTGGAGGGCCTGTGGGAGTTGACAACCTAGCTGCCGCCATCGGCGAAGAACGCGACACCATTGAGGATGTGATTGAGCCCTTTTTAATCCAACAGGGCTACTTACAACGCACCCCACGTGGTCGCATAGCAACTCGAATGGCCTATGAGCATTTTGGGCTCACCCCGCCATCTAAATCCAACAATCTCGATTTGCTGTAAGCAATTCATCCATTCAATTTAAGCTGTAAATTTCTCGTCCAGCTTTAATGGTTTTGAGAACTTGAATATCTTTGATCTTCATTGAATCAATCTTAAGTGGATTGCTATCAAGCACAACAAGATCCGCCAACTTACCAGGTTCAAGCGTACCCTTATTAGCCTCTTCATGATAAGCATAAGCGCCGCCAATCGTTAACGCTTGTAAACCCACATAGGGGCTAACTCTTTCTTTTGCCCCCACCACTTTGCCTTCACGAGAAACCCGATTAACCGATGTCCATAAGAGGAACATATGATTGATTGGTGTTACTGGAACATCGGTGTGGTTTGCAAAGATCAAACCTTTTTTGTAGGCACTCTCCATCGGACTTAAATACGCGGCACGATTAGCGCCTAAGTTTGCAATATGTACATCTCCCCAATAATAGGTGTGATTAGTAAAGAAACTGGGGAAAAATTTATATTTCTTATACGCCTCCATTTGATCTGGACGCATAATTTGAGAGTGAATAATGACGGTACGACGATCTGTATTTGGTGTATTCAAAATCTTCTGGGCGTACTGATGCCCCTTAATCATCATATCGATTGATGCATCGCCATTACAGTGCGCAAATAACTGGACATTGTTTTTGTAAGTCATCACAAAATAGTTGTTGATCTCATCTTGCGTCAAATTGGCAAATCCATGGCAATGATCCGTACAGCCCGGTACCTCAGTTAAATAAGGTTTGGTTAGGTATGCCGTCTTACCCTGAGGTGAACCATCTAGTGCAATTTTGAGTCCCGCATACATCAAGCCATTGTTATATTCCCCCCACTTGACCTTACCAGTACCTACCACCTGGTCAGCGATTAAGAAAGCGGGAAGTGCGACGATATCAATGAATAATTCTTTATTTTTAGCGGCGTACTCTAAAAGTTCCATTTTCGGTGGCATAGCTAAAGCTTCATTTGCTGTTGTAACACCGTATTTAGCGTATTCAGTCATCGCCTGTTTAAGTAATTGCATCTCTTTGGCAATTGGCTTTGGCTTCATCATCATTGGCAAGAATGGTTTCATTGCAACTTCTTGCACCAAACCTTCCAATTTATTAGAACCAGGAATACGAATAAATTTTCCACCTTCAGGATCTTGCGTCGCTTCAGTAATCCCTGCTTCTTTAAATGCGAGCGAATTTGCTACCAACATATGCCCAGAACTATGTCGCAAAATCACAGGATTCTTAGGAAACGCTGCGTCTAACTCAGCGGCGGTTGGGTGACGTTTTTCAACGAGCAAATCTTGATCGTATCCACCCCCCACAATTAATGCGCCATCACCCAACTTAAGACGATCTTTTAGTTTTTTAAGTTCAGCAACAATATCAGCAACAGACTTAACTCCACCAATAGGGGGAGGGCTTAACTCAGCCTGCTCCAGTCCATCAGCTAACTGGGTGATATGCCCATGACCATCAATCATTCCAGGTATTAAAGTTTTTCCCTGTAAATCGATTAATTTGGTTTTAGCGTCTTTTAAAGCAAACGCCTGATCTTTCTTTCCAACAAATTGAATCTTGCCATTATCAACAACCAGTGCCTCCACATACGTTGGCTTATGGCCCTTCATTGTCAAAATATCACCGCCAAAATAAATCGCATCGGCAGCAAAAGCGGGTTGCGCTGACACAGCACATAAAAGACTAAAAATAAGTAGGCTAATTTTTTGAACTTGCATTGTTAAATTTGTCAGATTTGATAAAGAAATAGGTGAAATCTGATCGTACTGAAAAGTACTAAATTTAACAATTAAATTTAAGGGGATTCTCCCTAAGGCGAATTAAGGTAGCGACCAGGGAACCGAAGCTTGCTGACTGCCATCGAGTTCATCGAGTGCCTTTTCAGCATTGAGGTGACTCACATCCCCCCAAGATTCCAAATGAAATCTCTCACCATCAAAACTTAAACGATTTAGGCTAGTGTTTAATAAATCAAAGTGTCGAGGTGCTTCAAGTGACATCTCTGTGGCTAAGCGGTACATACAATCTAAAACGCCGCCATGCGCCACCATCACAATCGTCTGTCCTAAATGTGACTTTGCAATACGCGTAGCTCCCTGAGCAACTCGCTCATAGAAGTCACGTAAACTTTCACCCTTATTAGGTCGAAAATCGACGTTACGTCCATGCCAAGCTTTGTGATTATCGGGCAGTTTTTCTTCAATCTCAGCATAAGTCATACCCTCGATCTCGCCGTAACAACGCTCACGCAAGCTACGATCTAAATACACCGGAATGTCATGATGCTGAGTAATCGCATTAGCGGTTGCAAGCGCGCGAGACAAATCACTAGAGTACGCCAAGTCAATCTTTTCTTTAGATAACACTCGCCCTAACAAACGCGCTTGTTCGATGCCGGTGTCATTTAGTCCAATATCTAAATGACCTTGCAAGCGTTTCTCTTTATTCCAATCAGTTTCACCGTGACGGATTAATAAAATCTTCGCCATAGTTTTTAGCTAAGGGTAACCTTTGCAAAACGACGCTTACCTACTTGTAATACAAAAGAGCCCGCTTCAACTTTGAGTGCTTTATCACTTACAGTGACACCATCAATCTTGACACCGCCTTGCTCAACATTACGCATGGCTTCTGCTGTCGATGGCACTAAGCCAGATTGCTTGAGTAACTGACCAATACCTAATGGAGCGCCTGTTAAAGCAATTTCAGGGATATCGTCTGGAATACCACCTTTAGCTCGATGATTGAAATCTGCCAAGGCTTGCTCAGCAGCAGTTTGTGAATGGAAACGCGCAACAATCTCTTGAGCAAGTGCTACTTTGCAATCTCTTGGATTTTTACCGGCCGCAACGTCTGCTTTCATTTGCTCAATCTCAGCCATTGGTTTGAATGACAATAAAGTGAAATAACTCCACATGAGCTCATCGGAAATACTCATGATCTTTCCAAACATCTCACCAGCAGGCTCACTAATACCAACGTAGTTACCCTTGGATTTACTCATTTTTTCAACGCCATCCAAGCCAACCAATAGCGGCATAGTCAGTATACATTGAGGCTCTTGACCGTATTCTTTTTGCAACTCACGGCCAACCAGTAAATTAAATTTCTGATCCGTACCCCCAAGCTCTAAATCACTCTTAAGAGCTACTGAGTCATACCCCTGCATCAGTGGGTATAAAAATTCATGAACCGAAATTGGAATCCCGCCACGATAGCGTTTCGTGAAATCATCACGCTCCAACATACGCGCAACCGTGTATTTAGCTGCGAGTTGAATCATGCCTGACGCCCCCAGTGGCTCACACCACTCCGAGTTATAACGAATCTCCGTTTTTTCTGGATCCAAAACTAAACTCGCTTGCTGATAATACGTTTTGGCATTTTGAGCAATTTCGTCTTTGGTCAGAGGTGGGCGCGTTGCGTTTCTTCCAGACGGATCACCAATCATGCTGGTGAAGTCACCAATCAAAAAGATAACGGTATGGCCCAAATCTTGGAGCTGCCTGAGTTTATTTAATACAACCGTATGCCCCAAATGAATATCTGGAGCAGTTGGATCAAGGCC
>CAYFKO010000015.1:0-8330 GCA_964343765.1 uncultured Polynucleobacter sp. | reverse complement strand
AATTTAATACGCAAAGGAACACCAGTTGCGGCACTTTTGGCTAACTTTGAAATCCATTCGGCTTCAACGATTAACTCATCACAGCCACGTTTAGTTTGTTCAAGAGCAGCTAAAACTGCTTCTGTAACGGGATACTTAGGGCTTGGAGCTACCGTATTTTTAGCTTCATTTAAATTATTACTTGTCATACGCGCTTACTATGTCAATAATTTATTATTAATCAATAACCGTTATTGTCGCATTCTTGTGACTTTTCCTGACTAAATCCACGCTTTATGCCACAAAACTCGAATTCTTCTGAAGAACTGCATATTGGGCTAATGTCCGGCACCAGCATGGATGGGATCGACGGTGTTCTAGCTAAATTCGATATGAATGGGCAATCCGAATTTATATGCCACGTTGCCCATGAATTCACAGATGACTTGAAGTCTCAATTAATTGGACTTCAACAGCCTTCTGATAATGAATTACATCGTGAGGCACTAGCCGGAAATGCCCTAGCTGATGCTTATGCAAAAGTGGTGCTAGAGCTCATTGAAAAAGCGAATATTGACCCCAAGAAGATTCGAGGCATTGGCGCACATGGACAAACTATTCGTCACCAACCTGGTCTTCATGATGAATGGGGCTACACCCTTCAAACATTAAATGCTTCATTGCTAGCAGAACTTACTGGCATTGATGTGATTGCTGATTTTCGAAGCCGAGATATCTCTGCCAATGGTCAAGGCGCCCCACTTGTCCCTGCATTTCATAGCGCACAATTTAGTGGTAATAAATATCGCGCCATTCTTAATATTGGTGGAATTGCAAACCTAACTTTACTACCACCAAAAAGTGATAGCTCATCCAAAGTAATTGGATTTGATTGTGGACCTGGAAACGTATTGCTTGATTTGTGGATTCATCAGCACAAAAAACTCCCTTATGACGCTCATGGCGAATGGGCGCAAAGCGGCTCGATAATTGAACCCTTACTGACCCAACTCCTTAACGAGCCATTTTTAAATGCCTCACCCCCAAAAAGCACGGGGCGTGACTTATTCAATGACGATTGGCTAAACAGGCAAGTACTCGAATTCAAACAAGCCAAGCCCGAGGATATTCAAGCGACACTAGTAGCCTTTACTGTTCATGCTGCCGTTGTTCACATTCAAACTTTTTTTCCAAAATGCGAAGAGCTTTATGTCTGCGGAGGCGGCGTAAAAAATAGATGGCTGATGTCATTATTGGAGAAATGCTGCCAAGAAATGTCTAATTCAATCAGCGTTTTTTCAACTCAGGAATTAAACATTGACCCACAAACCGTTGAAGCCATGGCGTTTGCATGGCTTTCTTGGGCATACTTCCACGATGTGCCAGCTAATTTGCCGGCAGTGACGGGGGCGCGAGGCCCCAGAATATTAGGGGCTCGCTATCCAGCGTAATTAGGCTGAGAATGAAGAGCCACAACCACAAGTAGTCGTAGCATTTGGGTTCTTAATTACAAACTGTGAACCGTTAATATCTTCTTTATAGTCAATCTCTGCACCGACAAGATACTGAAAGCTCATTGAGTCAACTAAAAGTGTGACGCCATTTTTATTGAATTCGGTGTCATCCTCATTGGTTTCCTCATCGAAGGTGAAACCATATTGGAAACCTGAACATCCACCACCCTGCACAAATACGCGCAACTTTAAATTTGGATTGCCTTCTTCAGCAATCAAATCCGCAACTTTTGCTGCCGCGCTATCCGTAAAAATTAACGGAACTGGCGGTTCTTGTAAATTTTCAACTGCTTGAGCTGCTGCTGTCATTTTTTACTCCTTAACTCTTTCTAATATGTCTATTCTAGGCTTTATTTACCCTCTTTGCATCATGGTCAATAAAGCATCAAGGTAGCAAAGCAATATGCTTCAAGCCCATATCCTCAGGGAATCCAAACATCAAATTCATACACTGCACCCCTTGACCCGATGCACCCTTAACAAGATTGTCTTCAACCACCAAAATAACTAAGGTATCTCCGCCATTTGGTCGATGAACTGCAATACGTAAGGCATTACTACCCCTTACAGATCTAGTTTCTGGCGTACTTCCCGCTGGCATCACATCAACAAACGGCTCACCCCGGTAGAAATCCTCAAATAATTTTTGAAAATCCACCTGTTGACCCTCTGGCGTAATGCGTGCGTATAAAGTCGAATGAATACCTCGAATCATCGGCGTCAAATGCGGAATAAACGTCAAACCGATTTCGTCGTGCCCGGCAATTGCTTTGAGTCCCTGAACTATCTCAGGTGAATGACGATGTCCCTTAACGCCATAGGCTTTAAAGTTATCACCTGCTTCTGCCAGTAATGTTCCAACCTCTGCTTTACGACCCGCGCCAGAAACACCCGACTTAGAATCAGAGATCAGAAAACGTGTATCAACAATACGCTTTCCACCAGTTAGTTTAGGGGACAACAAAGGGGCAAATCCAAGCTGAACCGAGGTTGGATAGCAGCCTGCTAAACCAACTACTCGCGCCTTTTTAATCGCATCCCGATTAATTTCAGCTAAACCATAGACTGCCTCAGCCAATACATCTGGGCAGCTATGAGGCATGCCATACCATTTTTGGAATTCTTCAGTATCTTTCAAACGAAAGTCTGCTGCCAAATCCAAAATACGTACATTAGCAGCCAGCAATTCTTTTGCTTGCTCCATAGCAACGCCATGAGGCGTTGCAAAGAAAACCGCATCACACTCAGTTAAGCGAGCTTCATCTGGTGTACTGAACGTCAAGTCAACACGACCACGTAAGGATGGGTACATATCGCCAACTGGAGTGCCAGCCTCTTTACGAGAAGTAATCGCTGATAACTTAACTTCTGGATGTTGTGCCAACAGACGCAAGAGCTCAACGCCCGTATACCCTGTTCCACCAACGATACCAACCTTAATCATGATAGTTCCTTGCTAAATGATTCTGATTTAACGATTTAGTGATTATGAATCGATTCTATGAAAAAAGTGTTAAAAAAACCGCACATGCCAAGGCATATGCGGTTTTGGCCCAGTGGGCAATCCTGCAGCGAAAAATTAACGCTTGCTGAACTGTTTGCGACGACGCGCGCCACGCAAACCAACTTTTTTACGCTCAACTTCACGAGCATCACGTGTAACAAAACCAGCTTTTGATAAAGCAGATTTCAACGCTGCATCGTAGTCAATCAAAGCACGCGTAACACCGTGACGAACTGCACCTGCTTGGCCAGTTTCACCACCACCTGAAACGTTTACTTTGATGTCAAATGTTGTTGCATTGTTTGTTAACACTAATGGTTGACGAGCAATCATGCGTGAAGTTTCGCGTGAAAAATACTCATCAATCGGCTTACCGTTAACGATGATGTCACCCTTACCAGACTTGATAAAGACACGAGCTACTGAGCTCTTGCGGCGACCGGTTCCGTAATTCCAATTTCCAATCATGACCGCTCCTTAAATCTCAAGTGCACGTGGCTGTTGAGCCTCATGCGGATGGTTTGCATCGCCATACACTTTCAATTTCTTGATCATGGCGTAGCCCAATGGGCCTTTTGGCAACATGCCTTTAACAGCTTTTTCCAAGGCACGGCCTGGGAAACGAGCTTGCATCTTGTCGAAATTGGTTTCATAGATACCGCCTGGGTAACCACTGTGGCGATAGTATTTTTTATCCAATCCTTTGTTACCTGTAACGCGCAATTTAGCAGCGTTGATTACAACAATGTAATCACCAGTATCAACGTGAGGTGTGAATTCAGGCTTATGCTTGCCGCGCAGACGGTGTGCCACTTCACTGGCGACACGACCGAGAACTTTGTCTGTAGCGTCAATCACTAACCATTCACGCTTAACCTCATGGGTTTTTGCGGAAAAAGTTTTCATGATTTCTTTCAAATTGTGAAGTCCTATTCATCGTCTTTAGTTCGTATCACTCGGCCTTGCTTATGCTTGCACGCTCTCGGTCAACTACGTAAATCCGTAATACCATTTTCCAGGGACTGTTCCGGAAAACATTGAATTGTAACAGAAAAAAGCCCGGGGTAACACCCCGGGCACAAATCCACCTTTGTTTGGGTGGAGGAGACAATCGTAGCAATCAAGCTTGTTTGTATTAATATCATGGGTATACCCAGATAACAAGCAAGAATCGCAATATGACTATTGTACAACAAGGGTTTATGCTAATCAAAGACTTTTATAAAAACTATAGGTTAAACAACGAATTATGGAATGCACAGTAAGCTGGATGGGGCAAGATGGCATGAGTTTTTCTGCCGAAGTTGGTAGCGGCCACCTCGTAAATATGGATGGCGCCCCTGAAGCGGGGGGTAGAAACCTAGCTCCAAGGCCCATGGAACTGCTTTTGGCAGGTGCGGGCGGCTGCACAGCCTTTGATGTCGTCATGATCCTGAAAAAAGCCCGCCAAGCCGTAACAGGGTGCAAAGTTAAGTTAGAGGCAGTAAGGGCGGACTCTGAGCCGAAAGTGTTTACTCACATCAACATGAAATTTATCGTCACAGGCAAAGGTTTAGACCCTGTCCGGGTCGAAAAAGCGGTATCTCTGTCTCACGAAAAATACTGCTCAGCAACCATCATGCTGGGCAAAACTGCGGAAATTACCCATTCAATCGAGATTGTTGAGGGGTAGTAATACGAGGTAAGTGCAGAGTCGGTCTATAAGCCGGATTCTGTCGCCTAGACTTTCGTCTAGGGGCAATCATTCATCTAGGTCTACCGTTACCAGTAGACTCGAGCTCCCTACCCGCAGGCTCAACGGGTCGCCTCAACGCCTGCCTATTTGGGATTGCTCCAGGTGGAGGTTGCCGCGTTTCACCGTAACTAAATACGCTCGTCTCTGTGGCCCTATTCCTCACGTCACCGTGGATGGCCGTTAGCCATCACCCTACCCTATGGAGTCCGGACTTTCCTCCCCTTCGTAAACGAAGCGACGATTGCCCAACCAACTCTGCGCCACTAGTCTAACCGACAAATGTCCAAGGAATGATTTCGCCAGCTCGTAAAGGAATAATTTTGTCCTGCCCAAGGGGAAACTCTGCGGGTACCACTTGATCTTTTTTGACCAAAGTCACTTTGGACTTATTGCGAGGTAAACCATAAAAGTCGGGGCCTTGAAACGATGCAAATTTTTCAAGCTGATCTAATTTGCCCACCTCATCAAATGCCTGAGCATACAACTCCATCGCATGAAAGGCGGTATAACAACCAGCACATCCACAAGCATGCTCTTTTAAATGTTTTGGATGTGGAGCGCTGTCTGTCCCCAAAAAGAAACGATTTGAATTACTCGTAGCAACATCAATTAATGCCAGACGATGCTCCTCTCTTTTGAGCACTGGCAAGCAGTAATAATGCGGACGAATACCGCCCTGAAAAATTGCATTGCGATTAAATAACAGATGATGCGCCGTAATGGTTGCTCCAATAGGGGCTTGTCGCTGCGTGTCGGCTTCCAATACGTATTGCGCCGCCTGCTTCGTTGTTATGTGCTCAAAAACTATTTTTAAACCTGGATGACGCTCACGCAATGGATTTAAAACGCGATCAATAAATACTGCTTCACGATCAAAAAGGTCGATATCCTGATTAGTAACCTCACCGTGAACAAGCAAAGGTATACCGAATTTCTCCATACGCTCTAAAACCGCTGAACATTTTTGAAGATCAGTAACGCCCGCATCACTATTCGTTGTTGCACCAGCTGGATAAAGCTTTAATGCCACAATGCCTGAAGCTGCTGCACGATCAATTTCATCGGGCGAAGTATTGTCAGTCAAATAAAGCGTCATTAAAGGCTCAAATTCCTGCGCCTCTTTACTCCCAATCTTCGCTAATGCATCCTGAATTCTGGTCTTATACGCCAGAGCTAAATCAACCGTTGTCACTGGAGGCTTTAGATTTGGCATGATGATGCCACGAGCAAACTGTTTAGCAGTGTGCTCTAAAACATCTGGCAATACTTCATTGTCTCGTACGTGCAAATGCCAATCATCTGGCTTAGTAATCGTAAGTTGAGTCATAGTTATCTTAATAAAAGAATACGAAAGTCGTTCACATTCGTAAGTGTAGGGCCTGTTTGATAAAGTCCACCAATTTTCTCAAAAAATCCAAACGCCTCATGTGCTTTTAAATAAGCCATGGGATCCAAGGATAATTCAACTGCCTTTGCACGCTCTGTCAACGAAAACCAAGCGCCAGCATTCGTTTCGCTTCCATCAATACCATCTGTATCTGCAGCTAATGCAGCAACTTTGAACTCGGGCTTAATTGCTGCAAAAAATGCCAATAAAAACTCACTACAACGCCCCCCTCTACCTTGAACTCCCTTAGGAAGGGTGACAGTACACTCCCCTCCAGAAATAATGGCAAGAGGTAATGAATGTTTATGCTTGCCGGCATAAATGTCATTTACATACTGCGCTTGAGATGCTCCAACTTCTTGAGCCTCCCCAGTAATATCGTCTCCCAGCACCACAACCTCAACACCAAGCCGACGACAAAAATCTGCTGCCTTTTCCAAGCTCGCTGCTGCTGTTGCATAAACATGATTGCGAACCAAATTTAAACAAGGATCCGTTAGTTTTAATGTCTCAGGAATGTCTCCTCGCAAACCGGCTTGCAAATGCCGCGCAATGGATACAGGAAGTCGATCAAAGCTTAATTGATATTTTTCAAGAATGCTGACAGCATCCGCATACGTCGAACTATCAGCAGCACAGGGGCCACTAGCAATATCCTCGGGTTTATCACCTGTAACATCAGAAATAATAAAAGCATCTACTTGTGCACCTTGCTCAACCGCGATGCGCGCAAGGTGCCCGCCCTGAATGGCAGAGAGATGTTTACGAACCACATTCATTTCTTCAATTGGCGCACCACTTCTTAGCAAGGCCGTAGTGAGTTCACGTAAATCCTCAATACCAATTCCATCGGCAGGCAAAGTGAGCAAACTAGATCCACCCCCTGATATCAAGGCGATTAATTGATCGCCCGGCTTTAACGTTTTCACCAAAGACATAATGCGCGCCGCCCCATCAAGGCCAGCTTGATCAGGCACAGGATGGGCAGCCTCAACAACTTCAACTTGACGCTTCCAATTAACAAGGCTGACATCGTGTTCGTATCGCGTAATAACTAAACCATCAATTGGCGTATTGGGCCATTTTTCCTTAACGTGCAACTCGAATGCATGAGCCATCGATGCAGCTGCTTTACCAGCACCCACTACTAAACATCGACCAGTAGGTGGCGACGAAAATACCTTATCAATCGCCAAGCCAAGGGATTGCCTAGGATCTGCAACCGACAATGCTTCTTTATAAGCCTGGTTTAAAAATTCATAATCTGTCATATTAGTTAATTGAAGCATCAATTTCCCTTAATTGGAGATTCCACATTTCAGCGTAACGTCCATTTTGCTCCATTAGCTCATTGTGCGAGCCACGCTCAACAATTTGACCTTCATGCATTACTAAAATTTGCTTGGCATCAACAATGGTCGATAAACGATGTGCAATCACTAGAGTGCTGCGATTTTTTGATAAGCGCTGAAGCTCTGCCTGTATGGCTTTTTCTGTTCTTGAATCTAATGCAGAAGTTGCTTCATCAAAAATCAAAAAAGCGGGATTCTTTAATAATGTTCTGGCGATCGCCACACGTTGCTTTTCGCCGCCAGACAGCTTTAACCCACGCTCACCCACAGAGGTCTTATAGCCATCCGGCAATGATTGGATAAAGTCGTGTATTTGCGCAGCTTGAGCAGCCGCCTCTATCTCTTCTTGAGTGGCATTCGGACGACCATAGGCAATGTTATAACCAATCGTGTCGTTAAATAAAACGGTATCTTGAGGAACAATACCAATGGCCGCGCGCAATGAACTTTGCTTCACATCCTTAATTTCTTGCTTATCAAATCGAATTGAACCACTTGTTGCATCATAAAATCTAAAAAGTAGGCGTGCGAGTGTGCTCTTACCCGATCCACTATGCCCCACCACTGCCGTGGTAGTTCCAGCTTCAATCTTAAAGTTGATATCTTTTAAGATTTGCCGGTTCGCTTCGTAATAAAAATCAACGTGCTCGAATTCAATCTCTGGACCTATTTCCGGATTCTGGATCACTAAGACCCTTGCTGTCGATGCATCTTTAATTTCTTGATCTTTACTCAACAAATCAAACATACGGTCCATATCAATAAGTGCTTGTTTAATCTCTCGGTATATGACTCCTAAAAAATTAAGCGGAATATATAGTTGCATCATCAACGTGTTAATTAACACAAGATCGCCAAG
>CAYFKO010000014.1:15484-21633 GCA_964343765.1 uncultured Polynucleobacter sp. | reverse complement strand
AAAAACTGGATATCATATGGTTATTAACAAATTTGGGTTAATAGCAACACCTAATCATCCAGTATTTTCGAATTCACGGTCAAAATTTATAAATTATGAATGCATTAATAAAAATGAACTAGAGGTGTTAACGTGGAAATCCCTAATACTTTGGAGGCTCCGAAAGTCGTATTTTTCAATGGTATCAAATTCAATCTTATGGGGAAGAGACGGTATTATTTGTCCTCATATAGAACTAACAAAGGCTTTGATGTTGATCATATCGATGGCAATCCACTTAATAACGACATCTCTAACTTACAGCTATTATCTCGCAAGGATAACTTGGCAAAGTCTAAACGAGATCCTGATAAGCTTAGAGAAATATGTGCAAGAATTCGGCCGCTTGCTTCTATATGGCATAAGTCCGAGCAAGGACGGGAGTGGCATCGTAAACATGCAAGAAAGTCTATGTTGTATGCTGAACCAAAAGAACACATATGTGTTTCATGCGGCGAAAGATTTATGGCAAAAATGTCGATTCAAAAGAGCTGCACAAAACAATGTAACAGAAATTTGTACAATCAGCGGCAGCGGGAAAAACGTCGGATGGGCAAATGTTTATAATTTAACAGTTGAAGACGTAGGCTGTTATTTTGCCAATAATATTTTGGTAAGCAATTGTGACGCACTCTCAAACATTGAGCAAATAGCATTCCCACCTCCAGTCGAAAAAGTGTGGGATAAGGCCCCGGCACCCAATCATCCTGATTACGAAAAGTATTATATCCATAAAATGCAATCTAAACAAACCGACTCTATCGAGTAAAAGGAGCACCATCATGGCAAAGCCAAGACAACGACCAGTAGACGAATTCGGTATCGCCGAAGCAATGGGCGATATCGTAACCATGCCCGAGATCCCAGAAGAATTAGTAAAACCCGAGGTTGAGGTTGAGGTCATCGATAACCCCGAGCACTTTCGAATCGCTATCGGCCAGGCCCAAATGGCAGGAGAAGATTCAATCGAGGTCGGACCAAAGCTTTTTAAATATCTTTTAAAGAATTCTAAGAGCCCATATCTGACTTACGGCGACGGCGGTATCAAAGTTTATTTAGCCGGGACCAGAGAAAAGCATGAAAAAGAAGCTCTAATGAATGCTGAGGCCTATGCTGAAATGATAAGCAAGCAAGCTAGAGAACAAGCCAATGGCTGAGCTACCGTGGCTTATAATCGCAATCTGTTTAGTCGGGTTGAATATTGCCGTCATAATTTTCTATCAACGCCAAATAAACGGGCTAGTTGACAGATTAATGAGCAGAAATTACGCTGAGTATGTCCAAAGCCGTGCTCTTGAACAAGCTGACCACTTCCCCAAAAAAGGTAGCACTCAAGAAGAACCCAGTATTTCGGATGATCCAGTTCTAAACGAACTCAACAACACTTTAGGTCTTTAAGATTTCTTAATATATTGGGGAAGTGTCACGATGAAGCTATCCGACATTACGAAGGGCTTATTTGGTCCAAAGAAAGCCACCGAAGAAGGACATCTTGAGGAAATAAACGATGCTAGCGATCAGGCTCCAGACGAGAAAAAGCTCGTTGAGTACATTAAAAGTAAGATCGATTCAGTAAGACAAACGAACTCTCGAATTGCTATCGAGGGTATGTACATGTGCAACGTGGCCTATCTTTTAGGTTTCGATGGCGTTTACTATGATACTACTTATAGGCAGTTTAGAAATGTCGATCCAAAACGAAAACTCTCACGCAATCGATATAAAGTTAATAAGATCCTCCCAACAATCCAGAATCGCCTTGCTAGACTTACTCAGAACCCGCCTAAATATGACGTTCGCCCAAATAGTAATAGCACAGAAGATAAAGACGCCGCACGATTAGGCCTCGAAGTCTTAGCGAACGTCTTCGAAAAACAAAGATTCACTGAGAAGCGCCAAGACGCTCTCATGATGGCGATGCAGGGTGGACACGCTTATATCCAATGCGTTTGGGACCCGAATCAGGGCGAGCCAATGGTCGATCCTCAAACCGGGGAATTCGAAGGCTATGAAGGCGATGTTAAATTCGAAGTTCTAAATTGCCTCGAAGTATTTCCTGATCCTCTTGCTAAGAATATTGATGAAGCCCAATGGCTGATTAAAGCAAAGACGAGAAAGCTTGAATACTATCGTTCTAGATACCCAGAAAGAGGCCATTTAGTAAAAGAAGAAGATACCTGGCTCTTATCTGCGACCTATGACATGAAAACCAACTCTTTGACTTCTGTGGGTATTGTGGGTGCCCAAACTCACGATCAAATGAAAAATAGCGCGATCGAAATCGTCTATTACGAAAAACGCTCGAAAGATCATCCAAACGGAAGGCGCATTGTGTGCGCTAATGGGATCTTGCTAGAGGACGGTGAGCTCCCTTGCGGTGAGTTCGATATCGTTAAGCTTGATGATATGATTATCGGTGGACGCTATAACTCAGAAGCAATCATCACGCATTTAAGACCAGTTCAAGACCAGTACAACATCAATCGCACCAAGATGGCCGATTGGATTCGTAAGATGCTTGCGGGTAAGTATCTCGTACCGAAAGGCTCTGGACTTGGCCAAGAGGCTCTTAATAACGATAGTGGTGAAGTCGTACAGTATAACGTTGTACCAAACGCGCCTCCACCAACTGTCATGCCAGTTCCACAGATCCCACCTTATGCGTATAAAGAAAACGATACATTGAACGCTGAGATTGATTTCGTCGCTGGTATTAACGAAGTCTCTCGACGTGAATTACCAAGTGCTTCAATCCCAGCTCAAGGGATGGCTTTTCTACAAGAACAAGATCAAACCCGAATCGGCGTTCAAACTTCTCGTAACGAATCAGCCTACGCAAGACTTGGGCGTATTACGCTTAAGTATATTCAAAAGAACTACATCATGCCTCGAATGCTCAAAGTTGCAGGTGAAGGCTTAAGCTACGCCGTTAAAGATTTCGTTGGAAGCGATCTTCGTGGAAATCATGACGTGATTGTCATCCCTGGATCAACTGCGCCTCAATCTAAAGTTCTTCGCAATCAAGAAATCCTTAGTCGTTATCAAATGGGCCTCTTGGGTAACCCTCAAGATCCTAAAGTGATCGCTAAAGTTCTTAAGATGACTGAGTATGGAGACGTCAACGAGATCTGGAAAAAACAAAGTCTCGACGAAGCTCAAGTTCGCCGCGTGATCAAAGCCATCGAAGAGATGGATCTTGTCGTTCTAAAAGCTGACATGAACGAGTTTGATAATCACTTATTACATCTAGAGATCATGAATGAATACCGCCTAGAGGATAAGTTTAGAACTCTTTCTGATCAGCAACGCTCGATCTTCTTCTATGTGATGGAGTGGAGAATGCAAGCGGCAAGCAATATCGCCAACCCGCAAGTAGCTCAGACCCAACAAATGGCAGAGCAAGCGATGGCTCAAGTCGATGCTCAAGGTAATCAACCGATGCCACCAAGCGAGCTTCAAACGCCACCAAATCAATTACCAAATATGAATCAACCAGGCCAAGGCCAGATAGGATAACTAAACATGGATGCTTTAAAAATGGCTCTTATGAAAAAGATGCAAGAAGCAAAGGCCGGAAAATCTGGCCCTGTACCCGATCTCGAAGAAGTTGACGGGAAACAAGAGGGTGATCCTCTTGAGAAAGCCCGTAAGCGTGGGGAGTCTGATCTTGCTCCAGAACTTGAGGGTGAAGGTAAAGAAGAGGGCGGCGAAGAGAGTGCCGAGATGGCGGCCGAAGGAAAAGAATCAGATCTTTTGCAACAAATCTTAGCCGCTCTTAGCGATGGCTCTGAAACCCCGGGCCGTGGCGCTTTAGGCTTAAGAGAAAGAGCCGCTCAAGGTGCTAAAGCTAAACTCTCTGAAATGAAGAAATAATAAAACCGCAATAAAGCGGGTTAATTAATCAAAAGGATTTACTACGATGTTAGAACAACAAGAACAAGTTAGTCCGTCGCAAGACACTAGCACTCTATCTTCCCCTGATGCTCCAATAACATCTAAGGACGTTTTCAATACCGATTGGACCAAGCAAATGGATCAAGCTCAGAACCAGAGCGAGCAATCGCAACAGGTTCAAAACGCAATCCACGAGCTAGAAAAACTCGGTAAGTTTAAATTCGAAGGTCAAGAATGGACCGCTAAAGACCTTCGTGATGCTATTTTGCGGCAAAAGGATTACACTCAGAAAACCCAAGCACTCAGTAGGGATAGAGAAAGCTTCACACAGGAGCAGAAATTTTACGAGAATCTCTATCATGACTTGAACTCGGTAAAGAGCAATCCTCAGTTGGCCCAAGAGTTTATTAAAATCTATCCTGAGAAATTTCATTCTTATTTGAAACAAGTCTTAGACGGTGGACAACAACAAACTCAGAACAACCAACAGCCACAAACTCAGCAACAACAAGGCTTCGATGTCGAACGCGAAGCTCGTCTACAAAAACTAGAGTCATTTTACCAAGAGCAAGAAGTTGCCAAGAATGAGGCCCAAATCAATCAATCGATTGAGAAATTCTCAAAGCAATACCCCGACGCGCTCAAGGAAGTTGTGATCGGTCGTATTTACGAAGCCCATAATCGAGGCGAGAAGATCACGGACGAACTCTGGGAGACTGCCTTTAAGACTGTAGACGCGCAAATGAAAGACATCTGGAAGTCTAAATATAGCGAGATGGTGAAACAACAAACCGAGGCGAATAAGAAGGCGCGAGATGTAGACTCTGGCGGCGGCACTATCGGTCGAGCACCTGCTAAGTTTAGCAAGTTTGCTCAGATCACAGAGCACGCCGTTAAAGATCTCTCTGGTCGCTAGAGCCTCTTAATTAATGTGAAAGGATTTACACAATGGCTAACGCATTTCAGGGTATTAGCTCAGGTTTAGCAGAGCTAAAGAACTATTACCAAGGACCGATTATCGATCTTATCAACGAAGAGATCCCTATCTATCGCGCTTGCGAAAAAGTAAAGCAAGGTTGGTCAGGGTATCAAGTTATTCGTCCACTTAGAACTTCACGTAACCAAGGTGTTGGTGCGGTTTCTGATGGCGGTAACTTACCTAAGATCGGTCGCCAAACTACCGTTCAAGCGATCATCGCAGCGAAATTCAACTACCTTCGTTTCGGTGTGACTGGACCAATGATTAAAGCGTCTCAATCAGACGTTGGATCATTCGTTCGCTCTGCTGCTTACGAATTAGAGATGGGCTACAAAGATCTTAAAACCGAGATCTCTCGACAATTGTCTTGGGATGGAACAGGAGATCTTGCTTTGGTTTACTCCGCAGCAGTTGCCTCAACGTCTCTCGTTATCACTGGTCGTTCGACTGGTGAACCCGCATTGAAGTACATCGATGTAAACTCGACTTTCGATCTTCTTGATGGAAGTGATAACATCGTTGCATCGGGCATCACTGTTAACTCTATTTCAAGCGGTACGGCGTCTAGCGCAACTGCTACTCTTGTTTTGGATCAACCCGTGACTGCTTCTGCGAACTACGTGCTTATCCGCACTGGTTCTAAGAACAACGAAATCCAAGGCTTATTTTATGCTCTTGATGGATTAACATCTTCTGTTTACTCAGTTGATAGATCTACTAACTTGGCTTACCAAGGTAACGTAACAAGCAACGCTTCTGCCGCTCTTTCTATCGATGCCATGCAGACACCTTTTAACGAAGGTCTACGTCGCGGTAACGTAGGATCATACAATGCTGCTTGGACTGATTTCACATCACTCAAGTATTACCAAAAACTTCTTACTCCAGACAAGCGTTACGCTAACACTTCTTCTGGTGATGGCACTTTCGGATCGAAAGGTAAGTTCTATCTCGATTTCAACGGCATCCCTGTTGTTCCTGATAAGGACATGTCTTTGAAGTTCGCTTTCTTGCCTGCTGAAGTCTTGAAAATGTACGAGCTTGCAGCGATGGAATTCGCCGATGAAACTGGCTCTATGTACATCGCACAGACTGATGTCGATGCTTTGGAAGTTCGTATTCGTCACTTTGTTAACTTGTTCAACGAGCAACCTGCTTCTTGTGGCGTGTTAACTAACTACGTTTCACCGTAATTGATTTTTTGATGGGGGTTTTTGTGAGTCGAGAACGTGATTTG
>CAYFKO010000014.1:2279-15474 GCA_964343765.1 uncultured Polynucleobacter sp. | reverse complement strand
TGATTTGTCTGCTTTTGTGCAAAAATACGACGAGAAGTTATTCTGTAAGAAGATTCAAGAGGGGAAGCTTGCGATCTTTCGAGAGAGTCACTACTGGGAGACATTTGCCTTAAACGAGCAGGATACAATAAGCGTTCTTAGACTTACTCCTCATTTTGTCTTTGCTCTTACCGATACTTGGAAAAAGGAAGGCGAAGGCGTCCCTTGGGGAAAAGACAAGATTTGGGAACGACTCCATTTCGTCGATCTCTGGAAACGTGACATCGTAGCAGATCTCGAAAAACAAGAAGAAAAGCATGTAGAATCACTAGAGCGTCAACGTAAGAACGACACGGAGTCATTTCTATATGACTTCCACGGAGAATTTAAAAAGACGTTTAGTGATACCCGCGTTGCTAACTTCGAGAAAAAAGATCTGCGAAAGAAAAATGAAAAACGTATTAAACAATAATTATTGAAAGGATTCTTAAAATGGCTGTTGTAAATAGAACAAAAGATGTATCAGAACAACGTGTGACTTTTCGTCATCAGTGGGGCGCTGTTGCTACTGGTGTGACTGGTATCGTTGCACAAATCCCTTACCCTTGCGTACTCGAGGGCGGTCAAATCGCAGCTTTCGGTTTGTCTGGAGCCCCTAACTACACTTTGACAGTTAACCGCTTCATTGCTGGAGCTGGTGCAACTGCTATCGTTGTGGCTGTTGGAACTTCAAACGTACCAAGCGCCTTTGGTACTTCAGGCGTTGCCGCAACTGGTGCGTCTGGTATCGTTATGTCTTGGGGTTCAACTTTAATGAACCTATTACCGAATGACGTTATTATGTACACTTCGGGTGTGGCTAACACTGCTGTAACTGGTCTTGCGATCAGTTTAGTAGTTCGACCTACTCAAGATATCAAAGTTCAGTTCGGTATTTTGTAATCTGTAAGATGGGCGTCGTAGTGGAACCGATTACTACGGCGCTCGCCTTCTTTTTTGTGTTTTAAATATTCTCTTGCGGGGTAGTTATGATTTTCGGTCCTTCTGGTGGAGCTGGTGGAATTAGCGCGTGGGTGACGGGTACGGTTTACGCCGTTGGTGATGTAATTTATTACAATCAATCGACTTATCTTTGTAAAACAGCTCATACAGCCGCCGCCGCATTTGAGACCGATTTCTCTGCTATCAAATGGCAACTTTTATCGCAATTACTTCCAAATTACATTTCTGATTATGATGGATCTAATATCGGTAAATGGGCTACCTATGCCGATGCTGCTGGGACAAGTCCAGTCGATGGAACAGGTGGAAGTCCAACTATTACTTATGCTGTGAGCACTGATTCGTCATTGAGAGGCACAACCAATTTCTTATTCACTCACGGAGCCTCGAACCAACAAGGTCAGGGCTTTAGTTATGATTTTAGTATCGATCCTAGCGATAAGGGAAAAGTGCTTCAATGTTCACTTGAATATTTAATCGCAAGCGGAACTTATGCTTCAGGCGATCTCACCTTCTGGATTTATGACGTTACAAATAGCACATTAATTCAACCTGCACCTTATTCACTTCAAAACTCTGGTATTATCGAAAAGTTCGCTTTTGAATTTCAAACATCATCAAGTTCAACGTCATATCGATTGATTGGACACGTAACAACAACAACAGCAACAGCTTATACGATTCGCTTTAGAAATTGGAATTGTGGCCCCCAAGCCAAGCTCTACGGCTCGCCTGTTACGGATTGGGTGAGTTATACGCCTACGATTAGTCATGCTTCTGGTGGGATTACAAATAACACGAATACATTTTTATATCGAAGGTTCGGGGATTCAATACAAGTTCGTGGGCATATTCAGTTTTCTGCTGCCTCGGCGGCATTTAACGGCCTGTTTGTATCCTTGCCATCAGGTCTCGCCTTCGATTCATCAAAAATTGGAAGCACAACCGCTGGGCGAGTAACCTTAGGCTATGGTGCATTTCTTGATGATGGTGTTCAGAATTATGCTATTGCAAAAATTACTTACGACACTTCATCACGTGTTGATATTCAATATACCAATCTACAAACTCATACCGGAACAGCACCGGCTTTTTCAAATTCAATAACTAATTCAACTCCGTTTACTTACGGGGCCAATGACTCCATAAGCATTTTTTTTGAAGCCCCAATCCTCGGCTGGTCTTCCAGCACGATTATGTCTAGCGATGCAAATACAAATGTCATCGCATTTAAAGCAGCAGGTACAGTCGGGCAAACATTTACGACAGTTTCGACACCACAACTTTTAAATTTTACGACTGTCGTTAAAGATTCAAACGGCGCTTATGATGGAACAAATAAATACACTATACCTGTTTCCGGCTGGTACAAAGTAGGAGCTCTATTTTACGGCAACGTGGTTACTCAAGCTATTAATAATGAAAACGAATTACAAGTATACAAAAACGGAAGTTCTAATTTTGATGGCTTCACGGTAAATCGGTTAGAT
This sequence comes from uncultured Polynucleobacter sp., assembly GCA_964343765.1. GTDB lineage: Bacteria > Pseudomonadota > Gammaproteobacteria > Burkholderiales > Burkholderiaceae > Polynucleobacter. The sequence continues at coordinate 13,003 of CAYFKO010000014.1, read as the reverse complement.
AGAACCTTGATGTTTGTTGCGAACTCACCAATTACTTTACGGGGAACTGGAGAGTTTTATTTCAATGCTGGAGATTACATCCAGCTCTATCTTTCGCCCTCAGCCAGTTTGACGGTCACGAAAGTTGCCGATGGCGGACTAAATTATTTTTGGATTGAAAAATCGACGGGCCCCGCACAAATTCAAAGTTCGGAGATAATAGCGGCGAGGTACACCACATCAGCAGGGAATGCAGTAACGAATGCAACAACTACTTTTGTTGATTTTGGCACTAAAGATTATGATACTCACGGAATAGTTTCTGGCAATGGTAGCGGAAACGTCACTACTACAAATACGGGATTTAAAGCCACTATCCCTGTTTCTGGGAAATATAGAATAAGTTGTGCCACTCTTTCTGCTTCAGGTGGCGGTTGGGCCGCTGGAGAAGAATGGACGGTTACAGTCTATATAGATGGGGCAGCTGGCCCCGGATTCTTGAATTTCCAAACTGCAACACACTCGACTTATGTAAGAACATCCGGTGATGTAACTCTAAATTTACTTGCTGGTCAGCGGGTGGAGATAGCTATCTATCAAAGTTCTGGAGCCTCACTTAATATTGCAAATATAGCCAATAGAAATTGGTTTGAAATACTCAAAGTCGGCAATTATTAGGGAGTCACCATGAAACTCATCATCATCACATCACTACTACTAACTTCGCGCACCTAAGGAGTAATAAATGAAATACTACGGCGTTAGATTTGGCACTGGTGATCCTCGAAATTATACTGGATTAAGTGCAACGTTTTTATATTTAGTTAATATGACGAATGGTGCAACTGTGACTCCTCCGAGCATCACAGAGACTTACGTAGGAACTGGAATCTACACTTTCAGTTATGGTGTCACAACACCACTTGCATTTCTTATCGATGCAGCAACGACTTCACCTGGTTCAACTGGAAGATATGTCTATGGACAAATCGATCCTGTTGATCGAGGCGATGAGTACGCTGCGACGATGATCGCAATTGGTACTTCAAACATTGCCCTAGGAACCACTCACGTTGCTCAAGGTGTGACGATCACGGCAATCGCCACAAGTATCTTTGCTCAAGGGACAACGCTTCTTGCGGGGCTTACAATGGCTTATGCAGGAATCGGATCGACTGCTTCATCATTCGGAACTTCTGCAACAGATCCAGTAGATTTATTCGGATACTTAAAAAGAGTTGTTGAAAACCTTGAGGGCACATCGACATACTTAAAGCCCACTGGAGTTATGTCAATTCGTGATCGCACTGGAGGCGTTACGCTTGCAGTACGAACAATTGCCAATAGCGCATCATTAGTCACTAAAACATAATAGGAGATAGAAAAGCATGGCTTCCCCAACAATTGCACTTTGTATGATTGTAAAAAATGAACGCAAAAATCTGCCGCGTTTATTTAATAGCATCGAAGGTTGTTTCGATGAGGTTCACATCACTGACACTGGATCGGATGACGGAACTGTAGAATGGTTAAAAGAAGAAGGCGAAAAGATCGCTAAATGTCCTGTGTTTATTCATCACTTTAAATGGGTAAACTCATTTTGTAAGGCTCGAAATTATTCATTTTCTCATGCAAAGACTGATTATCTTGCGTGGATGGACGGAGATGATTGTTTATCTGACAAAGCAGCATTCATTCAGTGGAAAAACTACGCTATGGAATTCTCTGAATGTTTCTTTGCCACTTACCATTACGCTTTAGACGGCGAAGGTAAGCCTATTATTAGTTTTGTTAGAGAAAGAGTCTTTAAGCGTTCTCTTGATCCTCAATGGCAATATGATCTCCACGAAGGAATCATCATTAAACCAGAATGGTCGAAAGATTATGCTGTTTCATGGGCTGTTGATCACATGAGAGATATTGCCGATGTTACAGCCGATAAATCTCGCAACATTAAAATCTTAGAAGAAATCAAAGAACGCGATGGGCTTCCATCTAGACTTAAATTCTATTACGGGAAAGAACTCTATGAGAATGGCCAACCCCATAAAGCGATATGGGCATTTGAAGACGCTTTGAAATGTATTGATCTTGAACACCATGATCGAGTGCTTGCGCTTCAATACGCAGCTTACAGCGCGTTTCAATCAGCTCAAAATCTTAAAGACGAATTACACGACGAAAAACTTGCTCTTTTGAAGATGGCCTTAGATTTTGCCATCGAAGGAATTAAGATCGAACCGAATCGCGCGGAATTCTATTGCACCGCTGGTGATGTTCATCTTTATAAAGGCGAGATACATAAAGCTCTAGGATTCTTTGGGGGAGCTAAGGCGTGCATCAGTCAAAAGGAGTTATCGGGTGCTTATGAAGGCGCTGTTTATTCTTTCATTGATTGTTATGGTATCGTGCCTCGCCTACAACTTGCTAAATGTTATTTCAATCTTGGGAAGCTAGCAGAGGCGAAAAAAGAGGCCAAAGACGCTTACGAATTCTTTAAAAACGAAGAAGCAAAACAAATCTTTGACGAGATCGAACGCATTGAAGGCTTGGTTAAGCTCGATAATAATCAAACTCAAACAGAAGACATCGTTATCACTTGCCCACCACAAAGCGCGTATCCTTTTGATGAAGAAATCTATAAAACGAAGCCTTTAGGTGGAAGTGAAACAGCTCTTGTTCAAATGGCGAAGTATTTAAAAGAATTCACGGGGAGAAACGTGAAAGTCTTTAACATGCGCCAGGATACTTTGATTGCTGAAAGTGGCGTTGAATACATTTCAAATACGAAATTGAACGAGTATCTTTCAAAGAATCTTCCGCGCATTCACATCGCGTGGAGACACAACATTAAACTCACAAATGCGCCGACCTATTTATGGTGCCATGATCTGACTACTGCTACGGTTGAGCATCAGCAAAACTTCGATAAGATTATTTGCTTATCTGATTTCCATAAAAACTATGTAATGGCTAAGCAAAAGGTGCCAGTCGAAAAGATTTGGGTTTCTAGAAATGGGATTACTCCAGAGAAGTTTGACTTTGAGAGAAAACTTAAGAATCCTAATAAAGTGGTTTGGATGTCTAGCCCTGATCGCGGATTAGAGCGATCTATATTAATTATGGATAGATGCCGAGAAGCGTATCCAAATCTTGAGCTTCATGTCTACTACGGTCTAGATAATCTCTACAAATACGGTTTAGGCGCTTTAGCTGAAAAACTTAAAGGAATGATGGCTGAAAGATCTTGGATTAAATACCACGGGTTTACAGAACAATCTCAAATGTATCGAGATGTTAGTGATGCAGTATTGTGGTTGCATCCTTGTAATTTTATCGAAACATTCTGTATCACTGCGCTTGAAATGCTGATTTTAGGTGTTTTCCCTGTCACGAGAAGGCTCGGAGCACTTGCCAATACTTTAGCTGAAGCTGAAAGTAAAGATCAATGCATCATGCTAGATCATGATTGCGTGACCGAGAAAGAATATGAGCTTTATACTGAAGCGACTCTTAAAGCTTTAGAGGGCAAGCTTTGGGAAAAAGTTGATCTCGATTTAGATAAACACGACTGGAAATCAGTCGCCAAAGAATGGATTAAGGAGATGTCACTTTGATTTCAGGATTAATTACATCACCATCTTACGGAGATCCAGTTTTTCCTTACGGGGAATCTTTAGAGACGTTTGGTCTCCAGAATCGCGGTGTTGTAAATGGCTTCGGTTTAGTTACCAGAGGCTTTCTTTGGCAGATATACGATATTTGGTTTGATAAAGATTACTATATGAATTTAAGCACAACGTGGACGAATAACGAACCGTCTATTACGACAACGTGGACAAATAGACAGTACGGCATTGTTGGGGAATACACACCTTAGAAAGGGGCAGGGATGCTTGTTTCAACTGCGATTACTCTAATGAGTTCCTGGCTCGATGATCCTAATAACGGCTACTTTACAAGTGCAAATTGCATCACGTGGTTAAATCTAGCTCAACGTCATGTACAACAAGAGCTACTGCAAGCGGGAAACAATTGGTATTTAAAGCCAGTCGAAACAACGCTTGTAGTAGGACAAGCCGAGTACGTTTTGCCAACTGATTTCATGCAAGAGCATCGACTTGAAGTCGTAATGAGTAATTACAATACGACCGAAGAAAACGCACAGCCATTAATTCCAATCACTTTGAATCAGCAGGACATGGTTTCGAGACGCCTTGGGAATCCAACGAATTATTATTTCAAAAAAGATCGAATGGTCATAGCGCCAACACCTCAAACAGCTTTGGTCTTAAGACTCTATTATAGCCCTCGTGTTGTTGATGTGACTGCGACGAGTGATTCGCTAGATGTGCCTGAGCAATTTGCCGAATATGCTTGTTTAGTGGCAGCGTTTGACGGTTTCATTAAAGATGACCGCGCTCCTGATAATCTCGTATTGAAGAAAAACCGATACGAAGAAATGCTCAAGAAAATGGCCGTTGATCGCATTAACGATATCCCTCGACAAGTCGTTAACGTAATGGATTTTGATAACTGGAATTTTTACTAAGAAAAGGGTGAGACATGAATCCCAAGTTTAAATCAGAGAATTATCAGAATTTGGGTGGGATTAACTCGAAGTTTTCACCTCATTTAACGAGCCCTATCCAGTTTCTTGATATTAAAAACTATGACTTTCAAACGCCAGGTTCTTTAACTCAGCGCTGGGGCTCGACTCAGTACATGGGTCAGACTGTTGCAGGTAAAATTATTGCATTGAGTGAATATCAAAAGCTTGATGGAACATCGACTATTATTTTTGGTGCAACAGGTGGCATGTGGTTCGGTGCTACGACAGGAACTTTTCAGGGCATGAGTTTGACCGAATTAGGGTCAACTACTGTTATGGAACCAGGCACACTTGCCTTGCGTGGCATGGTTCACGGCGTAGCATGGGTTTTTGCGGGAGTATCGAGTCCAAATAGTTTTAATATGGCCTCGAACGGAATGTTTTACCAAGGCTCATCATTAAGTTATCTAATGTTCGGCGGCGTGACGTCATCTATTTTGAATTGGAATTGGTCGCAAGAATTCGCGCCTTGCCAATTAAAAGGAAATTACGCCTCAATTCAATATTTAGTCGATCAAGCTTTTATCGCAAACGGGTCTGGCTTTTTTAAATTTAACGGAGTCACGACTTCATTAGTTGGATTGCCGATTCCAACTGGAGCAACTTTAAATTGGCAAACTGTAACCAGCCCTGGAACAACACTTATAGGTTTTGGCAACACTGGAACCGCTATATTTTATATTAGTTATGTGAACAACAGAGGTTTTGAAAGTAACATTGTTCCTCTGGCATCGATCATGGGAACAGCAAATTGCACCGTGATGTCTCTTGGTGGCGCCGTTGGCCTTGGTGCTAATTATGGAAATGCAATAATCCAATCAACACTATCTGTAAATACACCGCTTTCGTTTGGAATTACGGCAATCAATGTTTACTCGTATGTAACAAACGATTATTTAAATCAATTCGTTTACGGAGTGATGCCATCGGCGTGGTCATATCAATTCACTAAATTAGCCTCATATCCTGCTTCTGGTTCAACACTTACTCATATCCCTCTCGGAACTACTGGTGGCGTAACTGGATGGGCAGGGATGGCGCAGAACGCTGGTCAAGTTGCCAATCCTTATGCAAATCAATATGCAGTTCTTGGAATGACATTTGGACCACAACAAAACATTGATTTTTATCGAGATACGCAAACTGCATTGAAATTACAAGGTTACCCAAAGCCAAATAGACCGGCTTTTTTCCCACAATATTTGGCGGTATTTGATAATAGATTATTTTGTGCAGGTTTTAGTTCGTCGCCATCAACCGTATGGTTTAGCGATGTACAAGAGCCCGAAGGATTCATGCCTCAAAATAACTTCGAAGTTCGAACGAACGATGCTGATTACATCACGGCAATGCAATCATATCAAACTAGGCTGTACATCTTTAAACGTAACAGCTTTCACGTTCTAACAGGCGATAATCCTAATAACTTCTTCATGCAGGAAGTAAGCAATATCTACGGATGTCTCAATAATCGCTCTGTCGTGATCTTTGAAAACGTCATGTTCTTTTTAGACCGAAAGGGTGTTATTGAGTACACCGGGGCGCAGATCTCATTTAAAAGCACGCCTATTCAACCAATATTCGACCGCATGAATTACAATGCGGCCTTAACGGAAGCGTGTGCTGCTCATGATAAACTTCGGAATCAGGTCCTCTTTGCTATCCCCATCGATGGCTCGTCAACTAACAACATCGTGCTCGTTTATGATTACATTGCAAACGCCTGGACAACACATACCGGATACAATCCAAGTATATTCGCCGAAATCCAAGGTTACAATTCAGTTAGACGATTATTTTGTGGAGATTACAGCGGACGAGTTAACTGGTTCTCGGCAAGCTTTTTATCAGACAACGGATCAGGAATCACACTAAGCTTTAAGACACGCTATCTTCACGACATGGGCGATAGCGTGCAAAAGCAATTTAGACGCCTTTATATGAACGCCGATGCCGTGGGTTCTACCGTTGCAAATAAGATTAATTTCTATCAAGATTACGGGACTTCGATTGTTCTTGGAACAACTATCTACTTAGGCGCATTCCAAGATCGCATCGATTACGGAATAAGCGCTAAGTCCCTTGCTTTTGAAATGATCACTTTGAATCAAAGCAACTCACCGTTGAAGATTCACGGCTTTACGATTGAATCTCGATTGCAAAGGAGGGTGTAAGATGGGTGTTTTAAAATACCATCCCGATTTAAGTAATATCAAAACGCTTGAAGATCTTATTCGTTACTCGGCGCAAGGATTTAATCAGTTACATGATATCTTAGGTGGCTCTGTTGAGTTTGATTCTAATATTCTTAGCCAAACTGTATCGATCAGATTTGCGCAAGCGAACGTCTATCAAGCAGTGACTCATAGTCTAAATAAAAAGGGTTTAAGATATATCGTTGTCGATAAATCAGCGGCGTGCGATATTTACCACGATGCGAATAGAGATAACGTCTCTCAAATTTACTTAGCTTCGACCGTGGCAACAACCGTAACGCTGATTTTAATTTAAGGGAGTTTATATGGGTTGGAATCCTGTAGAATGGGTAGAAGATAGAACTGGAATACATCCAGGTCGCGGGGGAAATACTTTTGGTTCGGTAGGTACTGCTATAGAAAATGCCACGGGAGTGCGCTTTGGTGGGATAGATAGAACAAACGTGGGCATTGGACCATTAATTAATAATGTTGCCAATGCTGTGGTTGGAGCATCTAAACGTGGTGATAATCAGGACAATAAAGATGTAAATAGCATTATGGCTGGCCAGCAGGCCCAGTACCAAGAATTTCAAAAGCGGTTGCCACAGATGCAACAAGATATCGCTGAGGGCCTCATGAAACGCTCTGTGCGCGATATCGCTTCTGGGCAACGAGCTGCGACTGAAAGAATGTCAGCGCGTGGCATGGGTTACGGCGGGCTTGCTCAGTCTCAACGCGATCAAGTACAAGCTCAGGGTCAGCAATCGTTAGCGAATAACATGGCCCAAGCCAATCAAGGCCTCTTAGGTCTTGGTAATCAAATTCAAAGTGGTGCGATTCAAACCGGCCTTGGACTACAAAGCAATCTTCAGGATTATCAAAATGCGATCTACCAACAAGCATTACAAAGACAAGCAATGCAGAATCAAATGACTGGTTCTGTGTTAGGAACTGTTGGTAATCTTGGTCTTTTGGCAGCCTTAGCATAGACGGGAGAAAATAAAATGGACATTTTTGGAACACAAGAAACACCATCAGCTCCACGACAGGTGCAATTAGATCCAACCACGCAAGCCCTTATGAACCAACAACGGCAACAAGCTCTAGGATCAGCACAATCATTTCAAGCACCATTGAATCAAGGAATCGAGCAGAGAGTAGCGCAATTAGGCGGTATGCAATACGGTCCAAGTGGTGGCTTTGCTGCGACTGGAACGACTCCTGGAATGAACGAGGCTATTCGAAATGTCTATGCTGGTGAAACGCAAGATACTTTGAAGCGAATCAAGACGCAGAATGAATTCACAGCAGAGCAAAATAGAACGCAAGCATTGAGACAAGCCGCTGCAAATGCATTTCAACAATTGCACGTAAAGAATAACTATCAACAAATGTTGAGAGATGCTCAAAACGCGATGGATGCCCAACGAGCTGAATTCGTTGGGGCATTGAGTGGGCTTGCGAGCTACGGCGCAGGAATGGCTTATGCGAGTAGAAAACAATTTGCAAAAGCTGCTGAAGTTGATCCAATGAATTACGCTAGCCCACAAGAATTCCTACCAAGACGAACACCAACTTTAGCACCTTTAGGTTCTTACGAAGGGATGTAATTATGGATTTCGGTTTAGGCACTAGCATCGCTAACGGAATAAAAGAAGGTCTTATCGGTTACCAAACGATGAGACAAATCAGAAACCAAGAAGAACAAACTAAGAGACAGAATCAGCTTCAGGGTTTACTTCATGGCGTTCAACAAAATCAACAAACTGGACAAATGGAGTTTACTCCAGAAATGAAACAGCAACGAGCTGATGAGGCATTGATTCGAGGCAATCAAGCTGCGCAGAACATTGCGACAAGCAGGTCATCCGAACAAGCTAGGCAACTCTTTGGAGGACTTCTTGGGCCAAAACATCAGATTCCAAGCGAAATGACTGCGGCTGAATTGAAAGAATATATGCCAGGTCTTATTGCTACAATAAAACAAGAAGAAACTGATTTAGATCGAAGAAAAAAACAGGCCCAAATTGATGCTTTAACAAGAGTAAAACCAGGCTCTGAATTTAAAGAAATGCCCAAAGAGAATCAAATTCAACTCGGCGTTTACGCAAATCAGAAAGCTAAAACACAATCAGTTGATAACATGATGGGTTCTTTATTGACTCAACTTGATGATCCTAAAATTTCAGACGAACAAAAGGCCGTTTCTGCTCAGGAACAATTAAAACTGATGAACTCACAGCTTGGACCTGATGCACTTGGCACGGGTGAGGCTGATCGAGTTAGCGCATGGTTAAGCCCTGGAATAAATCCTTTTGTTGGTAAATATACTCTGGGACCTGATATTAAAAAGTTTCGTGAGCAATTAGGCAATGCTGTAGCTAGGAACAAAAAGGCTATGGGCCTTTTGGACGAACAAATTAAAAACTTATATCAAGAACCTGTAAAAGATCTTCCTGGAGCTAATGTTCAACCGCCAATTAATCCGAAAGCCGATCAAGAAAAAATAAGCCGAAAAGGTCTATTGAAAACGGACGGGGAAAAATCATCGCTTAATTCCAAAAAATATTCTTGGGAGGAATAACCATGCCAATTCTAAGAGTATCAAACGGAACTGAGACTCGAAGTGTTTCAGAAGAAAATCTTGATAAAGCAAGATCTGATGGCTTTGTTCCTTTAGTTAAAGTTTCTAATGGCGAAGATATTCGCGAAGTACATCCAAGCAAATTAGAACTTGCTGCGAAGGATGGGTTTAAGCCAGTAGAAACTCAAGAACCCTCGATGGCTAGAGATGTGCTTGCTAAATTTGCTGGTGGCGCTGCTTTTGGGCTGTTGCCAAAATTTGCTGGCGGATTAGAGGCTGGTGGTCGTGCTATCGGGATCAAGGGCCTCGGAATGCCAGATCGATCACAACTTGGGTTTCAAAAACCAGAGTTGCTAGATCAAGAAAAACTTGGGCAAGGCTATCAAGAAGCTAAAGGTTCTTATGAGCAGCTTTTAAAAGGCGCAGAAGAGCGACATCCGGTCGCCTCTGGAATCGCTCAATTTGCCGGTGGAATGATGGCTCCTGTTCCTGTTCCTGCTGCTGGTCTAGTTGGTAGATCTTTACAGAGCGCAGGACTCGGGGCAATCCAAGGTTACGGCGCAAGCGAAGGCATGACCGACGAAGAAAAATTAAAACGCATGGCTTTAGGCGCTGGCATGGGCTCAGTAATGCCAACTGTATTTGAAAAAGGTGTCGTTCCAGTAGCCGAGAAAATTGCGAAGGTTGGCGGCGAGAAAATGATGAAGCTCGGTGAAACCCTTTCTGGTATCCCTAAAAAAGCTATTGAAGTCTTTAAAAAGAATCCCGATGAGATAAAACAAATGTACATCGATGCCGAGGGCAACTTCCCCAATATGGCCGATAAAGTTAAGAAAGATGCTATGGATGCGATTTTCACTAAGAAAAAAGCCTTAGGTGATCAAATCGAAAATGCGCTTCAAAATAGTTCTAAAGAAGTCGAAGTAACTCCAGTAATTCAAAAAATGATTGATGTTCGAACGAGATTAGATCCTAAGGTTAAAACCGATGCGCAGCAAATCTCACAAATTGATGATCTGATCGAACAAATTCAATCAGCCGCAACTCAAACAAAAACAGGTTTGACGATACCGATCCAGACTGCGAATCGATTTAAAAAATCTTTTCAAGATCAAGCTGAGTCTGCTTATAAAAAAGCTGGTGAAGTATTTTCTCTTGGGAAAGATTCCGCTTTTGCTGCAAAAGATGGTGCCAAAGCTTTGAATCAACAAATTAGTAACCTTGAACCATCCGTGCGTGAAGCCAATAAAGTTTTAAGTAGGCTTCATGAGCTTGATGAAAATATGCACGTTAATCTCCTTGGTGTGGAAAAACCCGAGGCGGCCCTTCTTGCTGCGGGGTAAGGGTCAAA
>CAYFKO010000014.1:1191-2269 GCA_964343765.1 uncultured Polynucleobacter sp. | reverse complement strand
CATTAAAAGAGCTTGGTAAAATCGTCGGTAAAGATATTTTATCAGACGCTGAGAAACTCAGTGCTGCTCAATATTTCGGTGATGCGAAATGGATTCCTGCTGGTGCCGAGACAGGCCAAAAAGTAGCGAGACAAGCTCTTGGTGGCAAAATAGGCGGAGCCCTCGGGGCTTTAACCGGAGGATTAATAAGTCATTCTCCAGCATCGGTTGCCGCTGGGTATTATATGGGCGAAAAAGCGGGTGGGTTATTATCAAGTCCCGCCGCCGTCGAAGCCGCATTGAAATTACAGCGCATGATACCGAACGCATCTCCTGAATTGATTCAAGCTTTACAAAGAGGAGCGCAACGAGGCCTAATTAATCGAGGGTTAAATCAAGAGGCTCAAAAATGAATGCTCAAGAGATGATTTATAAAATTGGTACATGGGTCCTTGGTGGTCTCCTAATTTTCGTAGTTAGCTCAGGGGTAAGTAATCTTGAAAAACTTTCGTCATCGGTTAATGAATTGAATCTGAAAATTGGCATCATGGTCGAAAGAACAGATGGAATGCAAAAAAAAATTGATGATCATGAAGATCGCTTAAAATATGTGGAGAGAACAAAAAAACCATAGGAGGTTTTATGGACACAAAGAAGCTTTTAGAAATACTCGATAAACACGTAGACGAAAAAGGTTTAGCAAAAGATCTTGCGGTTCAATTGCTTTTGCCTTTCTTGGAAAAGATCGTAGCAGATTCAGCAAATAAATTTGATGACGTCGCCTTCGGTTGGGTCAAAGAATACGTGGAGAAAATGTAAAATGTCTTTTATCGCTCAAATTATCGCCTATGTGTTACAGTGGCTTTTAACTTTGGGCGGTAAAGCCATGTATGAAGCTGTAACTGGATTTGTTGAAAAACAGAAGCAGAATAAAAAAGAGAAAGAGAATCTCGATAAACTTCATGATGCAGAAAAGAAGGGGGATAAAGATGCAATCTTGGAAAAAGAGCGCGATTTATTTAACGGCTAGTCTCCTTCTTGGCTGTGCCGATGGACTTCCTAATTTTCCTGCTGACGAACTTTATGTTGCCCGTCCTGA
>CAYFKO010000014.1:0-1181 GCA_964343765.1 uncultured Polynucleobacter sp. | reverse complement strand
ACTTTGAGTTGTACTCGTCACAAAGTGATTTCGAAAGATCCAGTTAAAGTCGATAAAGGCGAATGGGTGCCGTGGGAGCAATGTCCTCATGTTTTTGGGTTTAAAGATTCAGATGTGGGACCTGTTTTTAATTGGATTAGAGAAGCGCAAAAGCAAAGTAAGGAGCGTTGCAAATGAGACACATTGAAAAAGCATTATTTGATTTTATTGATAACAAACTAAAAGAAAACGGCATGGCCCAAGAAGCAATCAAGAATAAAGACGCTCGTCTTTTATTCATTGAAGCCGCTAAATCTTGCGTTGGAATAAGAGAAGAGGGTGGGAACAACAAGGGTCCTCTTGTAGAGCTTATTCAAAAAACAATCGGAGATGCTAATCGTGAAGCATGGTGCATGGCATTTCAGCAATCAATGCTCGCTTATGTTGAAACCAAGATCGGTATTTATTCTAGATTATTTGCATCAGAGCATTGTTTAACTGTATGGGCTAAAAGCTCAGAAGATTGTCGCGTGAAATACTTTCCGCTTCCTGGTGCTATTGTTATTTGGAGACATGGGCAAACTACGAATGGTCATACTGGAGTTTATTTAGAGCATGACGGTGATCAAATGCTTTGCATTGAAGGGAACACAGAGCGTGGTCTTAATAAAGATGGATCTATCGAAAGAAATGGCGGTGGCATTTATCTTACAAAAAGGTCCATGAAAAAGAACGGTGATCTGAAAGTCATTGGGTATCTTAAACCTTTCTGAGGCGAGTATGCATCTGACAATAAGAAAAACAGGGGATAAAGTTTTAATAGATGATGAAGATTGCATCCATGCAAAAGCAATGCAGCTTGGCAGAGATGGAATAATTTACGTGAGATGGATTGAAAATAAAAAGCAAATAAGACGGGCTTTGCATAGGCAAATAATGGGAAATCCAAGAGGAATGGAGGTTGATCATATCAATGGAAATAGATTTGATAATAGAAAAGAAAATCTTCGCATCTGTACACCAAGCCAAAATACCTGTAATCGCTCTAGACCAAGAAAGAAATTATTGCACCCATTCAGAGGGGTAGCATTTTTTGGTGGAAGAAATTTAAAAAAACCATGGGTTGCACGAATTAAGGTAAATAGAAAATATAAAGAAACAAAATATTTTGAAACCATAGAAGAGGCTGCAAAATATTATGA
>CAYFKO010000013.1:0-21827 GCA_964343765.1 uncultured Polynucleobacter sp. | reverse complement strand
CGCGGATTTTGTAATTGATAATGGGGCGAGCTTAGAAAAGCTCAAGGCTCAGGTACAAACCGTCCATCAGGGAATCCTGACGGGTTAGCCCTAGAGTTAACAAAATAATCTGTAAATTCTTGTATTTAAGGGAAATTTACTATTTCCATAATGATACAAATCGTCATAGAATATAACTCTTGTGATGACTTATGAATATCCTTTCAACGAAACAGTTCGCAGTTTGCTGCGACTGGAGTATCTGTTTGCGCGTTTTGAGTTGTTTCTAAATTCAAATGAACCTGAACATCACCTAACTGCCATTACGTTACTTTTTGATTTGGCGGAAGTTACCTCTCGTGCCGATCTTAAATTAAACGTTCTTAAAGAATTAGAACGTCAAAAAAATCTTCTTTGCACGTTAAGAAGTGATGCCTCTATTAATCAAATTGCTCTTGAGAGCACTATTGCTGATATTGATAGTTGCTGGCAAGACGTAAACCAAATGGTTGGAAAACCAAATACATTGATTAACGAAAGTGAATGGTTAAATATTATTCGCTCTCGAATTAGTATTCCTGGGGGCACAAGCCCTGTTGATTTGCCAAATTTTTACAACTGGCAACAACTCAATCCTGAGTTACGCAAAACTCAGCTAAAAACTTACACTACTGCATTTGGCCCATGGAAAGCCGCCTGTCATTTATTCTTGCGCTTACTTCGCCAATCTGGTGATCCACATGAAGTCATTGCTACAAATGGCTCTTTCCAACAAATGCTGTCCGGTAGAACTTATCAGTTAATTCGTGTTGATATTAATGAATCTGATTTGATCCCAGAAATCAGTGCCAATAAACATATGCTATGGATTCGCTTTTTACAAACCGAAAACAATGGCAAACCCCACGCAATTTCATCTGACGTTCAATTTAAATTAACGCTTTGCAATCTTTAATCCAAGATTAAAGCGTTAACGTTGCCTTCATTAAATCCAAAATAATAACGGTTGCTGGCAACAGTGGCTGCAACTTAGGCTCAACCTTAATTGGACTTTCTACCCATGCAAGAGATTGCCCCTCGAGTCCGCGCGGCTCACCTGTCCATTTTTTTACCAGATGAATGTTGAGTCGAACGTACGCATGTGGATAATCATGCTCAATCACTTGCCATGGTTCACTTCCTAGTATCTCAATACCAATTTCTTCTTTGAGCTCTCGAGCAAGCGCCTGCGATACAGACTCACCCTTCTCTAGTTTGCCGCCTGGAAATTCCCAATACCCAGCATAGGGCTTACCTTCGGGTCTCTGACCTAAAAGACATGAACCATCTGATTTAAGGATGACACCAACAGCAACTTCCGTAACCGGACGTGAAGTTGCTTCTAAGGTTGACATAATTAGTGCGAGCCTGCCCAGTGACGAGCAAATTGCCAAGCAACACGTCCTGAACGCGAGCCACGCTCAAGGGCCCAAATTAAAGCCTCTGGTTCCGCCGCTTTAATTGCAGCATCGTTCAACCCAAAGTGCTTCAACCAATGAGCAACGATTGCCAAATACTCATCTTGTTTAGGTGGATAAAAAGAAATCCATAAGCCAAAACGTTCTGATAATGAAATTTTTTCTTCGACCACTTCACCTGGATGGATTTCTCCATCGCTAGTATGTTGGTAACTTTCGTTATCTTTCATATACTCAGGTAACAAATGACGACGATTAGAAGTGGCATAAATCAATACATTTTCCACTTGCGCAGCAACAGAGCCGTCAAGGGCTGATTTAAGCGCTTTATAACCTGACTCGCCATCTTCGAATGAAAGATCGTCACAAAAGATAATAAATTTCTCCGGCCGCGTTGCGAGTAATTCAGTTAAATCCTGCAAATCGGCCAAATGCTCCTTATCAACTTCAACCAAACGCAAACCTTGTGATTGAAATTGGTTCAAACAAGCCTTAATCAAGGAGGACTTTCCAGTACCTCGAGCACCTGTTAAAAGAATGTTGTTAGCAGGCTTATTTTCAATAAAGTGGCGCGTATTTGAAATAATGCTTTCTTTTTGTCGATCAATATTTTGCAGATCATCAAAACCGATTGAAGAGATATGTTTTACAGGCTGCAAATAACCAACATTACCTAAAAAGCTTTCCCGACGACGCCATCTAAATGCTACCGCCTCTTTCCAATCTTTCTCTTCGAGAGGCTTAGGTAAGAATGTATCTAGATAGCTTAATAAGCGCTCTAATTTTTCAGACATAGTTATGAACGATAGTCAGCATTAATGGAAACGTACTCGTGAGATAAATCGCAGGTCCACATAGTGCGCTCTACCTCTCCACGACCCAATTCAACAGTCACAAGAATCTCATTAGCCTGCATAACGCGCTGGCCATCTTCTTCTTTGTAATCTGGATTACGGCCGCCATTTTTAGCAACCCAAACATCTCCCAGCCAGAGCTGAACTCGAGATACATCGAGATCTTCGATTCCAGCATATCCAATTGCCGCCAAGATACGTCCTAGATTCGGGTCGCTTGCAAAGAAAGCTGTCTTCACCAAAGGTGAGTGAGAAATTGCTTCACCCACTTGAACACATTCTTCAAACGTTTTGCCACCCTTAACATGAACGGTCATAAATTTTGTTGCGCCTTCACCATCGCGCACAATCATCTTAGCAAGCTCTATTGAAGTTTCAAAAAGCAATTTTTTAAACGCTTCATAAGCTGGCCCAGTAGGCTGGTCAATTACAACTGAACCTTGTCCGGTTGCAATAACAATAAATGAATCATTCGTAGACGTATCGCCATCAATCGTAATGGCATTAAATGATCGATCTGCAGCTTCTTTAGTTAACTGCTGCAAAATCGCAGGAGACACCTTCGCATCCGTACCAACAAAACCCAACATAGTCGCCATATTGGGATGAATCATCCCCGCGCCCTTACTGATCCCAGTCATCGTAATAGGCTGACCTGCAATCTCAGTTTGAAGGGAATATGCTTTAGGTGCAGTATCAGTTGTCATAATTGATTCAGCTGCAAACAACCATGCATCCTCAGTTAAATTTTCAACTGCTTGAGGTAATGCGGCAATAATTTTATCGACTGGCAATGGCTCCAAAATGACGCCTGTAGAAAACGGAAGCACCTGCTCAGGTGAAATACCCAAGGTTGAAGCAACAGCTTGCGTCGTTTGAAGTGCGTGATTAAGTCCACTTTCACCGGTACCCGCATTTGCATTCCCAGTGTTAATGAGTAATGCACGAATACCCCGACCCTTTACCAAATGATCTTTACAGACCTGAACTGGTGCCGCGCAAAAGCGGTTTTTAGTAAACACCCCAGCAACAGTGGCAGTCTCAGGTACAGTCATTAAGAGAACATCTTTTCTGCCGGGCTTTTTAATACCTGCTTGTGCGTAGCCGAGTTTAAGGCCCGCAACCGGCTTTAGATTTTTGCTATCTAACTTTGGCAAATTAACCGACATTTGAGAATCCTATGCGAGTTGTCCGTGGCAGTGCTTGTATTTTTTACCGCTACCACATGGGCAAGGGTCATTGCGACCAACCTTTGGCCCAGCGTTCATAATTGGCGAATTCGCAACATTGACAACGTTATCCGACGACTCCTGCTCATCTGGATTTCCATGTTGATATTGAACATCCCGCAACTGACCCAAATCTTCTTGTATTGCATCAGACGCATCATTCAATTCTTGTGCCGACTGAATTTGTACAGTCATGATGGTACGAGTGACATCACGCTTAATCGTTTCGAGTAATTCAGCATACAACTCGAATGCTTCGCGTCGGTATTCTTGTTTTGGATCTTTCTGGGCATATCCACGCAAATGAATACCTTGTCTCAAATGATCCAACGCCGCCAAATGCTCTCGCCAATTCGTATCAAGGCTAAATAAGAAAACGGAACGTTCGAAACTAGCAAATGACTCACGATCTGCTTGAGCAACTTTTGATTGATAGTGGGCATTCGCCGCTTCAATCACCCAATTAACAAGGTCCTCATCATCAACACTTGATTGCTCTTCAACCCGACCTTTTAGGTCAATCTGAATACTCCATTCCGAGGCCAACTCAGATTGGAGACCCTCAATATCCCATTGCTCTTCCAAAGAATCTGCTGGAACATACGCCGCAGCCAAATCACGGAATACACTTTCTCTCAAGTTAGCAACCAAGTCGCCAACATCTTTTGATTCTAGAACTTCATTACGCAAACGATAAGTTTCTCGACGTTGATCATTAGCAACATCGTCATACTGCAATAACTGTTTACGAATATCAAAATTTCGCCCTTCAACTTTACGTTGAGCCGATTCAATCGATCGAGTCACCATGGCCGCTTCAATAGGCTCGCCTTCTGGCATACGCAAACGATCCATAATGGAACGCAATCGATCACCTGCAAATATCCTTAGTAAAGGATCATCAAGTGACAAGTAGAAACGAGAAGATCCAGGGTCACCTTGACGGCCCGCACGACCGCGCAACTGATTGTCGATGCGACGGCTTTCATGACGCTCTGTACCAATAATATGCAACCCGCCTGCAGCGACAACCTGCTCATGCAGGGTAGCCCACTCATCTTGAAGCGTTTTGACCTTTGACTGTTTATCAGTTTCACTCAGTGACTCATCTGCCATCACAAAGGCTGATTGTTTTTCAACGTTACCGCCCAAAACAATATCAGTACCTCGACCAGCCATATTGGTGGCAATCGTAATCATTTTTGGACGACCTGCCTGAGCAATAATTTCAGCCTCGCGAGCATGCTGTTTTGCATTCAACACCTGATGAGACAATCCTGCACGATCAAGTAAGCCTGAGATTAATTCAGAATTTTCAATCGATGTTGTACCAACCAATACTGGCTGACCTCGGTCATAGCAATCCTGAATATCTTTAATAACAGCGTTATATCGTTCTTGCGAAGTCTTGTAAATTTGATCTTGCTTATCGACACGTTTACTAATTCGGTTCGGCGGAATTACAACCGTTTCTAGGCGATAAATTTCTTGGAATTCATACGCTTCAGTATCCGCTGTACCTGTCATACCTGCCAACTTGGCATACATACGGAAATAATTCTGGAAAGTAATGGTAGCTAAGGTTTGATTTTCATTCTGAATTTCAACGCCTTCTTTTGCTTCAACCGCTTGATGCAAACCTTCTGACCAGCGACGACCAGTCATTAGTCGACCAGTAAACTCATCCACAATAATGATTTCATTATTTTGAACCACATAATGTTGATCGCGATGAAATAAGGTGTGAGCCCGTAAAGTCGCGTTCAGATGATGCATCAGCGTAATGTTCTGAGGTGCATATAAAGAATCACCATCTTTGAGTAAACCCAACTGAACCAAAACCTTTTCAGCCTTTTCGTGACCACTCTCAGTTAAAAATACTTGATGAGATTTTTCGTCAATAACATAGTCGCCTGGTTTTTCAACGCCCGTGCCATCAGATTTTTCTTCACCTATTTGTTGCTCAAGATAAGATGGCAACGCATTCATCTTGACATACAAATCCGTATGATCGTCTGCCTGACCAGAAATGATTAACGGCGTTCTCGCTTCATCAATCAAAATCGAGTCAACTTCATCAACGATGGCGTACGCTAATTGACGCTGAACACGTTGAGCAACATCGTGAACCATATTGTCACGAAGATAATCAAAGCCAAATTCGTTATTGGTACCGTAAGTAATGTCTGCTGCATAAGCAGATTGCTTCTGCTCATGATCCATTTGCGACAAATTAATGCCAACAGACAAACCCAAGAAATTGTACAAACGTGACATCCACTCAGCGTCACGCTGTGCTAAGTAATCGTTTACTGTAATAACGTGGACACCCTTACCAGTCAGGGCATTCAAATAAACTGGAAGCGTCGCTGTAAGGGTTTTACCCTCACCTGTGCGCATCTCAGAAATTTTGCCTTGGTGAAGAGCCATACCACCCATTAACTGCACATCAAAATGGCGCATTTTCATAACGCGTTTACTTGCTTCACGCACGACTGCAAATGCTTCAGGTAATAATGAATCTAAAGTTTCGCCATTGGATAGGCGTGATTTAAATTCTGCTGTTTTTGCTTTTAATGCGTCATCCGTTAGTGAGCTAAGCCCACTCTCAAGAGCATTGATTTGCACAACAGCTTTACGATATTGTTTTAAAAGGCGGTCATTCCGACTACCTATAAGCTTCTTAATAAGACCGAGTAACATGTTATTTTGTCAGTAAATTTAGCCTATGAGTTTAGCACCCGCGCCTACTTCATATATGACAACACCACAAAGACCTAAACGGGATTTACCCCAAAAAAACAAGAATTCTGGCAAATTATCAGCCACGAGCTCTTGGATACCTGCGAACCATAATAAAAAACCCAATAAAATCAAGGGAGTAATTGATTTTTTCAAAGAAAATCAGCAGGCCTCCTCTATGAGTTCGGTTATCCACAAAGTGGAAGAAAGACAACACCTTTTAGCCTCAATTTATGAAGCACTTGAATCCGTCAATTTAGGCAGCCTTGCTCAAGAGCTTGAGCCAAGTGTTATTTCATCCAATGGGGAGCTAAAACTGCAAGTTAGCAACGGGGCGATCGCATCTCGCTTAAAGCAAAGTTTGCCTTCTATTTTGAAATATTTGCAAAACAATAATTGGCCAATTAAAACGCTTAGTATCAAAATGGCGCCCATGATTAAAAAGCCTGTAACTAATTTACAGTCCAATACACCACTTAGTAAAAAAGTCATTTCGGAATCAGGCAAACGTGCGCTTGAGACGCTAGCGAATTCATTGCCAAGCGATTCAAAGGTATTAACTAGTCTTAATCAGCTAATAAGTAAATTACGTAAAAAATAATTAGCTAGCTAGCAAGGCATGTACTGGACTGTAAGCCACTGGTGCAAGTGCCTCATCCGCAAATGTCACAACCTCAAAGCTTGAGGGATCTTCAAACATTTTTCTTAAAAGCAAATTATTTAGAGCGTGTCCAGATTTTTCAGCGACATAGGCGCCAATAATTGGATGCCCAGCTAAATATAAGTCGCCAATGGCGTCTAAGATTTTGTGACGCACAAACTCATCGTCATAACGTAATTCTTCATTGTTCAAAATACGATGCTCATCTAAAACAATCGCATTATCTAAGCTTCCTCCACGGGCTAAGCCAATTTCGCGCAAAGCCTCTACTTCATGCGCAAATCCAAACGTACGAGCACGCCCGATTTCTTTAACATAACTAGTATCAGCAAAATCTATAACAAATCGCTGACCTGTTTTATCTACCGCAGGATGCTTAAAATCAATGGTGAAATCTAATTTATAGCCATTGAATGGCTCTAGACGAGCTAATTTGTCGCCATCTTTTATCTCAATCGGCTTAAGAATCTTAATAAATTTTCGGGGAGCCTCTTGCTCAACAAGTCCAGCTGATTGAATCAAAAAGAGAAACGAAGCAGCACTACCATCCATGATTGGCACTTCTTCACAATCTATCTCGATAATCAAGTTATCAATACCTAAACCCGCGCAAGCTGATAGCAAATGTTCAACTGTCGACACCTTTGAACTGCCAACTTGTAGAACGCTAGCAAGGCGAGTATCGGTAATATTGTGAGCGTCTGCTGGAATCGAAATAACAGGTTCTTGATCAACGCGAATAAAAACAATACCACTATCAATCGGGGCAGGCTTTAAATGAAGCGTTGCCTTCCGCCCGGAATGCAAACCAATTCCGACCGTTTTAATCGGAGCAGAAAGGGTTCGTTGTTTAAGCATTCGTAATCTCTTTTTGTTATTGCTAGATTTATAAATTTTTCAGTGCTGATTCAGCATCACTTACTTCAAATTTCCCAGGCCCTTCTACCGCCAAATGTTTCACAACGCCATTATCGACAATCATTAAATAGCGTTGTGAGCGAAGTCCTAATCCTCTAGCGCTTAAGTCCAATTCTAGACCAAGTTTTTTTGTAAATTCAGCGCTGCCATCACCCATCATGCGCACTTTCTTCCCAACTTTTTGATCAGCGCCCCAAGCACCCATGACAAAAGCATCGTTAACCGCTACACACCAAATTTCATCAGCACCTTTAGCTTTTATAGCGTCATATTGCGCAACATAGCCAGGCACGTGTTTAGCTGAACATGTTGGGGTATAGGCACCAGGCAAACCAAAAATCACAATTTTCTTACCTTTAGTAATTTCACCAACCTGAAACGCATTAGGTCCAATGGTGCATCCTGGTGTTTCTTCTGCAATGTATTCAAATAAAGTTGCTTCTGGCAAATTTTGTCCGACTGCAATCATTTTGGTCTCCTTAATGTTATGAACCTACAGAATAGCAAAATACCGATGGTAGCGCAGTCATCGTCGTCAGGAGGTGCGCGGCCATCGGCATTTTCTATGCCGTTGATTTAATTAAGTTTCTTAGTCTGCTTGTTTTCTTAAAAAAGCAGGAATCTCAAAATAATCAGTTCCTTTTTCTAGTAATGCACGAGCTTGCGGTGAACTATCAGCACCCAATGTCGGAGCTTGACGCTCAGGCGATTGGCGAAATACTGATGGCACTGCATAGTCAACTGCTGGTGATACAACTGGAGCTGGCATTGCAGTGGCTGGAGCAACTGCTTGCGGAGCTACCGCTGTATTTACCATCGCTGCTGAAGCAATAGGACTTGTTGGCGCAAATGCACCTAAATCGCTGATCGTTGGGATAGCATCATGCGTTCCAGTTGCCTGATTACGCCAAACCACTTCTGGACGTTGCTGATTCTGTTGTTGTGCATTATTCAAGCCAGTTGCCACAACCGTCACACGAATTGCATCACCCAAAGTTTCGTCATAAACAGCGCCGAAGATAACTGTTGCATCATCTGCTGCATATCCACGAATTGCTGCCATTACTTCACGAGTCTCTGACAATTTCAATGAGCGGCTTGCAGTAATATTCACGAGAACGCCACGAGCACCTGACAAGTCAACACCTTCGAGTAAAGGTGAGGCTACTGCAGCTTCAGCAGCTAAGCGCGCACGATCCACACCAGATACTGTTGCAGTCCCCATCATCGCTTTACCTTGCTCACTCATAACCGTCTTAACGTCTTCAAAGTCAACGTTAATTAAGCCATGCTCATTAATGATTTCAGCAATACCAGCAACCGCGTTATGCAATACGTCATCTGCACAACCAAATGCCTTATCCATTTCAGCATCTTCGCCCATTACTTCAAATAGTTTTTCATTGAGAACCACAATCAATGAATCAACATGCGCTTCTAACTCATGTGCACCAGCTTCGGCAACCTTAGAACGCTTCACACCTTCGAAGTCAAAAGGCTTACTAACAACGCCAACTGTCAAAATACCCATTTCTTTGGCGACTTGAGCAACAATCGGCGCTGCACCAGTGCCAGTACCACCACCCATACCCGCAGTAATGAACACCATATGCGCACCCTGCAAAGCATCAGCAATACGAGCCTTAGCTTCAACTGCAGATGACGCTCCTACTTCAGGCTTAGCACCAGCACCAAGGCCTGTTAAGCCTAACTGCAAGTTCAATTCTGCTTTTGAACGCTTAAGCGCACCAGCATCGGTATTCATGCAAATGAATTCCACGCCTTGAACACCTCGGCGAATCATATGCTGGACGGCATTACCGCCAGCACCACCGACTCCAACCACCTTAATGATGGTTTTACCAGCGGTATCAGCTTCTAACATTTCAAATTCCATAACTTCCTCCTTGATTGACGACGACTAAACTAAAAATTTCCCATAAACCATTCACGCATTCGTTGCAAAATTCCCTGCCATGTATTTGACGGAGTAGCAGCACGTCCACGTAACATTTGTGACTTACCTTCTCTTAACAAGCCAATACTCGTTGCGAATTTCGGATTGCGTAACACTTCTCTTAAATGTCCGTTGTAATCAGGCACACCAATGCGTGCAGGCTTTAAGAAAACATCTTCAGCCAACTCGACCATGCCTGGCATTAAGGCGGTTCCTCCAGTCAAAACAACTCCGGACGAAACCATATGCTCATATCCTGAGCGTCTTACAGCATCTAAGACAAAGGTAAATAATTCCTCTACACGCGGCTCGATAACCGCCGCAAGAGACTGACGAGACATTGGACGAGCCTCTCGCTCACCAATTCCTGGCACATCAATCATCGCTTGCGGATCAGCCAGAGATTGTTTAGCAATACCATGCTGAATTTTTAAATCTTCGGCTTCAATTGTTGGAGTTCTCAAAGCCATTGCGATGTCATTTGTAATTTGATCGCCAGCAAACGGAATTACCTCGGTGTGACGGATAGCACCTTGACAGAAAATTGCAATATCAGTTGTTCCACCGCCGATATCAATCAGAACAACACCAAGCTCTTTCTCATCATCAGTCAATACGGATAAGCTTGAGGCAAGTGGTTGCAATACCAAATCGTTAACTTCCAAGCCGCAACGACGAATACATTTCACAATATTCTGTGCCGCACTAACAGCTCCTGTGACAATGTGCGCCTTTACCTCTAGTTTCTGACCACTCATCCCTATCGGATCGCGAACATCTTCTTGGTTATCAATCAAATACTCTTGAATCAACATATGCAAAACTTGTTGATCAGTCTGAATATTTAAAGGTTTTGCATTTTCAATGACTCGCTCAACATCTTGTGCGCTAACTTCTTTATCACGAATAGCCACCATTCCAGTTGTATTGAAGCTATGAATATGATTACCCGCAATGCCTGCAAAAACACTTTCAACACGGCACTCTGACATTACCTCAGCTTCTTCTAGAGCTTTTTGAATCGACTGAACTGTATCTTCAATATTAACGACCACGCCTTTTTTCAAGCCCTTAGAAGGGACCTGTCCAACGCCAATCACATCAAACTCGCCATCCGGACGCAACTCAGCCACCAAAGTAACCACCTTGGATGTTCCGATATCCAGGCCAACTAATAAGTTTCGACTATCAATGCTCATTAATTTTTCCGCCCATGTTTATCTTTTTGCTTTTCATTTTTAGATTTATTGACAGACTTTTTGTCACTGACTTTCTTGATTGAATCAGCTGACTTTGATGCAATCTTTTTCTCATCTGTTCTTTGTTGAGCAACATCGTCTTGAGCATCGTTATCTCTAGATGCGTAATCTGATGTTTTTCCATTACCTAAACGTATAGCAAATCCATTTGGATAACGTAAATCGACAGTCTCAACCTTGCCGGCCCATTTATCTTGAAGTTCTGGCCAAATTTTGAAGAATCGCTCTACTCGAGCATTTATTTGCTCACGATCTTTTTGATCTAAATCTCGCCCAAACTCAAAGCGCATGCCATTATCTAATTTCGCACTCCAGGCATAGCGATTACTTAGATTAACTTCAGAAGCCTTTACACCCCAAGGCTTAAACCAATCATTCAATTGACGATACAAGGCCATCACATCTTGATTACTTCCCTCTGGTCCGTTAAAGCGTAACAACTTTCCATCCGCCTCAGCTTCTGCATGGTTAGCAACAAATAGTTCGCCATATTTATTAATTAATGTTGGCTCATCCGCATTACCCCAAATACCAAGTGCTTCATGTTCTTCAATAGTGACCGCTAATCCATTTGGCCAAATTCGACGAACACTTGCTTTTCTTACCCAAGGCACCGTTTCAAATGCAGCTCTCGCACTATCCAAACGGATACTAAAGAAATTACCCGTCAAATTACCAACTACCAATGAACGGACTGCAGGCAAGTTAACGTGCTTTAATGGCTCGCCTGTACTCGATTCAATCTGAATTTGTTTAATCGTAAAGACAGGACGCTGACCCAACCAGAACATCAACCATAGGAAAATTAATATTCCAAATAGGGAAAATAGCCAACGCGTCACAACTTTCATACGATCAGGATGATTCCAAATTGGCGCAAATACAAATGCCAACAATGAACCTGCTCCTGCCATCATGGCTTTTAATTTTTCCAATATCGATTTGCCAATTGAATTTTTTGGCGGTGTTCTACGAGAACTATAAGCGTGTGTCGTCATTTAGCCTCGAGCCTCATCGTTTAATGAAAGTGCAGTTTGTGTTAACAGCCACAAGACTAATTCTTCATACGCCACTCCAGCAGCCTTAGCAGCCATTGGCACAAGCGAATGACTTGTCATTCCTGGAGATGTATTAATTTCTAATAAATAGGGCGTATTTGTCGCTTTATCTAACATCACATCAGCACGCCCCCAACCCCGGCAACCTAATGCACGATAAGCTTGAACGACTAACTCTTGAACCTTTGCTTCAACTTCCAGATCTAATCCGGTTGGACATAAATATTTCGTGTCATCCGAAAAATATTTGTTGTGATAATCGTAATTAGATTCAGGGGCAATGATTCGAATGACTGGCAAAGCTTCTGCACTATCGCCCTCGCCCACAACTGGACAAGTAAGCTCCTCACCAACAATACATTGTTCAGCCATTACATCGCGATCCATTTTGGCTGCCAATTCGTATGCTCGAGGCAACTCTTCAAGCACTTTAACTTTACTCAATCCTAAAGATGATCCCTCACGAGCGGGCTTAACAATAATCGGCAAACCTAGTTCATTTGCGACTTTTTTCCAGTCTGAATTGGCAGTCAGCATTTGATATTTAGGCGTAGATAACCCAAAGCTTGTCCATATTCGCTTAGTCACTTGCTTATCTATGCCAATCGCGGAAGCCATTACTCCACTTCCTGTATATGGAATTTGGAGTTGCTCTAATAATCCTTGGATTGTTCCATCTTCACCAAAACGTCCATGCAATGAAATAAATACACGATCAAATTTTTCCGATGCCAGCTCTGCGATATTTCTCACGCCTGGATCAAATGGATGTGCATCAACCCCTTTTGCTTTAAGCGCTGCCAGCACACCATTACCCGACATCAGCGACACTTCTCGCTCACCAGATTTGCCACCCAACAAGACCCCTACTCGCCCAAAATTCTCAGGGCGAACCAGAGCAAGCTCATTACGAACTCGCTGACCCCAATTTTGACGATTTACTTCATTAACCATTACTTAACTCCACCAACTTGCTTGGCACACTTGAAATTGAACCAGCGCCCATCGTGATCACAACATCACCATCTCTAATTACTTTCATAAGATCAAGAGGCATCGCTTGCACATCACCGCAAAAATGCACCGCATCCATGTCAATACTGCTAGCCTGTTCTGATTTTGTATTGACGGATTTCTGTAAAGCTTTTAATAAGCTCTTCCCATCGGCGCCAGTAATCTTTGGCTCACCCGCTGGATATACCTCTGTCAACATCAATGCATCAAATTGTTTGAAGACGTTTACAAAATCACCAAAACAATCTCGCGTCCGTGTGTAACGATGCGGCTGGAATGCCAATACCAATCGACGACCAGGGAATGCACCTCGAGCAGCTGATAACGTTGCTGCCATCTCTACAGGATGATGGCCATAATCATCAATCACCGTGCATAGACCCCCTGTTGGAAGCTTAATATCACCATGACGAGTAAAGCGACGACCTACCCCTTTAAATTCTGCTAGCGCTTTTTTAATTGCCTCGTCTGAAACACCTAATTCAGTGGCCACTGCAATTGCCGCCAATGCATTACGGACATTGTGTAATCCAGGTAAATTCAAAACAACGTCTATCGGCTCTGGTACCGAACCATGACGTCGAACTGTTTTGCGAGTCACATGAAACTTCATTTGAGCACCGACTGCATGAACTTCGGTTGCACGCACATCTGCATCTTCCGCCAATCCATAACGCAATACCGGTTGAGAGACAAATGGAATCATGTCTCGAACATTTGCATCATCGACGCACAAGATTGCCACCCCATAAAATGGCATACGTTGCGTAAATTGCACAAATGATTGTTTAAGTTTTGCCATGGAGTGCTGATATGTTTCCATATGATCAGCATCAATATTGGTAATAACTTCCATGACGGGCAATAAATTAAGGAATGAAGCATCAGACTCATCTGCTTCCGCCACAATAAATTCGCCAGTTCCTAGGCGAGCGTTGGCTCCGGCAGAAGTTAGCTTGCCGCCAATCACAAAAGTTGGATCGAGACTTCCTTCTGCTAAAACAGATGCTACTAAGCTTGTTGTCGTGGTTTTCCCATGAGTTCCAGCAATAGCAATACCTTGCTTCAGGCGCATAAGCTCACCCAACATGACTGCACGTGCAATTACAGGTATATGCGCCGCTCTTGCAGCAAGGACCTCAGGATTGTCACCAGTTACTGCTGTTGAAATAACGACAGCTTCTGCATTGCCGATATTTTCAGCCCGATGGCCAATCGAAATTTCTGCCCCTAGTCCACGCAATCTTGTAGTTGCTGCACCATCACTAATATCAGATCCACTAACGCGGTATCCGAGATTTAGTAATACTTCGGCGATACCACTCATACCTGCGCCGCCAATGCCGACAAAATGAATATGCTGAACGATATGCTTCATGACTGAATAGCCTCCTCACATACCTGAGCCACACGTACTGTTGCTTCTGGTTTGGCAACTAATAATGCTTTTTCAGCCATCGTTTGCAATTGCGATCTTGTCAATGTGCATATCCAAGCTGCTAATGATTGTGCATTCATTTCATTTTGGGGCAGCAATTTGGCGGCTCCTGCATCTGCCAAAAATTTAGCGTTGTAAGTCTGATGATCATCTACAGCAAACGGAAATGGCACCAAACATGAAGCAACACCAGCTGCAGATAATTCCGCGATAGTCATCGCGCCAGAACGGCAAATAACTAAATCTGCAGCTTCATATGCACTCGCCATATTCTCAATAAATGGCTCAACTTGAGCTTCCACACCTAAGGCTTGATAACGCTCACGCAAGGATTGCTCATGCTTCGTGCCTGATTGATGAGTCACAAATGGGCGCGTGTCTTTTGGAATTAACGCCAATGCTGCTGGAATCGTTTCATTGAGGGCAGCGGCTCCTAGACTTCCGCCCACCACCAAAATACGCAAATTACCTGTTCGCCCCGCAAATCGTTCTGCAGGAGTATTTAGTTTCAACAAATCCGCGCGCAATGGATTTCCTACCCACTCTGCACCAGGCAATGCATTTGGAAATGCGCACAATTTTCTTCCTGCAAGCTTTGCAAGAATGCGGTTCGTTAGACCAGCAATTGAATTTTGCTCATGCAGTACCAGTGGATACCCAAGTAAAGTCGCAGTCAATCCAGCAGGGAATGTTACATATCCACCCATACCCAAAATAACACTTGGACGAATGCGTTTCAAAATCTCTAAACTTTGTTTCATTGCCCTCATTAGATTGAATGGCAACATCAGCTTGGTTTTTAAACCCTTACCTCTCAATCCTCCAAATTGAATTCCTTCAAATGGAATTCCTCGTGATGGAATTAAATTAAATTCCATACCGGAAGGATTGCCAAGCCAAACAATTTTCCAACCTTGATGCTTTAAATGATCAGCGACAGCAAGCCCTGGGAAAATATGTCCCCCAGTACCACCCGCCATCACGAGTAGTGTTTTTTGCGAAATAGATTGAGCGACTACGCTCATATCTTTCCTCCACGCATCAAAATTCGATTCTCCGCATCAATTCTTAATAAAACAGCAATGGCCACAGCATTCATCAAAATTCCTGATCCGCCATAACTCACTAGTGGCAATGTCAATCCTTTAGTTGGCAACAAGCCAAGGTTGACCCCCATATTGATAAAAGTTTGCCAACCAATCCAAATCCCAATTCCTTTGGCAACTAATCCTGCAAAGCTTCGATCAAGCTGTAGTGAAGTTCGCCCAATCATGAACGTTCTTCGAATTAACCAATAGAAACATGCGATCACAAGCACAACACCAACAAAACCTAACTCTTCGCCAACAACAGCCAAAATAAAATCTGTATGGGCCTCTGGTAAGTAATGAAGCTTCTCAACACTTCCTCCTAGACCAACACCAAACCACTCACCTCGACCAAATGCCATGAGTGAGTGCGTCAATTGATATGCCTTACCTTGTGCATAACTTTCATTCCATGGATCCAAGAACGCAAAAATACGTTGGCGTCTAAATTCAGAAAAAGCAACAATCAAACCGAAACAAGCAAAACCAATACCAATCAATCCGCCAAAGAGTTTGGCGTTAATGCCACCCAAAAATAAAATCCCCATGGCAATGGCAGCAATCACCATAAATGCGCCCATATCTGGCTCGAGCAACAACAAGACGCCCACCAACGCAACAATTGCACCCATTGGCAAGAAGCCTTTTACAAAGGAATGCAAATGCTCTTGTCTTCGAACGGTGTAATGAGCCGCAAAAATAACCGCCGCAAACTTCATTAACTCAGATGGCTGAAAATTCATAACCCCTAACGGAATCCAACGTCTTGCAAAATTCACAGACTTACCAATTCCAGGAATCAAAACCAATATCAACATCACCACTGTCACACCAAAGATTAATGGGGCAACACGATCCCAAACCTTGACAGGGACTCGATAAGCAAAAATTCCTGCAACTACTGCAATACCGATTGAGAAAAGATGGCGAATTAAGAAATGGTCACTGCTGTAATTGGCATACTTCTTGCCATCCGATAACGTAATTGATGCTGAGTACACCATCACTACGCCAAGTAAGGTTAAGAGCACAACGGCCCAGAGCAAGGACTGATCCCATTGGGTCATTGTTGAACGCGTATATTTAGTAACGGTTGTTGCATCACGCAACTCTGAACGAAAGCCTTTAACGCCATCTCGAATGCCGCCACTAATTCCTTGGCGGGACTTATCCCACCAACGACCAAAACCTGACCAGCCCTGATTCAATGCGTCTCTCATGCGTCCACCCCGACCATGTTTGATTGCATATTGAGTTCTTCAACTGCATTAACAAATACTTCAGCCCGATGTGCGTAATCCTTGAACATATCAAAACTCGCACATGCTGGCGATAACAAAACCATATCTCCTGATACAGCAAGATTCGATGCCTCATTGACAGCATCCTCAAGCGTCGTTGCTTGAATTATCTGAATACCAGATGCTTCGATGGCAGCTTGAATTAATGGAGCATCTTTACCAATCAAGATAACTGCTTTTGCATAATTACGAACAGGCTCTAAAAGAGGTGAGAAATCTTGCCCCTTACCGTCACCACCCGCAATTAAAATTAATTTAGCTCTACCACCACCGTTTGCCATTCCTAGACCAATGAGGGCTGCAATCGTTGCTCCTACATTTGTTCCCTTACTGTCATCGATGTATTCAACATCATTAATAATGGCAATACTTTGAACTCGATGAGGCTCGCCTCGGTACTCACGCAGTCCATGCAACAAAGGGCCCATTGTCAAACCAGCTGCTTGCGCTAAAGCAAGAGCAGCCAATGCGTTGGCGGCATTATGACGACCCTTAATTAACAATGCATCTGCTGGAATTAATCGCTTCACGCGGATTGGCTCGGCATATTCATCTGAAGTTTTAGATCGACGTTTACGCTTGCCACCTGGGTTATCTTCCAAATTCGGCTCAACCCATGCCAACCAATCAAAACCTCCTACACCCATATCACCAACAATGCCAAAGCTATCTTCTTCAAATGGCGCATCAACTCCAAATGTAATTACACGCACTTTTTCTAATGCATCTTCTGTTAACAGACTCATCACAGCCTGATCATCGCGATTCAAAATAGCCGTTGTGTTTGGGCCAAAAATTTTAGCTTTTGCCGCAACGTAATGAGCTAAATCACCATGCCAGTCAAAATGATCTTGCGTGATATTCAGAACAGTGGCAGCAGTCGGATCAAATGTCTCGCTATAGAACAACTGGAAGCTAGACAACTCAACCACCCAGACTTGGGGTAATGTTTGAGTTGTTAGACACTCCATCAATTTATCAAGTAATGATGGACTGATATTCCCAGCGACAGCCACAGATAATCCTGCTCTTGCACAAATCGCTCCAGTTAGTGCTGTAGTGGTAGTCTTACCATTAGTTCCTGTGATAGCCAATACTTTAGGAGAGTAATGCTGCTCAGCCCGAAGATTCGCCAAGGCTTGACTAAAAAACTCTAACTCTCCCCAAACCTTAATATTTTTCTGAGTAGCCACAGTCAGTAGTGAACTTATCGGCTCTGCTAAAGGTGACATACCAGGACTTACTGCAATGATAGATACACCATCTAATTCTGAGTCATCAATATTTGACCCAAACTGTATTTGATTAATACCAATGGCATTTAGGCTCGCAATATTTTGTTTAGCGGTGTCAGATAATGAATGCTCAGTGCGAGTGTCGTGAATTTTGACAATAGCACCTTGAGCATGACACCAACGTGCCATCGCCAATCCAGACTCACCAAGGCCCAACACCAATATTGTTGCTGGCACTTGAACATCCATACCAAATGGGTTGTTTAACGTAGAGGAATAGTTAGCTTGCGTCATTAATCACCTTAGCTTCAAGCTCGACAATCCAACCAAAACCAACAATATCGTGATGACCCAAAAACGGACCACGACTTGCGTCTCTTTCCACCCACTTAATTCAAAATGATGATGCAGCGGTGCCATTTTAAAAATACGTCGGCCTTCTCCATAACGACGCTTGGTGTATTTAAACCAGATTACTTGCATCATGACTGATACGGTTTCTGCGACAAATATACCGCCCATCACAAACAATACGATTTCTTGGCGGACAATTACAGCCACTGTTCCTAAGGCTCCACCCAAAGCTAAAGCACCTACATCGCCCATAAAAACTTGAGCTGGGTGGGTATTAAACCAAAGGAAAGCTAAACCAGCACCGCCAAGGGCCCCACAGAAAATTAATAACTCACCAGTTCCAGGGATATAAGGAAATAATAAATATTTGGCGTAAATCGCATTACCTGTTACATAGGCAAATACGCCAAGAGCTGCACCCACCAAAATCACCGGCATAATGACTAAACCATCAAGGCCATCGGTTAAATTAACAGCATTACTACTGCCAACAATTACCAAATATGTAAGGATGATGAATCCTAAAATTCCTAATGGATAATTAATTTCTTTAAAGAACGGTACAAAAAGATTGAGCTTATTGGGCACGTCAAACATAAATCCACTTTGAACCCACTGCGTTGCTAACTGAAGTACGCGAACATTACTTGCCTCAGCAATTGAAAACGCCAAATACACCGCAGCCACAATACCAATTAGTGACTGCCAGAAATATTTTTCTTTAGAGCTCATTCCTTTAGGATCCCGATAGACAACCTTACGATAATCATCTACCCAGCCTACCGCTCCAAAACCTAATGTGACCCAAAGAAGTACCCACAAAAATCGATTACTTAAATCACCCCACAGTAAAGTGGATACCGCAATCGAAATCAATATGAGGATGCCACCCATCGTTGGCGTACCTGTTTTGACCAAATGAGTTTGAGGACCATCTGTACGAACAGCTTGACCTACTTTCATCAATGTCAACCGACGAATTACCCATGGGCCAAACGCCAAGCCAATCATCAATGCGGTCAATGTCGCCATCACAGCACGGAATGTAATGTAATTAAAGACTCGTAAGAATCCATAATCAGTTTGCAACCATTGCGCCAAGGTTAACAACATGCACTTTTCTCCTCTAGCAAATTGTTAACGACCCGCTCCATTTTGGTAAAACGCGAACCTTTTACCAAAATAGATAATTCACTTGAACTAGTGGATTGCCCCAACAATGTCATGCGTTTGATTAATTCATTACTTAATAATTGAGCATCAGCAAAATGCATGCCACTTAGCTCATGAACCGATGCGTCTTTAGATGCTTCGTTAAAACCGGCGACCGATTCAGCACTTAACTCACCCGTAGCAAATAAATAGTCAATTCCTTTATCACGCGCATAGATTCCTACTTCTCGATGAAAAGCTGGTCCATTAGATCCCACCTCTCCCATATCGCCTAGCGCCAACCAACGCTGGCCCTTAAGAGTTGCCAAAACATCGACAGCAGCCCGCACCGAGTCAGGATTTGCGTTATAGGTATCATCGATAACGATGCCACGACCTTCAAAACGTTTAAGTGGCTTCACCTGCATACGACCTGAGACTGGTTGAAATTTCACTAAACCAGCTCTAATTGATTCAACTGAAACTCCCGCAGCTAGGGCGACTGCAGTAGCGGCTAATGCATTTCGCGCATTGTGCTCACCTAAAATAGAAAGTTGCACTTCAAAATTTTCTTGAGTTTTAACAATCTGACGATTGATGGTGATTTGCAATCTTCCCGAGCCTGACCAATTTCCAGTAACTATCGCATTGCCGTTTAACGCAAAATCAATTACTTCACGATTTCCTGCGTGTGCACGCCATAATTCCGCATACTCAGACTCCGCAGGAAATACTGCAATACCATCATTGCCTAAGGCATCAATAACGGTTGCATGTTCTTTAGCAACCGCTTCGACACCATTCATGAATTCTTGATGTTCTCGTTGTGCATTATTAATGAGCGCAATATTAGGAGCCGCTATCGCCGCTAATTCCTGCGTTTCTCCTGGATGGTTCATGCCCAACTCAATCGCCGCTAATCGATGCTCACTTGTCAACCTAAGTAGCGTTAACGGCAGGCCGATTTCATTATTGAAATTTCCTTGCGTTGCCAAACAACCTGAGTTACCTGCGGCTACTGAGAAAATCGACGCAATCATTTCCTTAACCGTTGTTTTACCATTGCTACCAGTAATCACTGCAACCGTTGGATTAATCTCTAAACGCCACAAACGAGCAAGGGTTTGCATTGCTTGTAAGGTATTCTCTACAAGAACGACCGGTAAATCAGATTTCAAATTCTCAACATTACTTGCTAACGCTGCTGACGCACCTTTAACACGAGCCTCATCTAAAAACTGATTCCCATCAAATTTCTCACCTTTGAGAGCGATAAACAGCTCGCCAGCTTGAATATTTCGGCTATCACTATTTAGTTTGGATAACACTTGATTCATTGTTTCGGAATGAATATTCAACAAACGAGCTTCTGGCAAAAATTGAACAACATCACCTAAGGTCATATATCGGATGGTCATTGCATACCTCCGATAGCTAAACGAATATGATCTAAATCGGAAAATGGAAACTTCTTCCCATTAATTTCCTGAGTTGTTTCATGTCCTTTGCCTGCAACCAACAAGACGTCTTTTTCAGAAGCTCGCTTGACGCTAGCCAAAATTGCAGAAGCACGATCAGCATGTCGAATAACTTGCTTTTGACACCCAACGGAAACACCTGACAACACTTGATCAATAATTAGCTCTGGATCTTCAAAACGCGGATTATCACTAGTCACCACGATTTCATCTGCAAGATTAGATGCAATCGACCCCATTTGGGATCGCTTACCTGCATCACGATTTCCGCCGCATCCAAAAATACAAACAAGCTTTCCACCTCGAGCTTGCGCAAGCGGTCGAAGTGCTTGTAAAACTTTCTCTAAGGCATCGGGGGTATGTGCAAAATCAACCACCATTAACGGATGGAAATGATCATTTGGATTAACCACCTCCATACGCCCCGGAACTGCATGTAACGATTCGATTAATTGAATCGCTTTTTGAGCTTCCACACCATAAGCTAAAAGTGCGCATAAAACTGCAAGTGCATTCTTGACATTAAAGTCGCCAATGCAATTCATCTCCATGGCATGCCACTGATGATTTATAGAGCATTCAAATCGAATTCCTTGAATAGTCGATTGAACATTCTTAACCAAAACAGACTTACATTCTTGCTGAATTGACTC
>CAYFKO010000012.1:19509-22625 GCA_964343765.1 uncultured Polynucleobacter sp. | reverse complement strand
AATTAAATAATTTAAAACCAGCTGCAGGCGCAAAACACGCGAAACGTCGTGTTGGCCGTGGTATTGGTTCAGGTCTTGGTAAGACTGCAGGTCGCGGTCACAAAGGTCAAAAATCACGTTCAGGTGGTTTCCATAAAGTTGGCTTCGAAGGCGGTCAAATGCCTTTGTATCGTCGTTTGCCAAAACGTGGCTTCGTGTCATTGACACGCCGCACAGTTGGCGAAGTGACATTGGCCGATTTGCAACGTTTAGAAGCAAATGAAGTCGATTTAGTTGTTTTGAAACAAAACGGCTTGGCTGGTGAGCAAATTAAATCTGTCAAAGTTGTTAAGACAGGCGAATTGACTCGTGCAGTTACCCTCAAAGGTATTACAGCAACAGCAGGTGCTCGTGCAGCAATCGAAGCAGCTGGCGGTAAATTGGTAGAGGCAGCGTAATTCGTATGTCAAACGCATCGGTAAGCGCTGCTAGCCTCGTGAAATCAGGAAACAAGTTTGGCGACTTGCGTAGTCGCCTATTGTTCTTGGTTTTGGCTTTGCTCGTTTATCGTTTAGGTGCACATATTCCTGTTCCAGGAATTGATCCTAACCAGTTATCGAATTTGTTCAATGGAGAAAAGGGCGGCATTCTTGGAATGTTTAACTTGTTCTCTGGTGGCGCATTGTCGCGCTTCACCGTTTTTGCATTGGGCATCATGCCGTATATTTCGGCATCGATCATCATGCAATTATTGACTATTGTTTTGCCTTCATTGGAAGCAATGAAAAAAGAAGGCCAAGCAGGTCAACGCAAAATTACGCAGTACACACGTTACGGAACGGTAGCTCTTGCAACATTCCAGGCTTTAGGTATTGCTGTAGCACTAGAGTCCCAGGCTGGATTGGTGCTTGATCCAGGATTTATGTTCCGAATTAGCACGATGGTTACTTTGGTCACGGGAACAATGTTCTTGATGTGGTTGGGTGAGCAAATCACTGAGCGTGGCTTGGGTAACGGCATCTCGATTATTATTTTTGCCGGTATTGCATCCGGTCTTCCAAACGCTCTTGGCGGTTTGTTGGAGTTAGTACGTACAGGTTCAATGAGCATCATCACAGCGTTGATCGTTGTTGTGATCGTGGCTGCCGTGACTTATTTCGTAGTATTTGTAGAGCGTGGCCAACGCCGTATTTTGGTTAATTACGCCAAACGTCAGGTTGGCAATAAAGTATACGGTGGTCAATCATCACATTTGCCTTTGAAGCTTAATATGGCAGGCGTTATTCCTCCAATCTTTGCTTCATCGATTATTTTGTTCCCTGCTACGATTGCTGGCTGGTTTACTGCGGGTGAAGCAACAAATCCAGTGTCACGTTTTGTTAAAGATTTGGCTGCCACTTTGCAACCTGGTCAACCTGTTTACATTATTTTGTATGCGGCAGCTATTGTGTTCTTCTGTTTCTTCTACACAGCATTGGTGTTCAATAGTCGCGAAACGGCGGATAACTTGAAGAAGAGTGGTGCATTTGTTCCAGGCATTCGTCCTGGAGATCAAACAGCTCGTTACATCGATAAGATTTTGGTGCGCCTAACTTTAGCAGGTGCGGCGTATATGACTTTGGTTTGTTTGTTGCCGGAGTTCTTAGTATTGAATTGGAATGTGCCGTTTTATTTTGGCGGTACGTCGCTTTTGATTATTGTTGTTGTAACTATGGACTTTATGGCTCAAGTTCAATCCTTTGTGATGCAGCAGCAGTATGAGTCGTTGTTGAAGAAGGCCAACTTCAAAATGGGCCCAGGTGCTTGATATGGCAAAAGATGATGTCATTCAAATGGCTGGGGAAGTGGTAGAAAACCTTCCAAATGCGATGTTCCGTGTGAAGTTAGAAAACGGTCACGTTGTTTTGGGACATATTTCCGGCAAGATGCGTATGCATTACATCCGCATTCTGCCAGGTGACAAGGTCACTGTGGAGATGACTCCATATGATCTGTCGCGAGCACGGATTGTTTTCCGGGCTAAGTAGTACTAATTAAACAAGAGGTGAGTCATGAAAGTATTGGCATCAGTTAAGTGCATCTGCCGTAACTGCAAGATTATTAAGCGTAAGGGCGTATTACGTGTGATTTGTTCATCAGATCAACGTCATAAGCAACGCCAAGGTTAAGCAGTTTTAATTTAGAGGAATTCACATGGCACGTATCGCCGGGGTAAATATCCCCAACCACAAACATACCGTGATCGGTTTGACATCCATTTTCGGCATTGGTATCACGCGCGCTCGTCAGATCTGCGCTGCTTCCAATGTTCCAGAGAGCAAAAAAGTCAAAGACTTGACTGATGCTGACTTGGAAAAAATCCGTGAACAAGTAGGCTTGTTCACTACTGAGGGTGACCTCCGTCGTGAAGTAACCATGAACATCAAGCGTTTGATGGACTTGGGTTGCTATCGCGGTGTTCGTCATCGTAAGGGTCTGCCAGTTCGTGGTCAACGTACTAAGACGAATGCTCGTACACGTAAAGGCCCACGTAAGGCCGGTGTTGCATTGAAGAAATAATAGGAAAGCGAAACTAAAATGGCAAAACCACAGCAATCCAACAACGCTGCTCGCGCACGTAAGAAAGTTAAAAAGAACGTTGCAGACGGTATCGCACACGTACACGCATCGTTTAACAACACAATTATTACGATCACTGATCGTCAAGGCAACGCATTGTCTTGGGCGACTTCAGGCGGTCAAGGCTTTAAAGGTTCACGTAAGTCAACTCCATTTGCAGCACAGGTTGCAGCTGAAGTTGCAGGTAAAGCAGCTCAAGAGTGTGGCATCAAGAATTTGGAAGTTCAAATTAAGGGCCCAGGTCCTGGCCGTGAGTCTGCAGTTCGTGCATTGAACAGCCTCGGCATCAAAATCACTGAGATTCAGGATGTAACACCTGTTCCTCACAATGGTTGCCGCCCTCCAAAACGCCGTCGTATCTAAGCGTTTAGATAAAGCAATTTTTAGTAGTACCAGTAGTTTTATTTTTTTTAATTAAGACCACCGTCCGAATTTTTGATTCGGACTAACCCCCGCAAATAGCGGAGGCAAAGAAAGGAAAGACTCGTGGCACGTTATATAGGCCCTAAGGCCAAATT
>CAYFKO010000012.1:0-19499 GCA_964343765.1 uncultured Polynucleobacter sp. | reverse complement strand
TTGTTAGAGTCACGTTTGGATAACGTTGTTTATCGCATGGGCTTTGGTTCTACACGTGCAGAAGCACGTCAGTTAGTTTCACACAAAGCGATTTTGGTAAACGGTGAAGTGGCGAACATTCCATCAATGCAAGTTCGTCCTGGTGACGTAATTGCTGTACGTGAAAAAGCTAAGAAACAAGGTCGTATTCAAGAAGCGGTTAATTTAGTTCAACAACTCGGCGCAGTTAGCTGGGTATCTGTTGATGCCGCAAAGCTTGAGGGAACATTTAAACAAGCCCCCGATAGAGATGAGATCAGTGGTGACATTAATGAAAGCTTAATTGTCGAACTTTACTCACGTTGATTGAGGCGTCCTTAAGGAAAATATATGCAAACATCATTGCTAAAGCCAAAAATTATTTCTGTAGAAGCAATTAGCCCAAATCAGGCTAAAGTTGTTATGGAGCCTTTTGAACGTGGTTATGGCCACACATTAGGTAATGCATTGCGCCGTGTGTTGTTATCTTCAATGGTTGGTTATGCGCCAACTGAAGTTAGCATCGCAGGTGTTGTTCATGAGTATTCAACATTGGATGGTGTGCAAGAAGACGTAGTTAACTTGCTCCTCAACTTGAAAGGTATCGTTTTCAAGCTCCAATCCCGTGACGAAGTAACGTTGACATTGCGTAAAGAAGGCCCAGGCGTCGTTACTGCAAAAGATATCGAATTGCCTCACGATGTTGAAATCATCAATCCTGAGCAAGTTATCGCTAACTTGTCTGCTGGCGGCAAACTCGACATGCAGATTAAAGTTGAAAAAGGCCGTGGCTATGTGCCAGGTAACATGCGTCAATATGCTGATGAAGCAACTAAGTTGATTGGTCGTATCGTTTTAGATGCATCATTCAGCCCAGTGCGTCGCGTAAGCTATGCAGTTGAGTCTGCTCGTGTTGAACAACGTACTGACTTAGATCGTTTGGTAATGACAATTGAAACGAACGGTGTATTAACACCTGAAGAAGCAATTCGTCAGTCAGCTGGCATTTTGGTTGATCAATTGGTTGTATTCGCAGCGCTTGAAAATAATCAAAGCACTGGTGATGTATCTCCAAGCCGCTCACCAATGGTTGACCCAATGCTCTTGCGTCCGGTTGATGATCTCGAGTTAACTGTTCGTTCAGCAAACTGCCTCAAAGCTGAGAACATTTACTACATCGGTGATTTGATTCAGCGTACAGAAAACGAGTTGCTTAAGACTCCAAACTTGGGTCGTAAGTCACTTAACGAAATTAAAGATGTCCTCGCAGCACGTGGTTTGACCTTGGGCATGAAGTTGGACAGCTGGCCACCTGCCGGCCTTGAGAAATAATAGAAAGGAAGCATCATGCGTCACGGTAACGGACTGCGTAAACTCAACCGTACTTCCTCACATCGTTTAGCGATGTTGCGCAACATGTCTAATTCATTGTTGCAGCACGAAGTCATCAAAACAACTCTGCCAAAAGCTAAAGAGTTGCGTCGTGTTGTTGAGCCATTAATTACGCTTAGCAAAAAAGATAACTTGGCAAATCGCCGTTTAGCATTCGACAGATTGCGCGATCGCGATATGGTTACTAAGCTCTTTACAGAACTTGGCCCACGCTATGCAGCAC
Source organism: uncultured Polynucleobacter sp. (assembly GCA_964343765.1). GTDB lineage: Bacteria > Pseudomonadota > Gammaproteobacteria > Burkholderiales > Burkholderiaceae > Polynucleobacter. Next base: position 17,866 of record CAYFKO010000012.1, on the reverse strand, counting down.
GCCCAGGTGGTTACACACGTATCCTTAAATTTGGATTCCGTGTTGGTGATAACGCTCCAATGGCATTAGTTGAATTGGTCGATCGTCCAGAAATCACTGAAGCTCCAGAAGCTGCAGAATAAGTTAACTTGTTAACGATAAAAAGCCAGGTAAAGCCTGGCTTTTTGTTTATTAACTCCTAGGTATACTCATTACATTGAACATCAATGAGACGTAACACTGAACGGTTATGCAAGCGATATTAGTTATAACAACTTTTCCCACCAAAGATGAGGCAATGAAGGTTGCCAACCTTTTAGTGGAAAAGAGATTGGTTGCCTGTGCTCAGATCCAGCCAGAAATGACAAGTATTTATCGCTGGCAAGGCGCAATTGAGCAATCCAAGGAAGTGGCAGTCCATTTAAAGACCATAGAGACTCTATGGCCTAAAATTGAAGCAGAAATTAAAGAACATCACAGTTACGATGTGCCTGAAATCATTGCAATACCTCTGGCGCAGATTTCAAGCGAATATAACGCTTGGTTAAACGAACAGTTAGCTTAATGAAACGATTTTTTGACCCCATTCGATTAATAAATAAAGTAGGTGCTATCGCCTATTTTTGTTTGCTGGCAGTGGTGTCAAACGTGGCCTTCTCCCAAGAATTTTTGCCTCCCGAACAAGCTTTTAAGGTTTCTGGAAGACTTTCGGAGGCGGGCATTGAAATTCAAGTTGAGCCTGTTTCAGGTTACTACGTCTACAAAGAATCATTGCATTTTTATGTTGGACAAAATACTTCTGAACTTCCATTAAATCAAATCAATTTGCCGGTTCCAAAGCGTAAGTTTGATGAAAATTTTCAGAAGATAGTAGAAACCTACAGCCATCCAATTAACTTCGTATTGCCGTTGAAAATGGTTGGAGAACAAATTCCGATCAATATTCAAATTGGGTTGCAAGGTTGTGCTGAAAAAGGGATTTGTTATCCGCCAATGACTCGTGTGCTGCACTTAACAGAATATAGCCAATCGGTTTCATCATTGAGCTTAGAAGATTATTCAGCCAATAAGGACACAACTACAAAATCTGGATTGAGTAGTTGGTGGGAGGCAAGACAAGATTTGTCAGCGTTGAGTCGTCTATTAGAAACGGCATCTTTGCCAACCTTATTAATTGCATTTTTCATTTTGGGCATAGGACTTGCGTTTACGCCATGCATGCTACCGATGCTTCCGATTCTTTCAAGTATTGTTTTTGGTACAACAAACCATCACTTGTTAGCGCGTAAGAGAACTGTATTTTTGGCTCTTTTATACATTGCAGGAATGGCATTGGCATTTACTCTTGCTGGGATCGCTACGGCATCTTTTGGTGCTGGTATTCAGGTTTTCTTACAGAATCCTTGGGTAATTGTGGCATTTGGAATTTTGATGCTTGGTCTTGCAGGAAGTTTGTTAGGGTTTTACGAGATTCATTTACCTCAGTTTTGGCATGCGCATATTGATCGATTAATTGGACGTCAGAAGGGTGGCAGCGCTGTTGGAGCATTTGCATTAGGCGCACTATCAAGTTTAGTCGCGAGTCCATGCGTCACTGCACCAATGGCAGGCGTATTAACGTTTATTGCTCAAAGTGGCCAAGTCAAATTAGGAGGGCTCATATTATTTACGATGGCCTGGGGCATGGGTGTGCCACTCTTATTGTTTGCATTTGGGGCAAGTCGCTTAGTCCCAAGAGCAGGCGGATGGATGGTGCGCGTGCAGCGAGTTTTTGGTGTGCTAATGGTTCTATTAGCAATTTGGGTTATGTTGCCTGGCATTAAGGCACTCACTGCCAATACAGAGACTCAAGCTAAGCAGATTGGAACGTTGACCTTTACCATTGTACGAACCTCGGAAGAATTAAATCAGAAGATTGCAATTGCCAAAATTGCTAATAAACAAATTTTGTTAAGTTTTTATGCGGATTGGTGTGTTAGCTGTAAAGAACTTGAGTCTGGGACATTAAGTGATTCGAGGGTTGTTCAAAAACTTCAAAACTTTGAGTTGATTGAAGTTGATTTAACGAAAGTTACTTCGGAACAAAAATCGTTACTAAAACAGTTTGAATTATTTGGCCCACCTGCGTTATTAGTGTTAACGCCAGATGGAAAAGAAAAACGCCAACAACGTGTAGTTGGATACATCAGCGCCGATAAATACTTGCAATATTTATCGGCAAACTAAACCAACGGTTTATTTCGTCTTAAGTAGACGCGCCGCATCGCGAGCAAAGTAGGTCAAAATGCCATCAGCACCTGCTCGCTTAAATGCTAGTAATGATTCCATCATGACACCATCGTGATCGAGCCAGCCGTTGGCTGCTGCCGCTTTCAACATGGCATATTCACCGCTGACTTGATAAGCAAAGGTTGGGTAATTAAATGTTTCTTTTGCTAGACGAACAATATCTAAATAAGGCATGCCGGGTTTGACCATGACCATATCCGCACCTTCATTAATATCAGAGGCAATCTCGCGAAGTGCCTCAGCAGCGTTAGCAGAATCCATTTGATAAGTTTTTTTATTGCCTTTGCCAAGATTGCTTGCTGAACCCACTGCATCGCGGAAAGGTCCGTAGAATGCTGAAGCATATTTTGCTGAGTAAGCCATGATTTGAGTATGAATATAGCCATTCGCTTCGAGGGCTTCACGAATCTTGCCAATGCGGCCGTCCATCATGTCAGAAGGTGCCACCATATCAACGCCAGCCTGAGCTTGAGTTAAGGCTTGTTTAACTAAGATTTCTGTAGTGATGTCATTGAGTACATAGCCTGATTCATCAATAACACCGTCTTGACCATGGCTTGTATAAGGGTCTAACGCCACATCGGTCATGATGCCAAGTTCGGGAAACTCTTGTTTTAGTTTTGCAACAACATGAGGCACTAGGCCGTCCGGGTTAGTAGCTTCTATGCCATCCGGTGTTTTTAATTTTGCATCAATGACAGGAAAAAGTGCCATGACGGGAATGCCAAGTTCTACACATTCTTTAGCAATTGGCAATAACAAATCTAAAGAAACGCGTTCAACGCCTGGCATTGAAGCTACAGCTTGTTTTTGATTTTGGCCATCTAAAACGAAGACGGGATAAATCAGGTCGCTAGCCGTCAGGATATTTTCTTGAACTAATTTGCGAGACCATTCATGACGTCTTAAGCGACGTGGTCGATGAATCGGAAACTTAAATTGGATAGCGTTCGATTGATTTGCCATAACAGTACTCGTTAATTAGGTTGCTACAGGAACAGTTAAATTTAACCACTGACAAATGACCTCATCTGCTTCTTCAAGGCCAATTCGTTTAATGCTAGAAAAGAGTTGTGCAGTCAATTTGCCAAAATCTGGGTTGGTTTCTTGAAGCTCTTTTAGTTCTTGACGAACTTTTTTAAGAACAATCGCTTTTTCAGATTGATTTAGCTTGTCACATTTGGTGACAAGCAAATGGACCGGCTTACCCGTCGGGCAAAACCATTCCAACATATTTCGATCTAAGTCGGTGATACCCCGTCGCGAATCAACAATAAGGACCATTCCTTTAAGTTGCTCACGTTTTTGAAGGTAATTGCTCAATAATTGATGCCAGTGGGCCTGAGTGCTTCGATTGACCTGTGCAAAGCCATATCCAGGTAAATCGACCAAATTGGCGACCATTTCTTCCTTTTGCTCGATGCAAAAGTAGTTAATGTGCTGGGTTCGGCCCGGCGTTTTACTCGCAAACGCTAAGCGCCGTTGTTGGCAAAGGATGTTAATTGCGGTAGATTTGCCAGCATTTGAGCGACCGGCGAAGGCCACTTCAGGTATATCCTGTAGGGGCAAATCGGCCAAATGATTGACGGTTACAAAAAAACGGGCTTGATGTAGCTTTGACATATAGTTTAGGTTTAGGAAGCTATTGTAAAATCACATTAATTAAATTGAGCCATTTATTTGGGAATATTCATAATGCAAGCCAACTTAGAGCAGAAAAAAATGACTTTTAGCCTAAAAGCAGTCCTATTAAGCCTTACTTTAGCCCTAAGCGGCTTGACCCTCGCATCTGAGCCTGCTCCAGCGGCAAAAAAGCCTGATTTGGCTGCCGGTGAGGCTTTATACGGCAATGGCGATGCTTCTCGCAACATTACCGCCTGCGTAGGCTGTCACGGTGCTGCTGGTAATAGCGGCTCAGGTGCTTGGCCAAAGCTTGCCGGTCAACATGCTGGCTATATTGCTACCCAACTTAAAAACTTCAAATCTGGCGCAAGAGCTAATCCAGTAATGTCAGCTATTGCCGGCGGCTTGGAAGAGCAAGAAATTCTAAATATTTCAGCGTATTTGGCAAAACAGGCTCAAAAGGGCGCTACCGCTAAAAACAAAGAAACAATTGAACTCGGTCAAACAATTTTCCGTGCAGGAATTGCTAGTAAAAATGTTCCAGCTTGCGCAGGTTGCCATGGCCCAGCGGGAGCGGGTATTCCAGTTCAGTTCCCACGCGTTGGTGGTCAATGGGCCGAATACACAGAAGCTCAACTGACAGCGTTCCGTCAAGGTGTTCGTAAAAATACTCAAATGAGTGCCATTGCGGCAAAACTCTCTGATGTCGAAATCAAAGCGGTTTCTGACTATATTGCTGGCTTACGATAATCTGCCAAGCGCAAGAAAAAGCCCTAGATAATTTCTAGGGCTTTTTTATTTTTATGTAGTGATTACGGAAGTCGATGTTCGTTAGCGAATAGACTTTCAATAGATTCGCGTTCGCGGATTAAATACACCTTATTCCCATCCACCATGACTTCAGCGGCACGACCTCGACTGTTATAGTTGGATGACATGGCAAAGCCATAGGCGCCTGCCGATAGGATGGCCAAAACATCACCTGGGTTAACGCTTAGCTTACGATCGCGACCAAGCCAGTCACCAGATTCGCAAACTGGACCAACGATGTCATACGTTTGCTGAGTTCCACTTTGTTCAGTTATCGGAACAATTGCGTGATAAGCCTCATACATGGCTGGACGCATGAGATCATTCATCGCGGCATCAACAATGCAAAAGTTTTTGGTTTCACCGGGCTTTAAATATTCGATGCTAGTCAGTAATACGCCTGCATTTCCTACAAGTGAGCGACCGGGTTCAAAAATGACATCGAGGTGACCAAACCCTTTGGCTTCAATGTGATCAAGCAAGGTGCTTGCAAAGTGGGTAATAGAAGGCGGTGTTTCGTCTGCATATGAAATACCAAGCCCACCACCAATATCTAAATGATGAATCTCTATGCCAAGCGTATCTAATTGTTTAATTAAATCAAGGACGCGATCTAAAGCGTCTAGATAAGGATCAATTTCGGTAATTTGCGAGCCAATGTGGCAATCAATGCCAATAATCTGGCAGTGCGAGAGCGTGGCTGCTTTCTGATAGGTTGGAATCACATCCTCAAAAGCGATGCCAAATTTATTGTCTTTTAGACCCGTAGAAATATAAGGGTGTGTGTTGGCATTGACGTCGGGATTGACGCGTAAGGAAATCGGCGCTTTTACATTTAATTCTTTTGCAACATCATTAATACGATCAAGTTCCGGAATTGATTCAACATTAAAACACTTCACCTGTGCTTTAAGAGCGGCGGCGATTTCCGACTTTGATTTGCCAACTCCAGAAAACACGGTAGTTTTAGGATCGGCTCCAGCTGCAATAACTCGTGCCAACTCGCCTCCACTAACTAAATCAAAGCCAGCGCCGAGTCTTGCAAATAGATCCAAGATGGCTAAGTTGCTATTTGATTTCATGGCAAAGTGAACACGAGCACGTCGCGTGCCATCAACCCGAATACATGCCTTGTCGTAGGCTAAAAACGCTTCTGTTAAAGCTTGCCGACTATAAACGTAGGTTGGGGTGCCAAATTGATTAGCAATCTCACTTAGTGGCACATTTTCAGCGTGCCAATTACCTTGAATCTTATTAAAGCCAATCAATGAAGGAATAGAACTCATACGAACAAATACGTTAATTAGTTAGTTTTTATTGGAATCAGCGGGTTTGCTGGGCTCAACCCATTGAACCCCTTTGGGTTCAGGTAAGGCCGGCTTCTCGGGTTCGACAGGTGGCGTTGGTACATACAGCGGCCCCCTAACCCCACATCCTGATAGGGTTATTGAGGTAAAAACCCCGCAAATACATACAAAACGAATTAGCCTAGCTACAATGATTTTCATAGTGAACAACCCACAATTACAAATAAGCAATTGAATGCCTAGTCGGCTGAATATAGCATGCAAATAGAGATTGAAACGATAGATGACTCACAATTCAAAGAATTAGCTGCGGCTGCCTTTGATCGGATTGAGGATGCCTTAGAAAAGGCGTTTGATGAAAATGACTTAGATGTTGATATCGAGCGTCAGGGAAGTAGTGTTTTAAATATCAAATTTCCCAATAAAACCGTCATTGTGGTCAATATGCAAACCCCGTTGCATGAACTTTGGGTTGCTGCCAAAGAGGGTGGTTTTCATTATCGTTGGGCGGGAAGCCGTGCTAAGCCTAATTGGTTGGACACTAAAACTCAAGAAGAGTTTTTTGTCGCACTTTCGCGCTTTATTTCAAATCAAGGTGGCGTTAGCTTAGTAATTTAGTTACTACTTGTGCGAATGTATTCCCGGTGCGCAAAGCGATCGGTCATGCCCGCGATATAGTGGGCTATGCGTCGCTCGGGTGTCGCCAAATCTTGAACTCGAAAATCTTGTGGCATCTCATTGGGGTGCTTTAAGTAAAAATTAAATAAAAAACGTATTTGATCCGCCGCTTGATTGGTAACTTCCATCACCTTATGGTGACGGTAAAGGTTATCAAATAGAAAACGTTTGAGTTCGACTACTTGGCGTTTCACTTCTTCAGAAAGGCCGATGAGAGGCGGGGATTTCCTGACATCATCAATGGATTTTGGTTGATGAGCTTCAATACGACGTTGTGATTCATCAACAATATCACCAACGAGTCGATGAATAATGCGTCGAATTACTTCGTGCCGAGTCCGGCGACTATCAAGGTCGGGATGTAATTCTTTGACAATCTTTAACTGATCAGCCCAAAGCTTGACTTCCGATAATGATTCCATCGGAAGTAAACCTGAGCGAATACCATCATCAATGTCATGATTGCTGTAGGCAACTTCATCCGCAACATTGGCTAACTGCGCTTCCAAATTAGGTTGCCCACCTTCCAAAAAACGTAGGCTTAAGTCACCCAGCCATTTACGATGCAATTTAGCGTTGACAGGGGAGCAGTGTTTCAGAATACCTTCCCTTGTTTCATAACTTAAATTGAGCCCATCAAAATCGCTATAACGTTCTTCGAGTAGATCAACTACCCAGAGACTTTGCAGGTTATGTTCAAAGCCGCCATGATTGTTCATACATTCATCGAGAGCATCTTGGCCGGCGTGACCAAAGGGAGTGTGACCAAGGTCATGGGCTAAGGCAATGGCTTCGACGAGGTCTTCATTTAAACCAAGTCTGCGTGCAATCGCGCGCCCAATTTGAGCAACTTCTAGGCTATGCGTCAGACGAGTTCTGAAATGATCACCTTCATGATTAAGGAATACTTGAGTTTTGTATTCCAGTCTACGAAAAGCAGTGGAGTGAACAATGCGATCGCGATCCCGTTGAAAAGGGTTACGGCCTGAAGCGGTTGGTTCAGTTTGCTCTGGAAATAATCTTCCGCGACTTTTGTCAGCTTGCGCAGCAAACACTGCTAAGGACATTAGACTGCGCCTACTTTAGAAAGAACGTTGCTGATAATTAAATCATCTACCGCTTGAGTAGAGGCATGTCCGAGTTGATCAAGAACAACATACTTAATTTGACCACCTTCGGCTTTTTTGTCATGCAACATGAGCTCGAGGTATTTCTGAGCGCCCCATTTAGGGGGATGGGTTGGTAAATTTAATGATTTAATAATATTGCTTAGGCGAGCTACATCGGCCTCACTAATTTTTCCTAATTCTTTTGAGAGCTCTGCCGCAATTACCATGCCGCAACCAACAGCCTCCCCATGTAGCCATTCCCCATATCCTAGACCTGATTCAATCGCATGACCAAAGGTGTGTCCAAAATTAAGATGTGCACGAACACCCCCTTCACGCTCATCAGCTGCAACTACGGCAGATTTGATTTCGCATGAACGAACAACGGCATGTTCAAGGGCCTTCAAGTCGTAAGCATTCAGTGCGCTAGCATTAGCTTCGATCCACGTTAAGAATTCAGAATCGGCAATGGCACCGTGCTTCGCAACTTCAGCAAGGCCTGCTGCAAGTTCACGCACAGGTAGAGTCTTTAAAGTGCTCAAATCTGCGATGACGGCCACGGGTTGATGAAAAGCGCCGATCATATTTTTGCCGAGCGGATGATTGATGCCAGTTTTGCCGCCGACAGAAGAATCTACTTGCGACAAAAGTGTCGTTGGTATTTGAATAAACGAAATGCCACGCATGTAGCAAGCGGCTGCAAAACCTGCCATGTCTCCAATAACGCCACCGCCAAGTGCAACGATAGTACTTTTTCGATCTGCTCCTGCTTTGAGGAGCCCATCGAAGATTAATTGCAAAGTTTCCCAATGTTTATGGACTTCGCCATCTGGGAGGATAATTTTGACAACGCGTTGCCCCAAGTTTTCTAAAGTCTTTTGAACTTGGGCGCCATAAATTGGATCAACCGTTGTGTTGGTCACAATGGCGGTTAATTTGCCTTTTAAATGAGGTGCAAATAAATCGGTTTGCTTGAGCAAATCAACCCCAATGTAAATAGGGTAGCTTCGATCACCAAGTTCAACGCGAATAGTTTTCATGGAGTTAACTCAAGTTGCATGAGGAGATTGTTGGTCAACTGATTAACGCTCGGTTTGCCAGTTTCAATAATATAGCTTGCAATCGATTTGTATAAAGGATCCCGTTTTTCAAATAAATCCTCGAGTGTTTTTTGAGGATTTGCGGTTTGAAGAAGTGGTCGACCTTTGTCGTGTCGGGTTCTAAGCCAGAGTTCGGTTGGGTTGGCTCTTAGGTAGACAACCACCCCTCTGGCTTTTAAGTGTTCACGATTTTCAGGGAGAAGAACACTTCCGCCACCCGTTGCGAGAACAATATTTTGTTGCTGAGAGATTTCATCGATGATTAGGGCTTCGCGTTTACGAAAACCCTCCTCGCCTTCCATTTCAAAAATGACGGGGATTTTCACGCCACAACGTTTTTCGATCTCATGGTCGCTATCGATGAAGGCTTTGCCAAGTCGTTTGGCAAGCATTCTGCCTACGGTCGATTTGCCGGCACCCATAAGCCCAACGAGAAAGATGTTGTTCGGAATTGCGTTCATACCTCAATTTTACGCAGGCTTTGCAAATTAGGGCTAAAAACGACATTTGGCCTTAGATTAGGCTGGGCGTCAAAAAAACCAGTAATTCAGTTTTATCTCGAATTGTCGCGCGATGTTTAAATAAATTTCCAATGAAGGGAATGTCACCCAAGAGGGGCACTTTGACAACGTCTTCTCGTTCAGTCTGAAGATAAATGCCGCCTATTACTACTGTGCCGCCATCTTCTACAAGAATTTGAGATTTTAGATGCTTGGTATCGATGGCATAGCCCTGTTCAGTTTTCATGCCAACGGTGTCTTTGCTAATCTCTACTTCAAGCATGATTTGTTGCGACTTTAGGATGGTTGGAGTTACTTCGAGCTTTAGATTTGCTTTCCGAAATTGGACTTTTGCCCCTTCTTTATTAGATGTTTGATAGGGTAGTTCGGTACCTTGTTCGATGACCGCCTTGACTTCATTTGCGGTCACAACTCTTGGATTGGCCACAATGTTGCCTCGCCCTTCGGCTTCTAATGCATTGAGCTCTAAATTGAGCATTTGTGCGGCACCCTTAGAAAACATTGTGATTGCTCCTTGAGCAGCTGAAAAGCCATTAAGCCCCTCGCTACCAAGATTTGAGCCAAGGCTATATTGAGGATTGCTTGATTGTCCCGCCGGGCTATTGGCGCTTAACTTTACCCCTAAATTTTTTGCAAATCGATGATCTGCTTCCACAATTCGGGCTTCAATCATGACTTGTTTTTTATGTGATCGCACTTGCTCAGAAGAGGGCGCTTCAATCTTTTGAGATTCAGGATGTACGAGTAACACACTGCCAATGGAAGAATAGCGAAGTTGATGGCTAAACAACAAAGACTCAAAGGCATCTTTCCATTTCACGTCACGCATTTGAATTTCTGCAACACCATTCACTTTCTCAGAAACAAGTAAATTTACTGGCCCTAAATTACCTAAAAACTTTATTAAGTCACGAAGGGGTGTATTTAAAAAGCTAAGCGTGACGATGTGTTCGGGTAGTGGTGCTGGATGTGCTTGAGCAAAAGCGATATTGGCTAATGACAAGCTAAGTACGGCGCAAGATAACCATTTACGCATATTAGGGTCTCGAGGATTCTTGTTTGAGGATTGTTTGATGTCCTTGCGGGTGAGATAGTAAGACGGTGTTGGCATCAATGGCGCTTAAGCGCCAAGAATCCCGAACAAGATCTCCTATCCGAAACAACTGTGGTGCTTGATTAGCGAGTTGCAACGCTACGTAACTTAAATCTTCTTGTTTCATTAAGCCCAAGTAACGGACGTCCTTGATCGACGGCTTAGGGACCGGCTTCGTTTTTCTTAATGGAGTGGATGCATTTTTTTCAAAGTTAACCAATGGATAGTTAGCTTTTAGAGCATCTTCAGAGTTTGCACGTTCGTTTAGTTCTCGAAGCTCCTCTTGAATCTCTTCTAGCTGTGCAATGAAAGTTGATTCGTGCGTTGAAGATTCAAGACGTTTTGTGTGTTGGATTAATTTCTCATGTTGTAATTTAATTTCGTATGACATCCATATCCCTAAGCCAATGATGGCTATTAAGTTAGACGCACACAGAACCACAGAGGGCAAGGAGCTCTTCAATATTTGGCTAGTATTGTTTTTCGCTGTATCTGTAAATGACATGATTGTTTGAGATTGAGTTGAAGGTGGATTGGTGGCTATACGCACATCCTGCGAGATTTGATTGCTATTGATTTGAAAAATCTCTCCAGTTTCGGGGTCGATTCTTGCTTTTTCTGGCGCTAGATGACTTAATGGCGTGAGAGAGGACGCCAGACTCTTAATAGAGTTTTGAAACGATTCGTCAGAAATCTTGCGCTTAAACATGACAAGATTTTCCAAAGTTAAGTTCTGAGTGTCAGTGGTTGGGGCGTGGGAAGATAATGAATTAAATATCAGAAAAGTACGCTTTATTCGTAGGCAACTCTATAATTGGTAAACGTGAAAATTTGGGGTTTAATTTCAATTCCAATGGTTCCAATCGAGCTAGTCGGCACGTTGAAGTTCTTTTAATGATGAACGAAGGGTCACAGTGAAGCGATTACTTTTTTTAGCGGCCATCGCAGGTGCAATAGGTGCTGTTGTATTGGCGCTGTTGCTTAGCTTTGCAATATTGATTGCTCAGCCTAATATGCCTTCGTTAGAGGTAGTGACTGATTATCGACCTAAAGTCCCATTACGAATTTATACTGCCGATGAAGTCTTAATCGGCGAATTTGGCGAAGAGCGTCGAAAAGTTACGCCAATTGCTGAATTTCCAGACTATCTAAAAAAAGCAGTGATTGCTATTGAAGACGACCGTTTTTATGAGCATGGTGGCGTCGATTATTTTGGTGTAATTCGGGCAGGTCTTGCTAATTTGCGCGGACATTTATCGCAAGGTGCATCCACCATCACCATGCAAGTTGCACGTAATTTTTTCTTAACGAATGAAAAAACGTTCAGTCGAAAAATTTACGAGATCATGTTGGCTTGGAAGATTGAACAAAATCTTTCGAAAGATCAGATTCTAGAGTTGTATATGAATCAGATTTTCTTAGGGCAGCGCGCTTATGGTTTTGCCAGTGCCGCTAGGATTTATTTCGGAAAAGATGTGGGTGATTTAACCATTGGTGAATCTGCCATGCTTGCAGGCTTACCCAAAGCACCATCTGCCTACAATCCTGTCGTTAATTTCCGAAGAGCCAAGATTCGTCAAGAATACATTTTGCAACGTATGCGAGATCTTAAATACATCTCGTCTGAAGATTACGCCAAGGCGATGTTGGAAGAAATTAATGTACGTGGTCTAGGTCGAGAATTTGATGTCAATGCCGACTATGCTTCCGAATATGCAAGGCAGTTGCTAGTGAATATGTATGGTGAGAATGTCTATATTCAGGGTCTGAAGGTTTACACCACTCTGAAAAAAGATAATCAGGCTGCCGCCTATGCCGCTGTTCGCAAGGGTATTTTGGATTACGATAGTAGACATGGATACCGAGGTCCTGAGGGATTTATTGATCTTCCCAAGGATGCAACCGAGCGTAAGCGTGCAATTGATAACGCGTTGATTGAACATTCGAGTAGTGATGATCTTCAATCGGGAGTTGTTACTTCAGTAGGCGCAAAAGAAATTCAAGTATTCATTTCCACGGGAGAGACTGTTGCCATTAAAGGTGAGGGTTTGAAGCTTGGCCTTGAGGCTTTAAGTGAGCGTGCTCAACCTAAAATCAAAATTAAGCCTGGTTCAGTTGTGCGTGTTATTCAAATGAGTAATGGCGCATGGCAGTTGTCTCAGATTCCAGAAGTAGAGTCTCAGTTAATTTCCACGGACCCGCAAACGGGCGCGATACTCGCGATGGTAGGTGGCTTTGATTATCGACGTAATCAATTTAATCATGCGATACAGGCTGAACGCCAACCAGGCTCATCATTTAAACCATTCATTTATTCAGCCGCTATTGAAAAAGGTGTGATGCCTCGAACGATTGTGAATGATGCGCCCTTATCCATCAGTGGTGGTGAGACTGGTGGTCGTGCATGGGAGCCAAAAAACTATGATGGTAAGTACGATGGTTTTATGACCGTACGAACCGCTCTAGCGCGATCAAAAAATTTAGTTTCCGTTCGTTTGATTCGTGCAGTTGGGCCAAATTATGTACAAGAATTTATTCAGAAGTTTGGTTTTGACCCTGAGAAGCATCCACCTTATTTAACGATGGCCTTAGGTGCCGGGTCGGTAACACCACTTCAGATGGCAACGGCATACGGAGTGTTTGCTAACGGAGGTTATCGTATTGACCCCTATTTGATTAGCAAAATTGTGGATGGCAAAGGTAATGTGATTTATGAAGCCGAGGTAGTATCTGCTGGCGATGATTCAAAGCGTGCGCTTGATCCAAGAACTGTATTTGTGGCAGATAGTTTGTTGCAAGAAGTTACCCGTTCAGGAACTGCAGCATCTGCTAGAGCAAAACTGAGCAGAGCGGACATAGCTGGTAAAACAGGTACGACGAATGACTCTCATGATGCATGGTTTGCCGGTTACAACCCCAAAGTTGTGGCGGTTGTTTGGATGGGATTTGATAAGCCGAAAAGCTTGGGTGCCACAGAAACGGGTGGGGGCTTGTCACTCCCAATTTGGATTAGCTACATGTCCAAAGCTCTCAAGGATGTTCCTGAGTCTCCACGTTCCGCTCCCGAGGGAGTGTCCTCTGTGGATGGCGATTGGGTTATCCCTGAATTTGCCAATAATCCAAAATACGGCAGCCTCGACTAGTTCACTATGGCCAGAAAAGCTCGCTTAGTGGTTCCAGGCGTGCCAATGCACGTGATGGCTAAGGGAGTTGATGGACTTACTGTTTTTCCCACAGATGAGTCTAAGCTAACCTATTTAGCCTGGCTTCGCGATGCGGCTTTGGAATACCAGCTAGATGTTCACGCCTATGTATTGATGCCAAATTATTTGCATCTACTAGCAACACCTAGCCATGAAGATTCATTAGCGCGCGTCATGCAATCCCTTGGGCGCCGTTACACGCAGAATTTAAATCAACATCGGCAACAAGTTGGGACGATTTGGAGCGGCCGCTTTTTATCTTCCTTAGTTGACCCTCAAGAATATCTTTTGGTCTGCCAAAAATATATTGAGTTAAGACCTATGGTTGAGGGCTTGGTTAGCCGTCCGGAGGACTATCCCTGGTCTAGTTATCGGATTCATGTAGGCAAAGAGGCAAACTACGGGCTAAAAGATGCCCCTGCTTTTTGGAATTTAGGAAACACGCCCTTTGAGCGGCAAATGAACTGGAAGATTTACGTTGATGAAGGTCTGACAAGCGCCGAAAAGGAAGTGATTACTAACTCACTAAAGTCTGGGTTGATTACAGGTCACGCTGATTTTCTTGGCGACATTAAATCTAGAATGGTGAGCCCTTGGGTTCCTCAGAAGCGGGGTCGACCCAAAAAGGTGCAGTGAGCATTGACTCTGTCCCTATATTTTCAAAAAATAAAAATGTCCCCAAAATAAAATAGGGACAGAGTGGTAAGCATTTCTATTGCTACTGCTCGGGTATTCCCCTATAGTTAGCAAAAACCGCATCCAAATCATGGAGCGGGTTAACGCCCCCATTGGGGCAAGTCTTTACACGATAGGAAAATTCTGTGAACGATTTGTCAAAATTGCGCCCTGGAGCGCAAGGTCTTTATGACCCTCAAAATGAACATGATGCATGTGGTGTTGGCTTTGTTGCACACATCAAAGGCAATAAAACTCACGACATCGTAAATCAGGGCTTAAAGATCCTTGAAAACATTGATCATCGTGGCGCTGTAGGCGCAGATCCGTTAATGGGTGACGGTGCAGGTATTTTGATTCAAATACCAGATCAGTTCTATCGCGAAGAGATGGCAAAGATCGGTATCGAACTACCACCGGCAGGTGAGTATGGTGTGGGCATGGTCTTCTTGCCGAAAGAGAATGCTTCACGTTTGGCATGTGAACAAGAATTAGAGCGTACGGTTCGTATTGAAGGACAAGTGGTGCTCGGATGGCGTGATGTACCGGTAGATAAAAATATGCCAATGTCACCCGCTGTTCGTGAAACAGAGCCAGTAATACGACAAATCTTTATTGGCCGTGGACGCGACATTATGACTACCGATGCGCTTGAGCGTAAGTTGTATGTCATTCGTAAATCAGGTAGCCACGCAATTCAAGCCTTGCAATTACAGCATGGCAAAGAGTACTTTGTGACATCTATGTCAGCACGCACAGTGGTCTACAAAGGTTTGCTCTTAGCAAATCAAGTGGGCGCTTACTACGATGATTTAAAAGATCCACGCGTAGTGTCCGCCTTGGCATTGGTTCATCAACGATTCTCTACAAATACTTTCCCAGCATGGGAATTGGCTCACCCGTATCGCATGATTGCACACAACGGTGAGATCAATACTGTAAAAGGGAATGTGAATTGGATTAATGCACGAACAGGTGCAATTAGCTCCCCAGTTCTTGGAGATGATTTACAAAAATTGTGGCCGTTGATTTATCCAGGTCAATCCGATACAGCAAGTTTTGATAACTGTTTAGAGTTGTTAGTCATGGCGGGTTATCCAATGGCGCACGCCATGATGATGATGATCCCAGAGGCGTGGGAGCAACATGCATTAATGGATGACAATCGTCGCGCATTTTATGAATACCATGCAGCGATGATGGAACCATGGGATGGTCCTGCAGCTATTGCTTTTACAGATGGCCGTCAAATTGGAGCAACGCTTGATCGTAATGGCTTACGTCCAGCGCGTTACTACGTAACCGATGACGATTTAGTCATTATGGCTTCTGAAGCGGGGGTATTAAGCTTCCCAGAAAACAAGATTGTTAAAAAATGGCGCTTACAGCCAGGAAAAATGTTCCTCATCGATATGGAACAAGGTCGAATTATTGATGACGTAGAACTCAAAGATTCCTTGGCAAAAGCAAAACCATATAAGAGCTGGATTGATGCGGTTCGCATCAAATTAGATGAAATTGCAGTTGACGGCAAAAAAGTACCTACTGATAAACCAGCAGTGGCGGCATCTGCAGCATTGTTAGATCGTCAACAAGCATTTGGATATACGCAAGAAGATATTAAATTCTTGATGGCACCGATGGCTCAAGCAGGTGAAGAGGCAATTGGTTCAATGGGGAACGATAGCCCGTTGGCAGTTCTTTCAAATAAAAACAAAACAATTTACAACTACTTCAAACAATTATTCGCACAAGTTACCAATCCACCAATCGATCCGATTCGTGAAAACTTGGTGATGTCATTGGTTTCATTTATTGGTCCTAAACCAAATTTATTGGATACCAATAACATTAATCCTCCAATGCGCTTGGAAGTTAGTCAGCCTGTTTTAGATTTTGAAGATATCGCAAAAATTCGTGACATCGAAAATTACACAGGCGGCAAATTCCGCTCGCATGAATTAGATATTTGCTATCCAGTGGCTTGGGGTAAAGATGGAATCGAAGCTCGCCTGGCCTCTTTATGTGCTGAAGCAGTTGACGCTGTTAAATCGGGTTACAACATATTGATTGTCAGCGATCGCAAAGTAGCAGCAGATCACATTGCGATTCCAGCATTATTAGCAACATCCGCTATCCATCAACATTTGGTTGAAAAAGGTCTGCGTACAAGTACTGGTTTGGTGGTTGAAACAGGAACGGCGAGAGAAGTTCATCACTTTGCATTGCTTGCAGGTTATGGTGCAGAAGCAGTTCACCCCTACCTTGCAATGGAAACTTTGGTCGATATGGCTAAAGGACTCTCTGGCGATTTATCTGCTGAAAAAGTCATCAAGAATTTTACGAAAGCAGTTGGTAAAGGCTTGCAAAAAGTTATGTCGAAGATGGGTATTTCGACTTACATGTCCTACACAGGCGCGCAAATTTTCGAAGCCATTGGTTTATCAAAAGATTTAATTGATAAATATTTCAAAGGCACTGCATCTAACGTTGGCGGTATCGGTGTGTTTGAAGTTGCTGAAGAAGCGCTGCGTATGCATACCCAAGCATTTAGCAAAGATCCAGTATTGGCAAATATGTTGGAAGCTGGTGGTGAATACGCTTTCCGTATTCGTGGCGAAGACCATATGTGGACGCCGGATTCAATTGCAAAATTGCAGCACTCAACACGTCAAGGTCCTGAAAAGGGCGGTTATCAGACGTACAAAGAGTATGCAAATATCATTAATGACCAAAGCAAACGTCATATGACATTGCGTGGTTTATTTGAGTTCAAGATTGATCCAAGCAAAGCTATTCCATTAGACGAAGTTGAGCCAGCAAAAGAAATCGTTAAACGATTTGCTACGGGTGCGATGTCTCTTGGTTCGATTTCTACTGAGGCGCATTCAACATTGGCGATTGCCATGAATCGTATTGGTGGTAAATCTAATACAGGTGAAGGTGGTGAGGATCAAAAACGTTACCGCAATGAACTTAAAGGTATTCCAATTAAAGCTGGTGAAACACTTAAGAGCATTATTGGTGAAGACGTTATTGAAGCGGATATTCCTCTTAAAGAAGGCGATTCATTACGTTCTAAGATCAAACAAGTTGCATCTGGGCGCTTTGGTGTTACTGCTGAGTATTTAACTTCAGCCGATCAGATTCAGATCAAGATGGCGCAGGGCGCAAAACCAGGTGAGGGCGGACAGCTCCCTGGCGGGAAAGTTTCGGACTATATTGGTAAGTTGCGTTATTCCGTGCCAGGTGTAGGTTTGATATCTCCTCCTCCACATCACGATATTTATTCGATTGAAGATTTGGCGCAGTTGATTCATGACTTAAAGAACGTCAATTCAAAAGCAGATATCTCTGTGAAGTTGGTATCTGAAGTGGGAGTTGGTACCGTTGCTGCAGGTGTTGCTAAAGCTAAAGCGGATCACGTTGTGATTGCTGGTCACGATGGTGGTACAGGTGCATCACCTTTGTCTTCAATC
>CAYFKO010000011.1:24234-24645 GCA_964343765.1 uncultured Polynucleobacter sp. | reverse complement strand
AAATGAAGTTGAAGCAAATATCAAGGCTGGTGCAGCACTTGCGTTTGCTCATGGATTCAACGTTCATTACGGTCAAGTGATTCCGCGTACAGACATCGATGTGATCATGATTGCTCCAAAAGCACCTGGTCATACAGTACGTGGCACCTATTCACAAGGTGGTGGTGTTCCACATTTGATCGCTGTTTATCAAGATAAATCTGGTTCAGCTCGTGATGTTGCTTTATCTTACGCAACGGCGAATGGCGGTGGTCGTGCCGGCATTATCGAGACAAATTTCCGTGAAGAAACAGAAACTGATTTGTTCGGTGAGCAAGCCGTTCTTTGTGGTGGTGCGGTTGAGTTGATCAAGGCAGGTTTTGAGACTTTGGTTGAAGCAGGTTACGCTCCAGAAATGGCGTACTTCGAGTG
>CAYFKO010000011.1:18572-24224 GCA_964343765.1 uncultured Polynucleobacter sp. | reverse complement strand
CCACGTGTTGTTACTGAAGATACTAAGAATGCAATGCGTCAATGCTTGAAAGACATTCAGACGGGCGAGTACGCGAAGAGCTTCATTTTAGAAAATAAAGCCGGCGCACCTACATTAATTTCACGTCGTCGTTTAAATGCTGAGCATGAAATCGAGCAAGTTGGTAGCAAGTTGCGTGCGATGATGCCTTGGATCGCTAAAAACAAATTAGTTGATCAAAGCAAAAACTAAATAGACGATTAAAGGAAAATTATGTCCATGGCTTATCCCCATCCGCTAATTGCCCGCGAAGGCTGGCCTTATTTAGCAGGCGTTGGTTTGTTGGCACTTGTTGTTACTAAGTTCCTTGGGATGGGGTATGCCTGGCCAGTTTGGATCATTTTCTTTTTTGTCTTGCAATTTTTTAGAGATCCTCCACGTCTAGTGCCGCTTGCCGAAGATGCGGTTGTGGCCCCGGCCGACGGAAGGATTGTTGCTGTTGAAAAAACGCAAGATCCGTATGCTGAACGTGAAGCCTTAAAGATTAGTATTTTTATGAACGTCTTTAATGTGCACTCCAATCGTGCTGCGGTTGATGGGATTGTGCGAAAGATTCAGTACTTCCCTGGTAAGTTTGTAAATGCTGACTTGGACAAGGCATCTATTGAGAATGAGCGTAATGCGGTGGTTATCGAAGCCAACGGACATGACATCACCTTGGTTCAGGTAGCAGGTTTAATTGCGCGTCGAATTCTTTGTTATGCGCATTTAGGCGATCGTCTTAAAAAAGGGGATCGTTACGGTTTTATTCGTTTTGGCTCACGAGTCGATGTCTACTTACCCCTAACTGCGGAGCCTTTGGTGACAATGGGTGATAAAGTAAGCGCGACCTCCACGGTCATTGCCAAATTGCCGGGCTTGGACGCTCGCTCATAGGCGGTTACACTCGAACTATGCGTAAAACACCAGTTCGAATTCGACCTAAGTTTTTTAAGGGTCGTAAATTTTCAAATCGAAATCCTCTTAATGAGGATTTGTTAGATGGTCTCAATGATGAGGACTTGGCTAGGCCAAGAAGTAAAGCCATCTATTTATTGCCAAATGCGTTTACAACAGCGGCTTTGTTCTGTGGATTTTTTGCAATTGTTCAAGCCATGAATCAAAAATGGGAAATTGCAGCAATTGCGATTTTTTGTTCCTTGGTGCTAGATGGTATGGATGGCCGTATTGCGCGCATGACCAATACTCAAAGTGCATTTGGTGAGCAGTATGATTCGTTGGCGGATATGGTGTCCTTTGGAGTTGCTCCAGCATTGGTTGCTTATGAGTGGGTTCTTAAGGGATTGGGCAAGTGGGGTTGGTTAGCTGCATTTGTTTACTGTGCAGGCGCAGCTCTTCGACTTGCGCGTTTTAATGTTAATGTTGGTAGTGTTGATAAGCGTTTCTTTCAAGGGCTACCAAGTCCTGCTGCCGCATCCCTGATTGCTGGTTTTATTTGGTTAGCGGAAGATAACAAAATACCAGTTAATGATTTAGCAATTCCTTGGACGATGTTTATTTTGACGCTTTATGCGGGAATTACGATGTTGTCGAATGCAAAGTTTTACAGTGGCAAGACCTTAGACGTTCGTTACCACGTCCCATTTGGCGTGATGGCACTATTAATTTTGGCGTTTGTCTTGATTTCGAGTGATCCGCCTTTGGCTTTATTTGGCTTATTTGTCGTTTATGCAGTATCTGGTTACGTTTTCTGGGTTTGGGAGAACCGCCCCTGGAAAAAATCTTAAGTTTTTAGAATTTTTGACCTATTTGGAAAATTAGGTGTATATTAGTTCCCATGATGAATTTTATTGCTAGCGGTTTGCTATTACCCCTTACCCTTGGACTTGGCTTAACAGCCGGGGCCGGTTGGCGCATGGGTCAAATAGACTAAGACCAAAACGCAAAAATACCAGCCCCAGCATAACTAGCTGGGGTTTTGTTTTATGTGATGTTGAAAAGTAATTAAAGAGGGCAGAGTTATGAATACGAATGTAATCGCAAATGATCGTTTGATTATTTTTGATACGACCTTGCGCGATGGTGAGCAATCGCCAGGTGCTTCTATGACCAAGGAAGAGAAGGTTCGGATTGCCCGTCAACTTGAGCGCTTAAAGGTCGATGTGATTGAAGCTGGCTTTGCGGCGAGTTCACCCGGTGACTTTGAGGCAATTAAAGCAGTTGCTGCCGCAGTTAAGGATTCAACGATTTGTTCTTTAGCACGTGCGAATGATAAAGATATTGGCCGTGCGGCCGAGGCATTAAAGGATGCGAATTCAAAACGTATTCATACGTTTATCGCAACGAGTCCGCTGCATATGGAGAAGAAGTTGCGCATGACGCCAGATGAAGTGTATGAGCAAGCCAAATTAGCGGTGCGATATGCGCGTAACCATACCGACAATATCGAGTTCTCTCCTGAAGATGGCTATCGCTCAGAAATGGATTTTTTATGTCGTATTTTGGAAGCGGTGATTGCTGAAGGTGCAACTACCATTAACGTTCCTGATACAGTGGGTTATGCGGTGCCAGAGCTTTACGGAAATTTCATTCGTACATTGCGCGAGCGTATTCCAAACTCGGATAAAGCGGTTTGGTCAGTGCATTGTCACAATGATTTAGGTATGGCAGTTGCTAACTCTTTAGCGGGCGTTCAAATTGGTGGTGCGCGCCAAGTAGAGTGCACGATCAACGGTTTGGGTGAGCGAGCTGGTAATACTTCACTTGAAGAAATTGTGATGGCGATTAAAACCCGTAAAGATTATTTCAATTTGATGTTGGGGGTGGATGCAAGCCAAATTGTTCCGTCATCAAAATTGGTATCTCAAATTACTGGGTTCGTGGTTCAGCCAAACAAAGCAGTCGTTGGAGCGAATGCATTTGCTCATGCTTCGGGGATTCACCAAGATGGTGTATTGAAAGCTCGTGATACCTACGAAATCATGCGTGCTGAAGATGTGGGTTGGTCAGCTAATAAAATTGTTCTAGGGAAATTGTCAGGACGTAATGCGTTTAAACAACGCTTGCAAGAGCTTGGAGTCGAGCTAGAGTCTGAAGCGGATATGAATGATGCGTTTGCCCGATTCAAAGCCTTAGCAGATCAAAAAGCCGAGATTTTTGATGAAGACATCATGGCGATTGTTTCAAATGCAGAGCAAAACGAAAGTGCAGATCACTATCGCTTTGTTTCTTTGTCTCAGCATTCAGAAACAGGTGAGCGTCCAACCGCGAAGATTGTCATGCAAATTGGTGGTCAGGAAAGTTCCACTTCCGCCGAGGGTAATGGCCCTGTGGATGCAACTTTGAACGCCATTGAAATGCAAGCTAATAGCGGAGCTGAGTTATTACTTTATTCGGTCAATGCCATTACAACGGGGACAGAGTCGCAAGGTGAGGTGACCGTGCGTTTGTCTAAAGGTGGTCGCATCGTTAATGGAGTTGGGACCGATCCAGACATTGTGGCGGCTTCAGCAAAGGCGTATCTGGCTGCATTGAACCGATTGCATGACCCTGCAGCTCAGAAATTAAATGCTCAAATGGCCCCATAAGTGATTTTTGGGGTTTGGAGGCGGGAAAAAGGGCTTAAAAAGCCCTTTTTTTGCTATAATGGAAGGCTGTGTAGGAATGGGTCCTCACAGATTTTTTAACACGACACCAATAAGGTCTTGATTATTAAGGCTTTTGTGTTCGCAAGTAGGAGTTATTATGGCTGTAAATACAGAAAATAAAGCTGCAATCGTTAAAGAGCATGCTCGTGCTGCTAACGATACAGGTAGCCCAGAAGTTCAAGTAGCGTTGTTAACTGCGCGTATCAATGATTTGACACCGCATTTCAAAGCTAATTCGAAAGATCACCACAGCCGTCGTGGTTTGTTAAAGATGGTTTCTCGTAGACGTCGTTTGTTGGATTATTTGAAGGGTAAAGATTTCGATCGTTACCGTGCATTGATCGACAAATTAGGTTTACGTAAATAAGTAACAACAATGCCTGCAAGGGTTTCCCAAGCGGGCATTGTCGCTTTTATCGGCGACGTTTGAGCGAATTCCTGACTGTCTGAAAATTGGGTATGTGTCATTCCAATTGCAGTTTTAGATCAACACATTAAGACTGCGCCTGGAATGGCATCCCCTCTAAAGAGTATTCCGACAAGCTTGATCTCTCGCTCCAGTGCTGTCATGTCACTGATTTTTGCATGACAAAAGCCGCAGAGTGTTTCTGCGGTTTAATGATTTGGAGAGACTATGTCAATGTTCAATAAAGTAGTAAAAACCTTTCAGTGGGGTAAGCACACTGTTCGTATGGAAACTGGCGAGATTGCTCGTCAAGCAAGTGGCGCTGTATTAGTTGATGTCGATGACACTGTGGTTTTGGCAACCGTTGTTGGTGCTAAAAATGCAAAGCCTGGTCAAGATTTCTTCCCATTAACGGTTGATTATTTAGAAAAAACCTATTCAGCAGGTAAGATTCCTGGTGGTTTCTTCCGTCGCGAAGGTCGTCCATCTGAAGGTGAAACGCTGATTTCACGTTTGATTGACCGTCCAATTCGTCCACTTTTCCCTGAAGGCTTCTATAACGAAGTTCAAGTGGTGATTCATGTGGTATCGATTAACCCAGACGTTCCTGCTGATATCCCTGCCATGATTGGCGCCTCAGCTGCGTTGGCAGTTTCTGGTATTCCATTTAACGGTCCAATTGGCGCAGCTCGCGTCGGTTACAAAGATGGCCAATATTTATTAAACCCAACCCGTTCTGAGCAAGTAGATAGCGAGTTAGATTTAATTGTTGCGGGTACTCAAACTGCTGTGTTGATGGTTGAATCGGAAGCAAGCCAATTAAGTGAAGAAGTGATGCTCGGTGGTGTGGTGTTTGGTCATGAGCAAGCGCAAGTTGCTATTAATGCTATTAATGATCTCGTTCGCGAAGGTGGTAAGCCTGAGTGGGAATGGCAGGCAGCACCTAAGAATGATGCATTGATTGCTAAAGTTACTGCAGTCGCTGAAGCTGGTTTGCGTGAGGCTTATCAAATTCGTCAAAAACAAGCTCGTTCAACAAAATTAAAAGAAGTGACAGCTTCTGTTATCGCAGCTTTAGCAGCGGAAGGCGAAGTGGATGAAGTTGAAGTTGGCAATATTATTTTTGAACTTGAGTCGAAGATTGTTCGTGGTCAAGTATTGAATGGTGAGCCACGTATTGACGGACGTGACACTCGCACAGTACGCCCAATTGAGATTCGTACAGGTGTATTGCCACGTACTCATGGATCTGCATTGTTTACGCGTGGCGAGACACAAGGTTTAGTTGTAGCAACCTTGGGTACTGCACGTGATGAGCAAATTATTGATGCGCTCGAAGGTGAGTATCGCGATCGCTTTATGTTCCATTACAACATGCCTCCATTTGCTACTGGTGAAACGGGTCGTGTTGGTAGTCCAAAGCGCCGCGAAATCGGTCATGGCCGCTTAGCAAAACGTGCATTAGTTCCTGTATTGCCAGCTGCTGATGAGTTTGCTTACAGTATTCGTGTGGTTTCAGAAATTACAGAATCGAATGGCTCATCATCAATGGCTTCTGTTTGCGGCGGTTGCTTAGCGTTGATGGATGCGGGTGTTCCAGTTAAAGCTCATGTAGCAGGT
>CAYFKO010000011.1:6488-18562 GCA_964343765.1 uncultured Polynucleobacter sp. | reverse complement strand
GGTGTTGCAATGGGCTTGATTTTGGACGGCAATCGTTTTGCGGTATTGACAGACATTTTGGGTGACGAAGATCATCTAGGTGACATGGACTTTAAGGTGGCTGGTACTGCAAATGGTATTACTGCGTTGCAGATGGATATTAAGGTTCAAGGTATCACCAAAGAAATTATGCAAGTCGCTTTAGCGCAGGCTAAAGAAGGTCGTTTGCATATTCTTGGAAAAATGCAAGAGGCAATGAGCGGTGTTCGTACAGAGTTGTCAGCTCATGCTCCACGTATGGTGACTATCAAGATTCATCCAGACAAGATTCGTGAAGTGATTGGTAAGGGTGGGGCAACCATTCAGGCATTGACTAAGGAAACTGGTTGCAGCATTGATATTCAGGAAGACGGAACAGTCACCATTGCTTCTACAAGCGCTGAAGGCATGGAGGAAGCAAAACGTCGTATCGAAGGAATTACCGCAGAGGCTGAAGTAGGTAAGATTTATGAAGGCCCAGTAGTTAAGTTACTTGAGTTTGGTGCTCTCGTTAACATTCTTCCAGGTAAAGATGGTTTGTTGCACATTTCTGAAATCGCTAATGAGCGTGTAAAAGAAGTGAAAGACTATTTGCAAGAAGGTCAAATTGTTCGCGTCAAGTTGTTGGCGGCGGATGAGCGTGGACGTTTGCGTTTGTCTTTGAAAGCAGCAATGGCTGAAGAGGGTGGAACAATCGCTCCTTTGAATCAATCAACTGAAGAGGCTGCTCCAGCTGAGCAAGCAATTCAACAGCAACAATAAGCTGAGGTTGATTGAGTATGCGTACCAAGCTTGTTATCGCGAATTGGAAGTTGCATGGCAATTTCCTTTTCAACGAACAGCAACTTGGTGCCCTCTCAAAAGGATTGAAGTCTCATAAGCTAGCTCGTCAAGTTGTTGTATGTCCGCCAGTTATTTATCTTCAGCAGTGCGCTGGGTTATTGGCGGATTCAATGGTCGCATTAGGGGCGCAAGACGTTTCAGATCAAATTTCTGGGGCTTATACCGGGGAAACCTCCGCAGTAATGCTCAAAGAGTTGGGTTGTCGATACGTGTTAGTGGGACATTCGGAGCGTAGGATCCGGCATGCTGAAGCGGACGATGTTGTTGCTAATAAGGCATTGGCTGCGATTCAGTCTGGATTGACGCCAGTGGTTTGTGTGGGTGAAACGCTAGGTGAGCGCGAGCAGGGTTTGACTGAGAAGGTGG
Source organism: uncultured Polynucleobacter sp. (assembly GCA_964343765.1). Lineage (GTDB taxonomy): Bacteria > Pseudomonadota > Gammaproteobacteria > Burkholderiales > Burkholderiaceae > Polynucleobacter. Next base: position 17,335 of record CAYFKO010000011.1, on the reverse strand, counting down.
TCGGGCGCCAGCTTAAAGCAGTAGTTAGTGCTTTGGGTGATAAATTGGCGCAGATTGTGATTGCTTACGAACCTGTTTGGGCTATTGGAACAGGTAAAACTGCGACGGCCGAGCAAGCGCAGGATGTCCATCGCTTTTTGAGATATGAATTAGCAGGTGTTGATGCTGAAATAGCATCAAAGGTTGCTATTTTGTATGGTGGTAGCGTAAAAGCGGATAACGCGGCAGAGCTTTTTGCGATGCCTGATATTGATGGTGGTTTAGTGGGTGGCGCTTCTTTAGATGCAGCCGAGTTTTTACAAATTTGTCTAGCTAGTTAATTTATTAAAGAGAAGTTGGAGTTAAGGTATGGAATGGTTACAGTCGATTTTGATTATTGTGCAAATTGTTGCAGCACTTGGTGTTATCGGGCTGGTATTAATTCAGCAAGGTAAAGGTGCTGATATGGGCGCAGCTTTTGGCTCAGGAGCATCCGGAAGCATCTTCGGTGCTGCAGGCTCATCTAATTTTCTTTCGAGAACCACGGCAATATTTGCTACGGTTTTCTTTGTGAGTACATTGGGGATTACTTATATCGGCACTCATAAGAGTAAAGATGCCGGTGTTTTATCCGCTCCGGTTACAGCGCCTGCACCTGCTGAAGTGCCAGCTGCAAGTGAAAAACCTGCTGCAAATACACCGAAAGATGGGTCTGTTCCGAAATAGATTAAAAAACCTTCAGAAATTTTTGCCTTGACTTGTAGAAAAGGCTAAAATCTCTGTTTTTCGTAGTACAAATGCCGACGTGGTGAAATTGGTAGACACGCTATCTTGAGGGGGTAGTGGCTTAGGCTGTGCGAGTTCGAGTCTCGCCGTCGGCACCAAAAAATTCGTAAGTTGTAATGTTTATGGCTTAAAATCCTGAATAGAAACTTATTTGAGATTTTTAACATTAGATTTCAGGAAATCAATTGAACCTAGGCACCTATTTCCCAGTTTTCCTGTTCATCCTCGTCGGTATCGGCGTAGGTTTGGTCCCCATGTTTTTGGGCAAAATTCTTGGCCCATCTAATCCAGATTCTGAAAAAATTTCACCGTATGAGTGCGGCTTCGAGGCTTTCGAAGATGCGCGGATGAAATTTGACGTTCGCTATTACTTAGTCGCCATCCTGTTTATCTTGTTCGATTTGGAAACAGCGTTTTTGTTCCCATGGGGTGTGGCACTTAAAGAGATTGGTTGGGCGGGATACGCATCGATGATCGTATTTTTGCTCGAGTTTATTGTTGGTTTTGTTTACATCTGGAAAAAAGGCGCCTTGAACTGGGAATAGTTCAGGGATAGACGGTAAAGAATGGCACTTGACGGATTACTTAAAGAAGGCTTTATCACCACTTCGGCTGATAAATTAATTAACTGGACGCGTACTGGCTCCTTGTGGCCGATGACCTTTGGTCTTGCATGTTGCGCGGTTGAGATGATGCATGCAGGTGCGTCACGATATGACTTAGACCGTTTCGGGGTTGTTTTTAGACCATCCCCACGGCAGTCTGACTTAATGATTGTGGCTGGCACCCTCTGTAACAAAATGGCACCAGCACTGCGTAAAGTTTACGATCAGATGCCTGAGCCGCGTTGGGTTATTTCAATGGGTTCATGTGCCAATGGTGGTGGCTATTACCACTACTCTTACTCAGTTGTTCGCGGTTGTGACCGCATCGTTCCGGTAGATGTTTATGTTCCAGGGTGCCCTCCAACAGCTGAGGCGTTGATGTACGGCATTATTCAATTACAAGCAAAGATTCGTCGTACATCGACAATCGCTCGTAAAGCATAAGGGGTGATGAAAAAATGAATGCGCACCTCGAAGAATTAAAAGCCCGCTTAGAGAAAAAGTTTGGGGCTAACACTAAATTAGTAGCTGCATTGAACGAAGTAACAATGACAGTAAGTGCTGATGAGTACTTATCAGTAGCAACGCAACTTCGTGATGATCCCCAATTAGGATTTGAACAATTAATCGACTTATGTGGCGTTGATTATCAAGCGTATGCCGATGGTAGTTGGGGTGGTTTGCGATTTGCTGCCGTATCCCACTTAATGTCAGTCTCTAATAACTGGCGTTTACGCTTAAAAGTTTTTGCGCCTAATGATGATTTCCCATTAGTGGCTTCGTTGACTGGTGTATGGAGTTCAGCGAATTGGTTTGAGCGTGAAGCGTTTGACTTATACGGCATTATTTTTGAAGGTCATGATGATTTGCGTCGAATCTTGACTGATTATGGATTTATTGGTCATCCATTCCGTAAAGATTTCCCTATAACGGGTCATGTTGAGATGCGCTACGACCCAGAACAAAAACGCGTCATTTATCAACCGGTGACGGTTGAAACTCGTGAAGTTACGCCACGCGTAATTCGTGAAGAAACGTACGGGGGTTAAGCATGTCAGATATTAAAAATTACACCCTCAATTTTGGTCCACAGCATCCTGCAGCGCACGGCGTATTGCGTCTTGTTCTGGAGTTGGATGGCGAGGTTATTCAGCGCGCTGATCCGCATATCGGTTTGTTGCATCGTGCCACTGAAAAATTAGCTGAAACTCGTACTTGGGTTCAAAACGTCCCATACATGGATCGTTTGGACTACGTTTCAATGATGGCGAATGAGCATGCCTATGTCATGGCCATTGAAAAATTATTGCAAATTGATGTCCCAGTGCGTGCGCAATATATCCGTGTGATGTTTGATGAAATTACACGTCTATTGAATCACTTGCTTTGGATTGGTTGTCATGGATTAGACGTTGGTGCTATGGCGGTCTTCTTATATGCTTTCCGTGAGCGTGAAGATTTATTCGATATGTATGAAGCAGTATCAGGTGCACGTATGCACGCTGCTTATTACCGTCCTGGTGGCGTTTATCGCGATTTGCCTGAGCGTATGCCGCAATATTCAGCAAGCAAAATTCGTGGTGAAAAGTCAACGAAAAAAATGAATGAGAACCGTCAGGGTTCCTTGTTAGATTTCATTGAGGATTTTACAAACCGTTTCCCAACTTACGTTGATGAGTATGAAACCTTGTTGACGGATAACCGTATTTGGAAACAGCGTTTAGTTGGCATTGGTGTTGTTAGCCCAGAACGCGCATTCCAATTAGGGTTCACTGGTGCCATGTTGCGTGGCTCAGGTATTGAATGGGATTTGCGTAAAAAGCAACCATACGAAGTGTATGACAAGTTAGATTTTGATATTCCAGTGGGCGTTAATGGCGACTCATATGATCGTTACTTGGTTCGTGTTGAAGAAATGCGTCAATCAAATCGCATCATTAAACAATGTGTTGCATGGTTGCGTGCAAACCCAGGTCCGGTGATTAGTGATAACCACAAAGTAACTACACCGCAACGTGTTGACATGAAGTCAAACATGGAAGATTTGATTCACCACTTCAAGTTGTTTACCGAGGGTATTCATGTGCCTGAAGGTGAGGCTTATGCCGCTGTAGAACATCCAAAAGGTGAATTTGGAATTTATGCAATTTCTGACGGTGCGAATAAACCTTATCGTTTGAAAATTCGTGCCCCAGGTTTTGTTCACTTAGCTGCCTTAGATGAAATGGCTCGCGGTCATATGATTGCCGATGCCGTCACCATCATTGGTACGCAGGACATCGTGTTTGGCGAAATTGACCGCTAGGAAGAAGAAGAGATGACAACGCTTTCCGTCAAAGCCCGCGCAGAAATCGATCGCAATATTGCGAAATACCCAGCTGATCAAAAACAATCAGCTGTGATGGCTGCTTTAGCAGTTGCGCAAGATGAATATGGTTGGTTGCCGCCAGAGGCAATTGAAGAAGTTGCGCAAATTTTAGGGATGCCTGCTATTTGGGTTCAAGAGGTCGCAACTTTTTACAACATGTATGACACCAAGCCTGTTGGTAAATTTAAGTTAACAGTTTGTACGAATTTGCCATGCGAACTTTCTGGTGGTAAGCGCGCTGCTGAGTATTTGAAGCAAAAATTAGGTATTGATTTCAATGAAACGACACCTTGTGGAACATTCACTTTAAAAGAGGGTGAGTGTATGGGGGCTTGTGGTGACGCACCAGTCGCTTTAGTTAATAACAAAACAATGTGTAGTTTTTTAAGTAACGAAAAGCTAGATGCATTGATTGATGAATTAAAAGCAAAAGCATCTGGAGGTGCAGCATGACTTGTTTGCACACTCGACATATTGATCCATTAATCTTGGCTGGGTTGGACGGTTCTAACTGGCACTTAAAAGATTACGAAGCTCGCGGTGGTTATGCGCAGCTTAAAAAGATTCTTAGTGAAAAAATTACACCCGAGCAAGTAATTGCTGACGTTAAAGCATCTGGATTGCGTGGTCGTGGGGGTGCAGGCTTCCCAACTGGATTGAAGTGGAGTTTTATGCCGCGTCAATTCCCTGGAGATAAATACCTTGTTTGTAATACGGACGAAGGTGAACCGGGTACATTTAAAGATCGTGACATTATTCGCTACAACCCACATGCCTTAATTGAGGGTATGGCAATTGCAGCATATGCAATGGGAATTCGTGTTGGCTATAACTATATTCACGGTGAAATTTGGGAAGGATATGCTCGCTTTGAAGAGGCATTAGAAGAAGCACGTGCGGCAGGTTACCTGGGTAACAACATTGCAGGAAGCGATTTTTCATTCCAGTTACATGCGCATCATGGGTACGGTGCTTATATTTGCGGCGAAGAAACTGCTTTGCTCGAATCTCTTGAAGGTAAAAAAGGTCAGCCCCGTTTTAAACCACCTTTCCCAGCAAGTTTTGGTTTGTACGGCAAGCCAACAACGATCAATAACACTGAAACATTTGCGGCAGTGCCTTTTATTTTGAAAGTTGGGCCAGATACCTACGCCAAAATGGGTAAGCCAAATAACGGTGGTACGAAGATTTTCTCAATATCTGGTGATGTAGAGCGTCCAGGTAACTACGAAATTCCATTAGGTACTCCATTTGCAAAACTTCTCGAGTTAGCAGGTGGTATGCGTGGTGGTAAGAAAATTAAAGCCGTTATTCCAGGTGGATCTTCTGCACCAGTTGTGCCTGGCGAGATGATGATGGCAACGGACATGGACTACGACAGCATTGCCAAAGCAGGTTCAATGTTGGGTTCGGGTGCTGTGATTGTGATGGATGAAACAAGGTGCATGGTCAAGTCACTCTTGCGTTTGTCTTATTTCTATCACGAAGAGTCATGTGGTCAATGCACGCCTTGTCGAGAAGGTACCGGATGGTTGTGGCGCATGGTTAATCGTATTGAACATGGACAAGGTCGCCCAGAAGATTTAGACATGCTCAATGATGTTGCGGCCAATATTCAGGGTCGCACAATTTGCGCTTTGGGTGACGCAGCAGCAATGCCAGTAAGAGGTATGTTGAAGCATTACATGGATGAGTTTGCTTATCACGTTGAGCACAAGCGTTGCTTAGTGCCAGCGTATGTATAAGTAATTAAGAACAGATATTGGATTAGGTAAGCGGAATATAACAATGGTTCAAATCGAAATCGACGGAAAACCGGTAGAGGTGCTTGAAGGCACGATGGTAATGGAAGCGGCCAAGCAGGTTGGTACGCATATTCCGCATTTTTGCTATCACAAGAAACTTTCTATCGCCGCTAACTGCCGTATGTGTTTGGTTGAGGTTGAAAAAGCACCTAAACCATTACCAGCATGCGCCACACCTGTTAATCCAGGAATGAAAGTTCATACCCATTCTGAGAAAGCCGTTCAAGCTCAGAAATCAGTAATGGAATTTTTATTGATTAATCACCCATTAGCTCGCCCAATTTCCGATCAAGGCGGTGAGTGTCAGTTGCAAGATTTGGCGGTTGGTTACGGTAAAACAGAATCGCGTTACTCTGAAGAGAAACGTGTTGTATTCCACAAAAACGTAGGACCACTTATTTCGATGGAAGAAATGAGTCGCTGTATTCATTGCACACGTTGTGTACGTTTTGGGCAAGAGATCGCAGGTGTTATGGAGCTTGGTATGCTTAATCGCGGCGAGCATTCAGAGATTACGTCATTCGTTGGTCAAACAGTTGATTCTGAGTTGTCAGGCAATATGATTGATTTGTGCCCAGTTGGCGCACTCACAAGCAAGCCTTTCCGATACAGTGCGCGTACTTGGGAACTTGGCCGTAAAAAATCAGTCAGCCCACATGACTCTTTAGGCGCAAACATTGTTGTTCAAACTAAAGCAAATGAAGTTAAGCGTGTCGTTCCGTTAGAAAACGAAGCAATTAACGAATGTTGGATTTCCGACAAAGACCGTTTTGCCTATGAAGGTTTAAGTGCAAAAGATCGTGCAACAAAACCGATGGTTAAACAAGGTGGTCAATGGATCGAAAGTGATTGGGAACCTGCGCTTGATTATGTTGTAAGAGCATTGCAAGGTGTTAAGCAGGATCATGGCTCAGATTCAATCGCAGCGTTAGCGCACCCGATGTCTACGCTCGAAGAGTTATTCCTCTTGAAAAATTTAACTGCAGGTTTGGGTTCTAGCAATATTGAATCTAGACTTCGTGTATCGGATGCATCTGGCGCTCCAAAAGCACCTTGGTTAGGTATGTCAATTGAGGCATTCGCAAAATTAGATCGTGCACTGGTTATCGGCAGCTTCTTGCGTAAAGATCACCCATTGTTGGCTGCTCGTTTGAGATCTGCTACGAAGCGCGGTTTGCAATTAAGTCGAGTTGATGCAGGTGGTGATGATTGGTATATGCCTGTTGTAAATGCAATTTCTTCAACACCATCAGCATGGGTGGGAACTTTAGCGTCAGTGGCAGCAGCTGTTGCCGCGGAAAAAGGAATTTCAGCCCCGGCAGGTGCAACATCTGCTGATGCAACTGCAACCGCGATTGCGAAGAGTTTGGTAAGTGGTGAGCGTAAAGCTGTGTTGTTAGGTAATGCTGCCACATCTCATCCAGAGTTTTCTCAATTGCATGCGTGGGCACAATTTATTGCTGACAACACAGGCGCAACCTTAGGGTTCCTAACCGAAGGCGCTAATACGGTTGGTGCACATTTAGTAGGTGCGACAGCTGGACAGAATCGTGGCGTCAAAGAAGTATTGAATGCTGATCGTCGCGCATATGTTTTATTAAATGTAGAGCCAAATGCAGATTTACCAAATCCAGTAGCTGCACGACAAGCTTTAGATAAGGCTGCAACTGTTATTGCGTTAACGCCATATGCGAGCGATGAGTTACTTGAAATAGCTGATGTTATTTTGCCGATTACGCCTTACACAGAGACGGCTGGCACTTACATTAATGCCGCAGGGGACGTTCAATCCGTTCAAGCTTCTGTTGTTCCGCTAGGACAAGCAAGACCAGCATGGAAAGTAATTCGTGTGTTGGCAAACTTACTTGGCTTAGATGGGTTTAATTTCAACACTGCTGAAGAAGTGCGTGATGCAGCGGTTCCGCAAAATGTTGCAAGCTTATTGGATAACGGAACATCAACAGTAGCGAGTGCTCCAAAAGTAGTTACTGCAAATTTAGAGCGTTTAGCTGATGTACCAATTCACTTTACCGATGCGATTGCGCGTCGTTCTTCTGCGTTACGGTTAACGCGAGATAGTAAGCGCGCATTACAGGCTGGATTACCAGCTGGTTTATTTGCGCAGCTCAATCTTAAAGAAGGTGATGCAGTACGTATCAGTCAAGATTCAACTCAAGTCGTTATGCCAGCAACTTTACAAAAAGGATTGGCGGAAGGCGTGATTCGTTTATCAGCAGCCACTGAAGCTAGTGCGTTGATGGGTGAGATGTTTGGAACATTAACGGTGGAGCGGGCATGAGCGGTTTTATCGACACAATAACCACCCAAGGTGAGGCTTTATTGGGCCCATTTTGGCCGATTGTTTGGACGTTAATTAAGATTGTTGTCATCGTTTTGCCGATGTTCGGATGCGTGGCTTATTTAACACTTTGGGAACGTAAGTTAATTGGCTGGATGCACATTCGTTTAGGGCCAAATCGCGTAGGGCCTCTTGGATTGTTGCAGCCGATCGCTGATGCGTTAAAACTATTACTGAAAGAAGTGATTCAGCCAGTTAAAGCTAGTAAAGTTTTATATATAGTTGCGCCAGTGATGGTAATTGCTCCAGCATTCGCAGCGTGGGCAGTTGTCCCTTTCCAAGCTGAATTGGTTTTAGCCGACATCAATGCGGGCTTGTTGTTTGTTATGGCGATTACATCCATCGGTGTTTACGGTGTGATTTTGGCAGGTTGGGCATCGAACTCAAAATATGCATTCTTGGGTGCAATGCGTGCATCCGCACAAATGGTGTCATATGAAATTGCAATGGGCTTTGCACTTGTTTCCGTTTTAATGGTGACTGGCTCATTAAACCTTGGTGAGATTGTTAAATCTCAACAGCATGGATTTTTTGCTAGTTATGGCCTGAACTTCTTGTCTTGGAACTGGTTGCCATTGTTGCCGATGTTCATGATCTATTTTATTTCTGGCGTTGCAGAAACTAACCGTCATCCATTTGACGTGGTTGAAGGTGAGTCTGAGATTGTTGCTGGTCATATGATCGAGTACTCTGGAATGGCATTTGCGATGTTCTTCTTGGCAGAGTACGCCAACATGATCTTAATTGCTGCAATGGCTTCAACCCTATTCTTGGGCGGTTGGTCGCCAATTGTTGATGCACCAGTGTTGCGGGATATTCCGGGATTCTTCTGGTTGGTTGGTAAGGTATTTATTTTGCTTTCTGTGTTTATTTGGTTACGTGCATCATTTCCGCGTTACCGTTACGACCAAATTATGCGTTTGGGTTGGAAAGTATTTATTCCGTTATCAGTATTTTGGGTTGTCGTCGTTGGTGCATGGATTGTTTCCCCATGGAATATTTGGAAATAAGCCGCTAACGAATAAAGAGATTAAGACATGTTGAACCGTACAAAAGAATTTCTAAATAGCCTGCTTTTGAAAGAACTCTTTCAAGGCTTAGCGTTGACTGGAAGATATTTATTTGCTCCGAAGATTACGATTCAGTATCCGGAAGAAAAAACCCCAATGTCACCACGTTTTCGTGGATTACATGCTTTGCGCCGTTATCCAAATGGTGAAGAGCGTTGTATCGCTTGTAAGTTGTGTGAGGCAGTTTGCCCGGCGATGGCCATTACTATTGAATCTGATCAACGTGACGATGGGTCACGCCGTACATCGCGTTACGACATTGATTTAACAAAATGTATTTTCTGTGGTTTTTGTGAAGAGGCTTGTCCTGTAGACGCCATTGTTGAAACCCACATTCATGAATACCACGGTGAGAAGCGTGGCGACTTATATTTCACAAAAGAAATGTTGTTGGCTGTCGGTGATCGTTTTGAAAATGAAATTGCAGCCAATAAAGCTGCGGATGCGAAATATCGCTAATTGGACTGAATAAAGCATATGAACTTTGATCCACAAACTCTATTCTTCTACGGTTTTGCCACCGTATTAGTGTTATCCGCATTACGCGTGATTACGGCTAGAAACCCAGTGCATGCTGCATTGTTTTTAGTCTTATCTTTCTTTACGGCAGCAGGTATCTGGATGTTACTAAAAGCCGAGTTTTTATCGATTGCACTCGTACTTGTTTATGTTGGCGCGGTGATGGTGTTGTTCTTGTTTGTGGTCATGATGCTCGATTTGGATGTGTCGCACTTACGCAATCAATTTAAACAACACTTACCAGTGGCAATTTTGGTAGGTGCTGTCATTGTTGCTGAAATGACGATTGTGTTGGTTCGTGGATTTATTGGTACATCAGCGCCGGTCGCAAGTTTGCCCGAAGAGGCGGCGTCGAATAACACCTTAGCTTTAGGTAAGTGGATTTATGGCGACTACGTGTTTGCCTTCGAGATCGCAGGTGTGATTTTGTTGGTCGCTATTGTTGCAGCGGTTGCATTGACGCTGCGTCGTCGTAAAGACAATAAGACTCAAGACATCCCAAGTCAGATTCGTACGCGTGCTCAAGATCGTGTGCGTATTGTGTCGATGGCTGCTGATTCTGAGAATCGTCAGATTGGAAAAGCAAAATGAATATCACATTAGCTCATTACCTCGTATTAGGCGCTATTTTGTTTTCGATTAGTGTCGTAGGTATTTTCTTAAACCGCAAAAATATCATTGTCTTGTTGATGGCAATTGAATTGATGTTGTTAGCGGTTAATACAAATTTCGTAGCGTTCTCTCATTATTTGGGAGATATGGCTGGGCAAGTATTTGTTTTCTTTATTTTGACAGTGGCAGCAGCTGAATCAGCGATTGGTTTGGCCATTCTCGTCATTCTATTTAGAGGAAGCGATACGGTAAGTACGGAAGACCTTGGTCAACTGAATGGTTGATGTTGGTAATTAAGACTTGAAACGACATTTATGACACAGACACTCAATCCACTTCTCCTGCTAGCGATTCCGTTGGCCCCTTTGTTGGGCTCTGCATTGGCTGGTTTATTTGGCACACGATTCTTCGGTAATTTATTAGGGCGTCGTGCTTGTCACACCGTGACAATTCTTGGCGTAGCTATTGCCTGTGTGCTGTCATTTATCGTGTTGAATGACGTGATTGCTGGCGCACGTTTTAACGGCAATATTTATGAGTGGATGCGCTTAGGTGATGAGTTGGTATTGGCCGTCGGTTTCTTAGTAGATCCATTAACTGCCATGATGATGGTGGTGGTGACATTTGTATCGTTGATGGTGCATATTTACACCATTGGTTACATGGCTGAAGATGAAGGTTATAACCGTTTCTTTGCCTATATTTCATTATTTACCTTCTCTATGTTGATGCTCGTGATGAGCA
>CAYFKO010000011.1:0-6478 GCA_964343765.1 uncultured Polynucleobacter sp. | reverse complement strand
GGTTTAGTTTCTTATTTATTGATTGGTTTCTGGTACACACGACCAACTGCAATTTTCGCCAATATGAAAGCTTTCTTGGTTAACCGTGTTGGTGACTTTGGATTTATCTTGGGTATTGGTTTGATTCTTGCGGCTTCAGGTTCGATGAGTTATGACGTTGTCTTTTCTCAAGCGGATGCCATGGTTGCGCAAACATTGCCAGGTACTGATTGGAATTTAATTACGGTCGCCTGTATTTGTTTATTTATTGGTGCGATGGGTAAATCAGCGCAATTTCCTTTGCATGTTTGGTTGCCAGATTCGATGGAAGGTCCAACACCAATTTCTGCGTTGATTCACGCGGCGACGATGGTGACAGCTGGTATTTTTATGGTGAGCCGTATGTCACCATTATTTGAATTATCTGACACAGCCTTATCGTTTGTTCTCATTATTGGTTCGATTACCGCATTATTCATGGGTTTCTTAGGTATCGTGCAAAACGATATCAAGCGTGTGGTTGCTTATTCAACATTGTCACAGCTTGGCTATATGACGGTTGCATTAGGAGTTTCAGCATATCCAGTTGCTGTTTTCCACTTAATGACTCACGCATTCTTCAAAGCGCTATTGTTCTTGGGAGCCGGTAGTGTGATTATGGGCATGCATCATGATCAAGATATGCGCAATATGGGTGGGTTATGGAAGTACATGCCAATCACTTGGTTAACATCTTTGTTGGGCAGCTTGGCACTTATTGGTACGCCGTTGTTCTCAGGCTTTTACTCAAAAGACTCAATTATCGAAGCGGTTGCTGAGAGTCACCTCTACGGTTCAGGATTTGCCTACGCGTCAGTGATGATCGGTGTGTTTGTGACAGCGTTCTATTCCTTCCGCATGTATTTCTTAGTATTCCATGGTAAAGAACGTTTTGGCCAAGCTCATGACCATCATGGACACGATGATCATCATGACGATCATCATCATGGGTTGGCTCCTGGTGAAAAACCACACGAGTCGCCATGGGTGGTTACATTACCGCTCGTTTTATTAGCGATTCCATCCGTTATTGTTGGTTACTTTACGATTGAGCCGATGTTGTTTGGCGATTTCTTTAGTGGCGTCATATTTGTGGACACTGAAGCGCATCCTGCCATGGAAGAGTTAGCTGGCGCCTTCCATGGATCATTGGCTATGGCAGAGCATGCGTTGACATCGACAGTTTTCTATTTGGCAATGGGTGGCGTAGCTACTGCCGCCGTGTTTTATCTCTGGTTGCCTCAAATTCCGGCAACGATTGCACGTATTTTCAAACCAATTAAAACCTTATTGGATAACAAGTACTACATGGATGACTTTAATCAAGCCGTCTTTGGTCGAGGTGCTCAATTAATTGGTGGCGGTTTATGGAAGGGTGGCGATCAAGGGCTGATCGATGGTTTCATCGTGAACGGTAGCGCACGCGTTGTTGCTTGGTTCTCAGGTGTGGTTCGTCACTTCCAAACGGGTTATTTGTATCACTACGCCTTTGCGATGATTTTAGGTGTGGTTGGTTTGATTTCTTGGATTCTTTACACCCATTTGGGTTCAATCAAATAAGCGGCGCGTTATGACTCTTTCTCTTGCCATTTGGATTCCGATTGCATTCGGCCTCATTATTCTAGGTAGCGGCTCTGACCGAAGTGCTGGTTATGTTCGTGTCTTGTCTTTGATTGGAGCATTAATTAGTTTTGCCGTGACATTGCCTTTGGTTATCGATTTCGATACAAGCTCTGCTGCGATGCAGTTTGTAGAAAACGTATCTTGGGTTCCAAGATACGACATTAACTACCATTTGGGCGTTGATGGCATTTCAGTATGGTTCGTTGTTTTAACAGCCTTTATTAATGTGATTGTGGTGATTGCTGGCTGGGAAGTAATCACAGAGCGTGTGGCGCAGTACATGGCGGCATTTATGATCCTCTCAGGATTAATGATTGGTGTGTTTGCCGCCTTAGATGGCTTGTTGTTCTATATGTTCTTTGAGGCAACGTTGATTCCGATGTACATCATTATTGGTGTATGGGGTGGGCCTAATCGTGTATATGCAGCGTTCAAGTTCTTCTTGTATACCTTGTTAGGTTCTTTGCTGACATTGGTTGCAATTCTTTATCTATATAACGCAACTGACTCATTTGACATTGTTACTTGGCACCATGCCAAGCTTGATATTGTTGAACAAATTTTTATCTTCTTGGCTTTCTTCATGGCGTTTGCGGTGAAAGTTCCAATGTGGCCGGTACATACATGGTTACCAGATGCTCACGTTGAAGCGCCAACGGGCGGCTCAGTTGTTTTGGCTGCCATCATGTTGAAATTAGGTGCTTACGGTTTCTTACGTTTCTCTTTACCAATCGCACCGGACGCTAGTCAGTTATTGGCGCCAGTAGTAATTGGGTTGTCATTAATTGCGGTGATCTATATTGGATTAGTAGCGCTAGTACAAAAAGACATGAAGAAACTTGTAGCGTACTCATCCATTGCGCACATGGGATTTGTTACCCTTGGGTTCTTTATTTTTAATCCGATGGGTGTTGAGGGTGCCATTATTCAAATGATCTCTCACGGCTTCGTTTCGGGTGCTATGTTCTTATCGATTGGCGTTTTGTACGATCGAGTTCATTCACGTCAAATTGCTGATTACGGTGGCGTTGTCAACACAATGCCACGATTTGCTGCATTCGCGGTTTTATTTGCGATGGCGAATTGCGGCTTGCCAGCAACGTCTGGTTTCGTAGGTGAATTTATGGTGATTTTGGCAGCCGTTGATTATGACTTTGTTATTGGTATCCTTGCGGCAACAGCTTTGATTCTGGGGGCTGCGTATTCATTATGGATGACAAAGCGAGTATTTTTTGGTGATGTCGCAAATGACAACGTTGCAGCGTTAACGGATTTAAACCGTCGCGAATTTTTGATGATGGGCATTTTGGCAATTTTCACAATTGCAATGGGTGTCTATCCAAAGCCATTTACAGACATTATTCACCCATCCGTGATTGAGCTTCTCAAGCACGTAGCTGTCAGCAAAATTTAAGATCGTTAGACGAGAATATATATGCAAGCTTTAGACCTACTTGAGATTTTGCCGGAACAAGCTTTATTGTTTGTTGTCTGCTTAATTCTATTAGTTACTCCTTTTATGTCGGAGCCTGAGGGAACTGATGAGGATGTTTTTCATACTCCAAGAGGGGCTTCATTTGCCTATAAGTTAGCCCTCATTACTTTGTTGGGCTTAAGTTTTGCCTTTGGGTTGCGTGCGGGTGATTTGCCACAAACGATTATGAATGGCTTGTATCAAATTGACCCGATGGCTTGCGTACTCAAGTCAGTAGCTTGTATTGCTGTGATGGTTTCATTAATTTATTCAAAGCAATATCTCATCGATCGTAAGATGTTCCGTGCTGATTTTATTGCCCTTGCTTTGTTAGCGTTACTTGGGCAGTGCGTGATGATTTCGGGTGCCAACTTATTGACACTTTATTTAGGTTTGGAATTGTTAGCGCTTTCAACTTATGCATTGACTGCAATGCGTCCAGATTATGCAAAGGGTATTGAAGCCTCGATGAAATATTTCATCTTAGGTGCGTTAGCTTCCGGCTTCTTGTTGTACGGAATGTCAATGATTTATGGTGTATCTGGCTCTTTGTATTTAGATGAAATCTATAAAGCGACAACCAACGATGGTGCGATGCGTTTAGTGTTGGCATTTGGGTTGGTATTCTTGATGGCTGGTTTGGCATTTAAACTTGGAGCTGCACCATTTCATATGTGGGTTCCAGATGTGTACCAAGGCGCGCCAACAGCGGTGACTTTATTAATTGGTGGAGCGCCAAAAGTGGCGGCCTTTGCCTTAACTTTCCGTTTGCTCGTGGACGGTTTACAGCCAATTCAGGCTGACTGGCAGCCGATTCTAGTAGTTTTGGCAATTGCTTCTCTTGTGATTGGTAACTTAACGGCGATTGCGCAAACGAATGTGAAACGTATGTTGGCTTACTCCACTATTTCACATATGGGATTTTTGGCACTAGGTTTCTTATCAGTTTTTGATGAGCATGCATATAGTGCAGCATTCTTTTATTCAGTGACATATGTATTGACGACCTTGGGCAGCTTTGGATTGTTGATGATTCTTTCACGCAAGGGATTTGAGTGTGAAACCTTGGATGACCTAAAAGGCCTTAATAAACGCAATCCTTGGTTGGCATTCATTATGTTGTTATTGATGTTCTCTTTAGCAGGTATTCCTCCAACGGTAGGTTTTGCTGCCAAGTTATCAGTCCTTGAAGCAATGGTCGATGCAGGATACATTGGACTAGCTATCGTTGCTGTATTGGCATCTTTAGTCGGCGCATTCTATTATTTGCGAGTTGTCAAAGTGATGTACTTTGATGAGCCAGTGGATACAACTGCAATCGAAGGTAATGGTTTTGCAAGAAGTGTTTTGACGTTGAATGGTTTGTTTGTGTTGTTGGCGGGCATATTCCCAGCCACATTGACGGCATTATGTTTAACGGCGATGCGAGCAACAATGCAAGGTTAAGCACCTTTGATCTCATTAAAAATGGCTGACTTAGTTTCAGCCATTTTTTTATGATTTTTCAACATAACTCCATTGGATATCTTTATGAGTGACAGCGAAAAAAGAGAACGTAGCTTAGATGAGTTACCTTCCGGGGAGGATCATCTTCTAGAATCAAAATTAAATAGCGAGGTAGTTTATAAGGGCATATTTCTGGAGATGAAACGTGATCAGGTTGGATTGCCTGATGGCAAGACTGCGTTAAGAGAGTATTTAACGCATCCTGGTGCAGTTGCCATAGTTGGCTTACTGGACGATGGCCGCATTTTGCTGGAAAGACAGTATCGCTATCCAATTCATCAGGCCGTGATTGAAATCCCGGCTGGAAAATTAGATCCTCAAGAGGATCCTTTGGTATGTGCAAGACGAGAGCTTAAAGAAGAGACAGGGTATGAAGCGAGGGAGTGGCAATTCTTAGGCCGCATCCATCCGGTTATTTCATACTCAACTGAGTTTATTGATATTTACTTAGCGCAAGGCCTTCAATCTGGCGAATCTGCCTTGGATGAAGAAGAGTTCTTGGATGTCTTTGCGGCTAATCTAGATGAATTAGTGTCTTGGATTAAAGAGGGTAAAGTAACGGATGTTAAAACCATTATCGCTACCTACTGGTTGCAGGATTACCTAAAGACAAAATCTCACCCTTAAAAACCATTAAAATGAACAAATCAGCTAAATTCGCACTTGAATTTAGTAAAAATGACATTACTTAAGATGTATGAAAGTTTATAACCTATCTTGCCCTTTGCAGCATCGTTTTGAAGGCTGGTTCGCTTCTGAAGCTGATTTTTCGGATCAGCAAGCAAAATCGATGCTTTCCTGCCCTGTTTGTGACAGTGCGGAGATTGTTCGCTTACCCTCAGCCCCCTATCTCGGTTCAAGTGCAAAAGAAACTAGCAGCGTAACTTTGCCTGCTGTGCCTGAAGGACAAGGTCAAGCCAACATTACTGGTCTAAATGACGCATTGAAGCTCACGCCAGAGCAGCGTCATGAGTTCCAAGAGAAAATGCAGTCAACGATGTTAAAGGTCGTTCGCGACATTATGAGTAAGACAGAAGATGTTGGCGACTCTTTTGTGGAAGAGGCTAGAAAGATTCATTACCAAGAAGCGCCTGAGAGAAGTATTCGAGGGGTTGCAACACCTGATCAAGCTGCCGAGTTAATTGATGAGGGTATTGAGGTATTTTCCTTGCCGATGACATCAGCATTGAAAAGTACGCTTCAGTAATTAATAAGTAAATTCTCAAAATAAAAAGCCCTCATAAGAGGGCTTTTTTGTGTCGGTAAAACAATTATTTTGATGTTGGCATCACAAACTCTGCACCTTTCGAAATACTCTCCGGCCAACGTTGCATGATGCTCTTTTGTTTTGTGTAGAAGCGAACACCTTCTTTGCCGTAAGCATGGGTGTCACCAAAGAGTGATTTCTTCCAGCCGCCAAATCCGTGCCAAGCCATTGGAACAGGAATTGGTACGTTGATACCAACCATACCTACTTGAATTCGACGCGCAAATTCACGAGCAATATTGCCATCGCTTGTGAAGCAAGAGACGCCATTACCAAATTCATGGGCGTTGATGAGATCGACAGCTTGGCTAAAGTTTTCAACGCGAACGCATGATAAAACTGGACCAAAGATCTCTTCTTTGTAGATTTTCATCTCGGGCGTAACGTTATCAAACAAAGTGCCGCCAAGCCAGTAACCATTGTCATGGCCAGAAACTTTAAATCCACGGCCATCGACTAATAGTTTTGCGCCGGCTTTGACACCCTCGTCGATATAGCTAGTGATTCGTTCACGAGCAGCGCTCGTAACAATCGGTCCCATTTCAGCGTCAAGTTCCATGCCATTTTTAATTTTGAGTGACTTTGTACGC
>CAYFKO010000010.1:0-25318 GCA_964343765.1 uncultured Polynucleobacter sp. | reverse complement strand
CGTGAAGACGATTGGTTAATTATTGATGGCGAACGCGGGATTGTGATTGTTGATCCAACGCCGCAAATCTTAGAAGAATATCGTCATCGCCAGTCTGAATTGCAATTGGCGAAACGTAAATTACAGCTTCTGAAATATACGCCGACTCGTACCTTGGATGGGATATCGATTTCATTAATGGCCAATATTGAATTGCCAGAAGATGCGCCTGTCGCCCTTGATGGAGGTGCGGTTGGTGTGGGGCTATTCCGTTCTGAATTCTTGTTCATGAATCGTAAGAGTGATTTGCCAAAAGAAGATGAGCAATTCGAGGCATATAAACGAACTGTTGAAGCAATGCATGGCTTGCCAGTCAATATTCGAACTATCGATATTGGTGCGGATAAATCTTTGGATGGGGAGCTTGACGCTATCACCCCAAGCATTTCACCTTTAGGTTTGAGAGCGATTCGTTGGTCTTTAACTGAGCCAGAAATTTTTCTGACGCAATTAAGGGCAATATTGCGTGCATCTGCATTTGGCCAGGCTCAAATATTAATTCCGATGTTGGCGCAGGCTCATGAGATTGAGCACACATTTGAACTTATTGAATTAGCAAAGCAACAATTAGATGATCGCTCGATGGCTTATAACCCAGCGATTCGTATTGGTGCAATGATTGAGATTCCTGCTGCAGCCATGGTCTTACCAATGTTTATGAAGAAATTTGATTTCTTATCAATTGGTACGAATGATTTGATTCAGTACACATTAGGCATTGACCGAGCTGATAGTTCGGTAGCCCATTTATACGATCCTTTGCATCCAGCTGTACTTAAGTTAATTGCTCAGGTTATTCGCGAGGCCAAGTTGGCGAATGTTTCAATTTCGGTTTGTGGCGAGATGGCTGGGGATGCGACATTAGCAAGATTGTTACTTGCGATGGGATTAACCGATTTCTCAATGCATGCTAGTCAATTATTGTCAGTCAAGCGCGAGATTCTACGAGCAGATGTGTCACAAATTGCACCATTAGTGGATGCCATCATTAATTCATACGACCCTGAAGAGCAGGATCAAGCGATGAGACGATTAATCGAAGCCTAACGATGTTTGCAAACTGGGCAATCAGATTTGCGTTTCAGTTTGATTTGATTGATTTCAGTACGTCTACCATCCCATAGAAGTAACTTTCCTATAAGTGGTTCGCCACATCCAGCCAGAATTTGTAATGCTTGAGCGGCTTGAATTGCTCCAATGATGCCAACTAGTGGAGAAAATACGCCCATGGTTGAGCAGCGAATTTCTTCAAATGTTTGATCTTCAGGGAAGATACATTCATAACAAGGCGATTCGCTTGCGCTTGAATCAAAGACAGTTACTTGACCATCAAATTGAATGGCTGCACCAAATACCAATGGCTTACCTGCCTTTACGCAAGCTCGATTAATGGCATGTCTTGTCTTAAAGTTGTCAGTGCAGTCAATGACAACATCAACATTGACTAATAGTTGATTTAATAGCGCCTCATCCAATCGTTTTTCGATTGGATTAACTTCAATGGTCGGATTTAATCTATGTAGCATCGATTGGCCAGAGAGTACTTTGGGTTTTCCAACCGATTCAGTGGAGTGCATGATTTGGCGCTGGAGATTTGTTAAATCAACCACATCGTCATCGACGAGTGTTAATTTTCCGACACCTGCAGCTGCTAAATATGGGGCACAGGCAGAACCTAATCCGCCGGCACCAATGATTAGAGCGTGCGATTTGAGCAGCTTTTCTTGACCTTCAATTCCGATGTCATCTAGCAGAATGTGTCTAGAGTATCGAAGAAGTTCTTGATCATTCATTAAAGCTTAAGACTACTCAAGTTTGGATTTGGAGCGAACGACTGGTTGTCCAAGCAAATAATTGCTTGCCTGTTGAAGCATAAAATCTTCTGCAGAACCAAATTCAGGAAGCTTTTTAGATTTTTCCTTTTCGAGCTCTTCAGGTGTCTTCTTACTATTCTTTTCTTCTAAGCGTTGTAATTCTTCCATGCGTTTCTTTTCGCGCTCAGTAATTAATTTTTCTTCTGAATTTTGCTTATTGCGTAGATGTTTTTCGCTATCAATTTCACGAATTAATAAAACATCATCAGGATCGCCTTCAGCACTCTGGTCTACAGCAATATCTGGCTTAATGCCATATGCCTGAATAGAACGACCATTCGGGGTGTAGTAATAAGCCGTAGTGATTTTGAGCGCAGTATCGCTTGATAAAGGGCGTACCGTTTGCACGGAACCTTTACCAAAGGTTGTTTTACCCATAATCGTAGCGCGTTTGTAATCTTGCAAAGCACCCGCCACAATTTCAGACGCGGAAGCTGAGTAGCCATTCGTTAAAACCACCATCGGCATTTTTTTAAATACATCCGGCAATTCAGAAAGGGCATCTCCTGATTCAGAGAGTCGATACATCGAAGACTCGGCCCTAAAAACTTGCTTACTCTCTTCGGTTTGTCCTTTGGTGGAAACTACCACTGCGTTCGGTTGAATGAAAGCTGCAGAAACGCCAACAGCGCCCTGTAATAATCCGCCGCCATTATTACGAAGGTCAAGAACAAGGCCTTTGATATTTGGATTTTGTTTATAGGCATCCGCTAATTTTTTAGCTAGATCGGGAACTGTTCGTTCTTGGAAGCTTGTAATGCGCGCCCACAAAACACCGTTATCAAGTAATTTTGTTTTGACGGATTGAACTTTGATTTCAGCACGTGTAATTGTTACTGGGAAGGTTTTTTCTTCTTTTTTACGATAAATCGTTAAGGTAATTTTTGTGCCAGGAGTGCCCCGCATTTTGCGAACAGCTTGATCAAGCGTCATGCCGCGCACAGGCTTATCATCAAGTCTTGTAATTAAATCACCCGCCTGAAGTCCTGCTTTTGCCGCAGGAGTATCTTCAATAGGATTCATGACTTTTACTAAACCATCTTCAGATGTGATTTCAATTCCGAGTCCAGCAAATCGGCCTTGAGTTTGTTCTTGCATTTCAGCAAAATCTTTTTTATCCAAAAAAGCTGAGTGAGGATCTAGGCTACTAACCATGCCTTTAACGGCATCTGTTAATAGTTTCTTATCTTCAACTGGTTCAACGTATTCGCGCTTAATTTGACCGAAAACATTGGAAAGCATCCTTAATTCTTCAAGAGGTAGAGAGCCACCTTGTTGGGCTGTTGCAGTTAATTGCCAAGCAATTGTGATGCCAGTGATTGCACCTACACCTACAAGAAGAATATTTTTAATGGATTGACGCATAAGTATTTATTTATCGAGGTAATAGTGACGAATAGGTTTTAGGTTGTCATCAAGTTCATAGACTAGTGGAGCACCATTGGGAATATTAATTTCCATGATGTCAGCATCGGATACTTGGTCTAAATATTTCACGAGAGCACGAATACTGTTTCCGTGTGCCGCAATGATGGTTGATTTGCCAGATTGGATTGCGGGAGCAATTGATTCATTCCACAAAGGAAGTACTCGAGCAACGGTATCTTTTAAACACTCGCCACGTGGAATTTCTTCGGGCTTTAATTTCGAATAGCGAGGATCCTTGTATGAATTACGTTCATCTGCCGGATCGAGCTCTGGTGGTCGTGTGTCGTATGAGCGGCGCCAAATATGGACTTGCTCGTCACCGTACTTTTGGGCCGTCTCAGCCTTATTAAGGCCGGCTAATGCACCATAATGGCGCTCGTTTAATCTCCAGCTATGGACCGTCGGAATCCACATTAAATCCATGGTTTCTTGGACATGCCATAAGGTCTTGATGGCACGGCGCAATACGGATGTATAAGCAATATCAAACTTAAAACCGGCTTCTTTGAGGCGTTGGCCTGCCAAAATCGCCTGTTTAGCGCCTGTTTCGGTTAAATCGACATCGACCCACCCAGTAAATCGATTCTCTAAATTCCATGCGGACTCGCCGTGACGTATAAGGACTAACTGTTTCATAGCAACATTCTATAATTGATTAATGGACTTCATATTAAATACAAACAATCTTATTTTATTGGTTATGTTCACCTTGAGCGGAGCTTTGTTATTTGGCGCCGGTTTTAGGGGGTTCATAAATGGTCAAACTGTAACGCCTGCAGCTGCTACCTTGTTGATTAATAGGCGTAAAGCGGCGGTGATTGATTTGCGAAATGCAGATGTTTTTGCGCAAGGTCATTTAGCAAAAGCAAAAAATATCCTCCCAGATCAGTTTCCTGGGGCATTTGCAGATTTGAAATTGGATAAGCAAAATCCCGTTATTTTGGTCTGCGATACAGGTTCACGCTCAGCATCGACGATTAAAAAATTCAAATCTGAGGGTTTCTCTGAGGTTTTGAGCCTTGAAGGGGGTATGAAAGCTTGGTCTGCCGCTGGTTTACCATTGGTTACTAAATAAATTTATTTAAAAATGGCTCACGTTTTAATGTACAGCACGCAAGTTTGCCCATACTGCCGTATGGCTGAAAAACTGTTGGCAAGTAAAGGTGTTACGGAAATTGAAAAGGTATTAATCGATTCTGACCCAGCCAAGCGAGAGGAAATGATGACGAGAACTGGTCGTCGTACTGTTCCTCAAATATATATTGATGAAACACACGTAGGTGGATTTGATGACTTGGCAGCCTTGGATAAGGCTGGTGGTTTAGATCCCTTATTAGCAAAATAACTTATTAACATTAGGAAAAAAGATGTCGGATCAGACAAATACAAATGAAGAAAACGGCCCGGTTTTTCAGATTCAAAGGGTGTATCTCAAAGATGTTTCTTTAGAGCAGCCAAATGCGCCGACGATCTTTTTGACGCAAGGTGAACCTGAAGTTCAAATTCAAGTCGACATTCAATTTGGACAACTGCAAGAATCAGTTTACGAAGTTACTGTGATTGGCTCTGTCACAACTCGTGTAGAAGAGAAGGTTTTGTTTTTAGTTGAGGCTCAACAATCGGGCATTTTTGAGTTACGCAATATTCCTGCTGAACAAATTGAGCCGATGTTAGCGATTGCTTGTCCAACTGTTCTATATCCATATCTGCGTTCAAATATTGCTGATTTAATTGGTCGCGCAGGGTTTCAGCCGATTCATCTTGCCGAAATTAATTTCCATATGCTGTATGAACAACGTTTAGCTCAAGCAAAGGCCGGCGCAGTTGCTGAAGCAAGCAATGCTGCAGGCAAAGAGGGTTCAGGAATCATTCTCCCTAACTAATAGTCTATAGCCATGAATGCCACCATTATTGGAGCCGGAGCTTGGGGTACCGCGGTGGCAATTCATGCGGCCAAATCGATGGGCGCCGATGGACGTGTTGTTCTTTGGGCTAGAGATCCTGAACAAACGAAGTTGCTTCAAGTTTCTCGGGTCAATCAGAAGTACCTGCCTGGCGTTCCATTCCCCGAAAATTTAATTGTTGAGTCTAGTTGGGACTTGGCAGTTGAAAATGCGAGCGCGGTCGAAGATTTACTAATTATTGCAACACCGCTATCTGGTCTCGCTGATACTTGTCAGCAATTACTTTGCGCAACAACGATTCCTAAAAACTGGATTTGGTTGTGTAAAGGAATTGAACCTGAGACCTCCGCCTTACCTCATGAAATTGTTAAACGTGAATTAACGGCAGTTAGTTTGGGGCAAGTAGCCTACGGTGTTTTATCTGGGCCAAGTTTTGCAATTGAGGTGGCCAAAGGATTGCCATGTGCTTTAACAGTGGCCAGTCAATTTCCTAATTTATGTCGTTTGACGCAAGTATTACTTCATCATCAGTCCATGCGTGTATACGCAACCGATGATGTTGTCGGTGTTGAATTGGGCGGTGCGATTAAAAATGTATTAGCCATTGCAACTGGGATTGGTGATGGCTTAGGCCTTGGTTTAAATGCGCGTGCAGGTTTAATAACGCGCGGCATGGTTGAGATGATGAGGCTTGGTCAGGCGATGGGGGCTAAGTCTGAGACATTCTCAGGTTTGACCGGTTTAGGCGATCTGATATTGACTGCGACTGGTGATTTGTCGCGCAATCGTAAAGTTGGGCTTGCTTTAGCCTCAGGAAAAAATTTAGATCAAATCTTAAAAGAACTTGGACATGTTGCTGAGGGTGTGCGGTGTGCTCAAGCAATCCAAGCATTAGCTATGAAACACAATATCCAAATGCCAATTGTGGAAAGTGTTTGCGATGTTCTATTTGCTGGGGTTGATCCTAAAATTGCCGTATCGAAATTAATGTCTCGCGATCCAAAAGCAGAGAACGATTAAATTCCGCCTTCAAAATCAGCTTGGCGCCAAGCCTCGTAGACGACAATCGCAGCACTGTTCGATAAATTTAAACTACGATTGTTCGGCATCATTGGCAGTCGCCAATGATTTTCTTTGGGGATAGATTGCCTAACGAGATCGGGCAAGCCTTTTGTTTCCGATCCAAAAATCAAAAAGTCACCTTTTACAAATTTCGCATTTGCAATCGTTTGATTGCTTTTCGTTGTCAATGCATGAAGTTGATGGGGTGAGGGCTTTATTGTCTCCATAAAATCCGCCCAACTTTCATGAACGTTGAGATTTGCAAACTCATGATAGTCCAGTCCTGCTCGACGCATTCTGGCGCTATCTAGAGGAAATCCTAAGGGTTTAATTAAATGCAATGTGCATCCTGTGTTCGCACAAAGGCGAATAATGTTTCCCGTATTTGGCGGGATATCAGGATGAACTAGTACAACATGAAACATTTAATAAGACTCCGAAGATGAGGTTCTGAGCAAGACCCAATTACTTACCCACTGCACATCATTTTCCTTCAAATGACGTGCAACTGCATTTAAGGTATTTCCAGAATGCATGAAGTCATCTACGACGGCTATGTGAAGTCGTTTTGTGGACTGTTTTAGTTGGTTAAGTAAAGTTTGGTTTAGTTCTAGATGTTCGTAAATAAACTTAAACCGAAAGTTGCGTATTTTGGGTATTTCACAATTAAAACGTTTGAATGTAACTAAATCAGAGCGGCAGGGTATTTTTTGAAATTTAGCAATTTGCTTTGCAATTTCCCAGGATGGGCTAAAACCTCGTTTCTTGATTGATGCGTTGCTTGAAGGGGCGGGAATAATTAATTGGGCAGATGAATAGTGGTGTGAGCGGCTTTTAATCCAAGCTTCAAGTAGGCCGTTTAAGACATTTAACTTGCCATGATCCCTTAACTGCCGCATCGGAAGTTGAAGGCGGCTATCAAAATCTGCCACGCAGTGAGTTTCATCAAAGTAGGGTGTTTGAGTTTTACAACTTCTGCAAATCCACCCTAGAGCCATATCGGCGCATACAATGCATCGTTTTGTTTTAAAGCGAGCAATTTCAAGGCAGCAAGATTGGCAAAGTGGATCAATTTGTCGTTGATGGCAAATGATGCAGCAATGAGGGATAAACGTTGCCGCAAAATTTCGTAATGTTGTCAACATCTGGCAAGAAAAAATAGGTCGCGCTCAGTATACTGAGGGGACTCATCAGCAGATATGAAAAACCCTAAAAACTCTCTATCTTCTTCTTTTTTAAATTGGCTGGCATCTGAGTTGTCAACGCGGATGAGAGAGAAGTTGTCTCTCGTAAAAATCTCACCGGCGACAATCTTGGATTACGTTGATTTTTCTGAGGACAGTTTTCGCGCATTGCACGAATCATTCCCGAAGGCCCATTTGTCAGCCCAGCCGGGATTTTCTCGAACGATTATTGATGTTGTTCAAAATCTTTTTGGCAAAGGGGTGCCTAAGCATGACTCATTAGAGCCAGATCCCGACAGAATCCCATTGCCTGACAGTAAGATTGATTTGCTATGGGCGAGTGCTTGGCAGTTTGCACATAATCAAGAGTGGCAGGGCACCTTGCATGAGTGGCGTCGAGTGATGAAAGTTGGCGGATTGTTGATGTTTAGCTATTTAGGTCCGGATACTGCTCAAGAACTCCGAAAAACAGAACTTCTATCCGGTGTTTTGGGGGTCGATATGCATGATATGGGAGATGCACTATCCAAGGCCTATTTTTCTGATCCGGTCATGGATATGGAATTTCTGACGCTGACTTATGACAGTCCAGCCCTGTTTTATGGAGATTTACAGTCCCTTAATCTTTTAAAGCCTGGGGTGAGTTTGTCCGACTTTTCCCAATCAATCGAGGTATTAAAAGGTGAAGATGGCATTTGGAGAATGACCCTCGAGGTCGTTTATGGCCATGCCTGGGCTTTTGAAGCTCGGCCAAAAGGAGTGGCAATGATTCGTCCTGAGGATATTAAGGTTAAAAGTAAGTGAATACTTACTAACAATATATTTGCGATAGATCAACTTTAACCAATATAATCAGCAAGCTAATTCTTGTTGTCGCTATTAATAACTGGAAAAAAAATGACATTTTGTAACCGATTTACTAGTTTCTTCCTCGGCTTAATGGGTCTTGTGCATGCAACTGTTGCACATGCCGTAAACGATATGCCAGGTGGCCCTGCAGTACGCCAACTTAATTTCACACCCCCAGCAACAAAAATCATGGAAGAAATCCATTGGTTACATTGGATGATGCTTGTTCTGTGCGTATTGATTTTCATCGGCGTATTTGGCGTGATGTTCTATTCCATCTACAAGCACCGTAAATCACAAGGTCACCAACCTGCATCTTTCCACGAAAGCACTACCGTTGAAATTATTTGGACCGTTATTCCACTTTTAATTGTTATCGGCATGGCGTTGCCAGCGACAAAAACAGTGGTAGCGATGAAAGACACAACAAATGCAGATATCACCATCAAGACTACTGGTTATCAGTGGAAGTGGGGATATGAGTACATCAAGGGTGAAGGCGAAGGCATTTCATTCTTGTCAACAATGTCAACTCCACGTGAGCAAATCAATAATGAGGCTCCAAAATCAGATACTTATTTGATGGAAGTTGATAACGAGATGGTTGTTCCAGTTGGTAAGAAGATTCGCATGATTACTACTGCAAACGACGTGATTCACTCATGGGCTATTCCAGCGTTTGGCGTGAAACAAGACGGTATTCCTGGCTTTGTTCGTGACACATGGTTTAAAGCAGAAAAAATTGGTACTTTCCGTGGCCAATGTTCTGAGCTCTGCGGTAAAGAGCATGCATTTATGCCAATCGTTGTTAGAGTGGTTTCAGCGGACGACTACTCAGCATGGGTTGCAACCAAGAAAAAAGAAATGGCTGCAGCTGCTGATGACCCAACTAAGACATACACATTAGAAGAGCAAAAAGAGCGCGGTGCAAAAGTGTACGCAGCAAATTGTGCAGTATGTCATCAACCAAATGGTCAGGGTGGCGGTGCATTCCCGGCTTTGGACGGATCAAAAGTTGTTAACGGTCCAAAAGAGGGTCAATACAACATTCTCTTGAATGGTAAAAACGCAATGCCTAAGTGGGCAGGTTTATCTGACACAGAATTGGCAGCGGTTATGACATTTACTCGTAACTCTTGGGGTAACAAAACCGGTGAAGTAATTCAGCCGAGTGATTTTGTTGCTGCTAGAGCTGCTAAATAAAACAAATTTAATTAATCAGAATATTCGAGATTCGGAGCACTTATGAGTTCAGTGACCACACACGATACAGCACACGGACACGATCACGCGCATGACCATCCACATGGATGGCGCCGTTGGTTGTTCGCGACTAATCACAAAGATATCGGAACGATGTATTTGTTGTTCGCCTTCATCAATTTGTTGGCTGGCGGCACGATGGCATTGTTAATCCGTTTGGAGTTGTTCCAACCAGGATTGCAATATTTACGCCCTGAGTTCTTTAATCAGCTCACAACCTTGCATGGCTTGGTGATGGTGTTTGGCGCGATTATGCCGGCCTTCGTCGGTTTCGCGAACTTCATGATTCCGTTGCAAATTGGTGCTTCGGATATGGCGTTTGCGCGTATGAATAACTTCAGTTTCTGGATCATGCCAGTTGCTGCAGGCTTGTTACTTTTATCCTTCTTTGCTCCTGGCGGTGCAACTGCTGCAGGTTGGACTTTGTATGCACCTTTGTCTGTGCAAATGGGTCCTGGTATGGATATGGCAATTTTTGCAGTTCACTTGATGGGTGCTTCTTCTATCATGGGCTCCATTAACATCATCGTTACTATTCTGAATATGCGTGCTCCTGGCATGACATTGATGAAGATGCCAATGTTTTGCTGGACATGGTTGATTACAGCCTATTTGTTGATTGCTGTGATGCCAGTTTTGGCAGGTGCAATCACTATGGTGTTGACTGACCGTCATTTTGGTACAACCTTCTTCTCAGCAGCTGGTGGTGGTGATCCAGTGATGTACCAACATATCTTCTGGTTCTTCGGTCACCCTGAGGTGTACATCATGATCTTGCCGGCGTTTGGCATCATCAGCCAAATCGTGCCGGCATTTGCCCGTAAAAAACTCTTTGGTTATAGCTCAATGGTTTATGCGACAGCATCGATTGCGATCTTGTCATTCATTGTTTGGGCTCACCATATGTTTGCAACAGGTATGCCTGTTACTGGTCAATTGTTCTTTATGTATGCAACGATGTTGATTGCTGTTCCAACTGGCGTCAAGATCTTCAACTGGGTTGCGACAATGTGGAAAGGTTCAATGACATTTGAAACGCCAATGTTGTGGGCGATTGGTTTTATTTTCGTTTTCACAATTGGTGGATTCACAGGTTTGATGTGTGCGATGGCTCCAATTGATATTGGTATTCAAGATACATACTATGTAGTGGCTCATTTCCACTATGTGTTGGTAGCAGGATCATTGTTCGCCTTGTTCGCAGGTTTCTATTACTGGGGACCAAAATGGACAGGTTTCATGGTTAATGAGACTCGCGGCAAAATCCATTTCTGGGGCTCAATGATTTTCTTCAACTTAACTTTCTTCCCAATGCACTTCTTGGGATTGGCTGGTATGCCACGTCGCTATGCTGACTATCCAGTTCAATTCGCAGACTTCAATGCGATTGCTTCGATTGGCGGCTTAGGCTTTGGTTTGATGCAAGTTTATTTCTTGTTGTTCGTCGTGTTGCCAACTTACCGCGGTGGTCAAAAGGCTGAGGCGAAAGCTTGGGAAGGTGCAGAAGGTTTAGAGTGGACAGTTGAATCACCAGCACCATTCCATACATTTGAAACACCCCCAACTGTAAAATAATTTATTGCTTGTGGAAAATAAGCCAGCCAGTCACTCTCAAAAAGTCTCATTAGCTAATAAGCGAATGGGACTTACCTTGGGAAGTATTGCGCTGGTGTTTTTTATCGCCATTTTCATCAAGAAAATTCTCTTAGGCTAAGCTCCGAATGGGATTTTCCAAGCAGGTTCTTAATCGCCAGATGTTGGTCAAGCTTGGCTTGATTGCGGTCTTGATGTTCGGTTTTGGTTTTGCATTAGTCCCAATGTATCGTGCTATTTGCGAATTTACGGGCATTAATGTGGTCACCAATAAGAACGAGTACGGTGTGCGTGCATACGGCGCAGTTAAACCAACCAATACGCAGGTAGATGAGTCTCGAGTTGTTACGGTAGAGTTTGATTCGAATAGCCGTGGCCCTTTTCGTTTTAGACCTGTTAAGAACTATCTAGAGGTCCATCCAGGTGAATTGGCACAGATTACCTACGAAGTGGTGAATGAGCAAAATAGAACGGTAATAGCCCAGGCCATTCCTAGTTATGCCCCTAAAGTGGCTACGCAGCATTTCACTAAACTAGAGTGCTTTTGTTTTAGTCAACAGACTTTAAAAGCGCATGAGTCAAGGCAAATGCCTGTGGTCTTTATGATTGACCCTAAACTGCCGAAAGATGTGAAAACTATCACGCTTTCTTATACTTTTTTCGAAATTAATGGCGTTTCTCCGGTTAAAACTGGGGAAAATAAGCCTTCCAAGATCTAAAATTACATGAGCCCAACTAAGCCAAACTCACTAACAGCATTTTTTAGGTCCATGCGGGCCGTCCTCTGGGGTTTTTTGGGGGTCCGAAAAGGTAAAGGGCATGAGGAAGATATGGCCTCATTGAGCTTAGTTCATGTAATAATTGCGGGTGTAATTGGCGTCGTCATTTTTATGGTTGTTTTATTGATGGTCGTCAAAGCGGTATTAAGTAATTAACTGATAAGTAAGTAATTTTTAGGAGAACTTCATGTCTTCATCATCAAAGGCCCCGTACTATTACGTACCAGCCTCATCTAGCCATCCTGTAAGAGCCAGTATTGGTTTATTGGGTTTTGGCACTGGTATGTCTGCTTGGGTTAACGGTTACGCTTGGGGCGCTGCTTTAACGGCTGCTGGCGTATTGTGGCTTTTATATGTTTTATATAACTGGTTTGGTGATGCAATTGCTGAGTCAGAAGGTGGTTTGAATAGCGTTAACGTTGACGTTTCTTATCGCTGGTCAATGAGCTGGTTCATTTTCTCGGAAATTATGTTCTTTGGCGCGTTCTTCTCTGCATTGTTCTATGCAAGAAGTATTGCGACACCTTGGTTGGGTGACGTGAATAATAAATTGTTGTGGCCTGATTTCGCTGCAACATGGCCTAATGCAGGCCCAGCTGGATTGATTGAGGCATTCTCAACAATGGGTCCATGGCCAATTCCAACAATTAACACAGCAATTTTGTTGACTTCGGGTTTAACAGTTACCTGGGCGCACCATGCACTTCGTGAAGGTCACCGTAAGCAAGTTATCCAAGGTCTTGCTGCTACAGTTGCTCTTGGCGCATTGTTCATCGTGTTACAAGGTTACGAGTATTACCATGCATACCACGAGTTAAACCTCAAATTAACCTCAGGTATTTATGGTTCAACATTCTTTATGTTGACTGGTTTCCATGGCTTCCACGTGACGATGGGTGCGATCATGTTGGCGGTAGTATTGCGCCGTGTTATTCGCGGTGACTTTACAGCTGATAACCATTTTGCGTTTGAAGGTGCAGCGTGGTACTGGCACTTTGTTGACGTTGTGTGGCTTGGTTTGTATGCCGTGGTTTATTGGATGTAAAAACCTCAACGGGTAAGCAAAAAACCGCTGGATTCCAGCGGTTTTTCTTTTTAACGAAAGACTTAATTGAGGACTCGAATTCCGGTACTTTGAATATAGCCTAAAGAATGTGCTACCCAGATACCTATAAAAAGCATGATGGATAAACCAATTCGAATCATTAATGATTTCACCATGTTGGAGTTTTTGCCTTTGTCACGCATCATAAAAAATAAAGCGGAACCAAGGCTTGCAACAATGCCGAGCAGAAAGACAGGGATAATCCATTTCATAATGATGCAATCGTACCATTTGTATAGAAATTAAGATGATTCTTAAAGAAATTAAACGCAGACCTACTGCATTTGTCGTGACATGTTTGTTGGTGATTATTGGTGTTTCACTAGGTCAATGGCAATTGCGACGTGCAGCATATAAAGAGAATTTAGCCGCCCAAATTGAGGCGAAGGAAAAATCCGCACCATTGCAATTGGGATCTGAATTATTAACGCTTGATCAGGCTGAGTTTCATCCACTAACTGCAACGGGACGGTATCTTAAAGATAAGGCCATTTGGCTAGACAATCGACCGCACCCAAGGGGGCGTGATCCAAAAACTGGGATAGCAACAGGGTTTATTTTGATGATGCCGTTCATGCTTAAAGATCAACCTAACACTGTCATTTGGGTGAATCGAGGATGGGCGCCAAGAGATTTTCAGGATTTGAAAAAAGTGCCTGATATTAAGACGCCGATTGGCGAGGTATCAATTTCAGGTGTGGGATTTAGACATGCTGGCAAAACTTACCAATTGGGAAGTCGCGAGCAGATGACTGCAACAGATGGGGCAGCGATTGCTGAAGACTTTGAACTTGCTCGATATGAATCGCAGTTTCCAAGGCAACAAGGGTTTGTTTTGAGGCAGAGCGACCTCCAAATGAAGGATGGCCTTGATAGAGATTGGCCAAGGATGGATAGTGGCGCAGACAAACACTATGGATATGCTTTTCAGTGGTTTGCGTTAAGTCTAATGAGTATTGTTTTTTGGTTCGTTACCGCTCTGCGCGCTCGTACCAAATCATTGCGATAATAGATACTTAAATAATTGGCAAGTAAACGCTTATGAGTACGGATTCACCATTAATTCCAGCTTCAGAATCAACGCGTGTTGATGCGAGAACTAAGCGTGGACGATTGCAGATGATTTTGCTGCTCTTAGTCTGTGCGTCACCAGTTATTGCCTCATACATCACTTTTTATTGGGTTAAGCCTTCGGGAGGCAAAACTAATTATGGTGAACTAGTTTATCCAGTTCAGGAGGCGCCTAAAGAAGTTTTGTTAGATAAAGTGCAGGGCAAATGGACTTTGTTGATTGCTCGCCCAGCGGCCACTTGTGAATCACAGCCTGACAATTGTTTGCGTATTTTGCATTTATTAAGACAGACTCGTATTGCAATGGGTAAAGAATTGCAGCGCGTGCAAATTGTTTGGTTAACGACTGATAACGCTATGGTCAGCG
Organism: uncultured Polynucleobacter sp.; assembly: GCA_964343765.1. GTDB lineage: Bacteria > Pseudomonadota > Gammaproteobacteria > Burkholderiales > Burkholderiaceae > Polynucleobacter. The sequence continues at coordinate 10,800 of CAYFKO010000010.1, read as the reverse complement.
ATGCCTTGAAGAAGGCCTATGATGAAGAAGTGGCGGGTGTAAAAATTTATCCTATGCCAACAGAGCCTGTTAAGCGCAAACAAATTGAAGAGTGGCTGGCTTTAGATAATGGTGGCGAAGCAATTCAGTTATTGGATCCAACAGGGGCGAAGATGATGCGTTTTCCCGTTGGCAAAGATCAGCCTGATTTTTCTAAGATGAAAAAAGATCTTGAAAAATTATTGAAGTGGAATCCCACTGGAAAGTACGGTCAGTAGGGCAATGGCATTTCAATCTTTAGTTCAGTTAGCTTTGATAGGTTTGTTTGTGGCAGCAGTGCCACTCACATATGCCACGATCAAAGGTAAAACTAAAAATTTCCCAAGACTGATTTGGCTACTAGCTTTTTGTACATTTGATTTAATTGTATTCGGTGCATTTACTCGCCTAACAGATTCAGGTTTGGGTTGCCCTGATTGGCCTGGTTGCTATGGGCACTCAAATCCACTAGCGGCGATGGATAAAATTCTTTCCGCTCAAGAGCAAATGCCATTTGGTCCCGTTAGCGTTAGTAAAGCTTGGATCGAAATGCTTCATCGTTATTTTGCGATGGGGGTAGGTGTTTTGGTGATGGTGAGTATTTTGGTTGCATGGGTTAAACGAAAAGAATTTGGATTGACACCTCTCAAATGGAGCCTGGCACTTTTATTGTTAATCTGTCTTCAAGGTGCATTTGGCGCATGGACTGTTACCTTAAAACTTCAACCAATTATTGTGACTACCCATTTAATGTTGGGCTTATGTCTATTAATGGGTCTTGTCGCCTTATCTGAGATTGCAACGCAATCAATTAATAAACCGCATTGGCAATCGCCTTTAAGAAAGGCTGTACCACTCATTGGACTGTTGCTTTTATTGGTCCAAGTGTTTTTAGGTGGATGGGTGAGTACGAATTACGCAGTTCTTGCTTGTTCTGGGTTTCCGATGTGTAACGGTGCATGGGTACCTGATATGGATTTTCTTAACGGTTTTACTTGGTGGCGTGAACTTGGGAAAACTGCTTCCGGTGAATATCTCGATGTGCAGGCGTTAACCGCAATTCATTGGGTTCATCGTTTAGGCGCATTGATTGTTTTTATCGTGCTGGTGATGATCTGGCGGCACATAGGACATTTAATTAAAACTGCAAACCAGTTATGGATAGAGCGCGTAAAGCCCTGGTGGATGGCGCTGGGCGTATTAATTATTTTGCAATTACTGACAGGGATGTCTAATGTTGTATTAGATTGGCCAATCATTGCCGCCCTAATGCATACTGCAGGAGCGGCAGCGTTATTAGCTGTGATGACGAAACTGATATTGTTGTCTTCAAATAAATTATGAAATCTCAAGTCTCCAGTTCGCCATCACGTTGGCGCCAATATGCAGCTCTAACTAAGCCGCGCGTCACTCAACTGGCGGTTTTCTGCGCAGTTATCGGTATGTTTTTGGCAACACCAGGCATGGTTCCATGGAAGATTTTGATTGGTGGATCTGCAGGTATTTGGTTGCTTGCGAGCGCAGCGTTTGCAGTCAATTGTTTAATTGAGCAACGAATTGATGCCAAGATGAGAAGAACTTCTTGGCGTCCATCTGCAACTGGAGAAATAACGCCTCCACAAATTATGTTGTTTTCGACGGTGCTTGGTGGTGTTGGTATGGCGGTACTTTGGTATTTTGCAAATCCTTTAACCATGTGGCTAACCTTGGCTACTTTTGTAGGCTATGCCGTCATTTACACCTGGTACCTAAAGCCGGCGACCCCACAAAATATTGTGATTGGTGGTTTATCTGGGGCGATGCCACCGGCGCTTGGTTGGGCTGCAGTGGCCAATGATTTGGGTGCTGAGGCGTGGTTATTAGTTTTGATTATTTTTGCGTGGACGCCACCCCATTTCTGGGCATTAGCGTTATATCGTCGTGATGATTACAAAAAATCAGGCCTACCCATGTTACCGGTAACGCATGGTGAAAAATTCACCTTGTTACATATTGTTCTCTACACGCTCGTTTTAATTGCTGCAACATTGCTTCCTTACATTTACCGTATGAGTGGCTTAATGTATTTAGTAAGTGCGCTCATTTTAGGAATGATCTTTTTGGCTTACGCCATAGCGCTGTATCGTTCCTATAGCGATGATTTAGCCAAGAAAACGTTTAGGTACTCCATTATTTATTTGTCACTTTTATTTGCCGCATTATTAATTGATCACTATGTTTAAACAACGCTTAGCCCTCGTTTTAGGTGTTTTGCTTTCGCTTGCTCTTTTTGTAGGGTGTGATCAGACAGCTAAATTTAATAATTTAGATATTACAGGTTCAAAAGCATTTTCAGGTCAATTTGAATTACGTGATCACTTAGGCCAAGTCCGTCATTTAGAGGATTACAAAGGTAAAGTCGTTGTCATGTTCTTTGGTTACACGCAATGTCCTGATGTTTGTCCAACTACCATGGTAGAAATGCAAGGCGTTATGAAATTGTTGGGTTCGAGCGCTAAAGATGTGCAGGTCTTATTTGTGACGGTCGATCCAGCACGTGATACGCAAGCTATTCTTGCTCAGTATGTCCCTGCATTTGATGCTAGCTTTGTTGGTCTTCGTCCCGACAGTCAGGAAGCACTCGATCAAATTGCGAAAGGGATGAAGATTTTCTATCAAAAGGTTCCGGGAAAAACGGCAGATAGCTACACCATCGATCATACGGCTGGGAGTTATGTGTTTGATAAAAACGGGAATTTACGCTTGTTTATCAAGCACGGCCAAGGTGGCGAGCCTTTAGCGAATGATTTAAAAATACTCTTAAAGTAAAACCGGTTGATTGCGTTACTGCGCAGGAATTGCGAGGCGCAATTTCTTAAGTGCAGCAGCTTCAATTTGGCGAACGCGTTCTGCAGAAACATTGAGTTCTGCCGCTAATTCATGGAGAGTTGCGCCGCCACTACCATCATCGTTAACAGTCAGCCAGCGTGCTTCAACGACACGACGACTTCTTGCATCTAAACTCTCAAGGGCTTGTCTTAGGCCTTCACCTAATAACTTACGATGTTCCTCTTTCGCAAGCACTTCGGTGGGCTCCAAGCGTGAGTCTGACATCCAAAGAGCTGGCTCACGATGACCATCTTCATCATTCTCATGTTCGATTTGAAGGTCATGTCCACCTAAGCGAATTTCCATTTCGCGAACTTCTTCAGGCTTTACATCTAAAGCCTTTGCAAGATTGGCTACTTCTTTTGGAGAAAGTGCTTCAAGAGTAGGTTTATTGCTACGTAAATTAAAAAATAATTTACGTTGTGGTTTAGTGGTTGCAACACGAACCAAGCGCCAGTTCTTCAAAATGTATTCATGAATCTCAGCTTTGATCCAATGAATTGCATATGAGACTAGGCGCACACCTTGGTTTGGATCGAAGCGTTTTACGGCTTTCATGAGGCCAACATTGCCTTCTTGAATCAAGTCAGCATGCGGCAAACCATAACCCAAGTATTGGCGAGCAACAGATACTACAAGGCGCAGATGGCTCATAACTAACTTGCGCGCTGCCTCAAGATTGTTTTCATCTTTGAGTTGTTGAGCAAGTCGGATTTCTTCCCCCGCCGTTAGCATGGGCATTTGATTGACTGCAGAGATATAGGCATCCAAAGTGCCAACGCCGGCACGAGGCAATGTAGGCATCTGAGGAACGAGTTCCGTTGATACCGACGTAGCGCGTTGGCGGGTTGCGTTAGGCAGTTTGCTTGTTTTGGTCATGGGGACATTTTAGCACTCTAAAATTGAGAGTGCTAGAGACTGTTGTAAATATAACTATATGATTTATAAGGTTATTTTATAAAATAACCCTAATCTTGGAGTAGTTCTTTGGCAAAATGATCGGCATTGAACAACTCTAAATGTTCAATGCCTTCCCCAGTTCCGAGGGCCAAAATTTTGGGTGAATTGGTTGCGGACTTGAATAGATCGGCAATCGCACATAGCACGCCACCTTTAGCAGTTCCGTCCATCTTGGTAATAACAAGTCCACTTAAACCTAAAGCTTCATGAAAGGCTTTTGTTTGTGCAACACCATTTTGTCCTGTGTTGCCGTCTAGTACTAAAACAGTTTGGTGTGGTGCTCCAGGAAGTACCTTTGCAATGACGCGTTGGACTTTCTTTAACTCTTCCATTAGATGGCTTTGCGTAGCTAGTCTTCCTGCGGTATCAATAACAAGGACATCAACTTTTCGAGCAATTGCCGCGCCAACAGCATCATGAGCTACGGTTGCAGCATCACCATTCGTTTGATTAATGACACCAACATTATTGCGTTCTCCCCATGCATGCAATTGTTCACGGGCGGCAGCTCTAAAGGTGTCTCCTGCAGCCAGCAAAACGGACTTACCTTGCGCTTGAATGGCTTTACAGACTTTGCCAATAGTCGTTGTTTTCCCTGCGCCATTTACTCCAACAATTAACCAAACTTCTGGTTGGTGAAGAGTTCCCGCCTGTGTGAGGGGGTTCGAGGCTGATTCGAGAGTTTTGAGTTGAAGGCTAATTAATTCTGCCAAGGCCTTTTTTAGGCCGTCAATTTCACTAATCTTTTCTCTTTTGACTTTGCTACGCAAGTCATCCATGAGTTGTTGCGTAGCATTGATGCCAACATCCGCAAGCAATAAAGATTCCTCAAGTGATTCATAGAGGGCTTCATCTATTGAATTTCTTGAGAAAATTGCAGAGAGGGTTTTACGTAGTCCTAGCATTAGCTTTAGAATTTTACAGATGAAAACGTACTTTGATAAAAAAACCAATAAATTAATAGGTCAATTAGTTGTCTTGACCTGGTTAAGTTGTTTCTTCCTCATTTTTCTTTCTCCTATTGGTGTTAGAGCAAATGAGAGCATGACATCCTCAGGAAATACAGTCCCGACTGAGTATTTATTGAATAATGGCATGCGTATTGTCATCAAAGAAGATCATCGCTCACCGACGGTTGCGCATATGGTTTGGTATCGGGCAGGTTCAATTGACGAAAAAAATGGAACCACAGGTGTTGCACATGTGCTCGAGCACATGATGTTCAAAGGTACTAAACGTGTTCCTGTAGGTGAATTTTCTAGGCGTGTCGCAGCACTTGGTGGCCGAGAAAATGCCTTTACCAATACGGATTACACCGCGTACTTTCAGCAAATAGAAAAATCACACTTAAAAGAAGTGATGGCTTTAGAAGCTGATCGTATGGAGAATTTATTGTTATCAGAAGAAGAATTTAAAAAAGAAATTCAGGTGGTGATGGAGGAGCGTCGCCTTCGAACAGATGACCAGCCAACGAGTCTTTTGTATGAGCAATTAATGGCAACGGCCTTTAAGTCCTCCCCTAATAGACATCCTGTGATTGGTTGGATGTCTGATCTTAAATCGATGACATATAAAGATGCGAAAGATTGGTATGAGCATTGGTATACACCCCAAAATGCCACATTGGTAGTGGTAGGTGATGTTGTGCCGATAGATGTATTAAGGTTGGCGGAACAAACTTACGGACGAGTTTCTCAAAAACCATTACCAGAAAGAAAAGTTCAAGAGGAGCCAGAACAAAAAGGAATTAAACGTTTTAATTTAAAAGCACCTTCAGAAAATGCAGTGATGTATCTGGGTTGGAAAGTTCCTAGATTGCTGCCAGAGCAATTTGATTCGCCAGATCCTTATGCTTTGGATGTTTTGGCGGCAATATTGGATGGCAATTCCAATACAAGATTGCCACGTGTTTTGGTCAAGCAGAAGAAATTAGCGGTCAGCGTAGGTGCTGGATATGATGCGTGTTGTGATCGAAGTGAGCAACTCTTTACGGTATCCGTTGAATTATTAGATAAACGAAAACTAAATCTGGTTGAGCAAGAAATTCGATCCATCATTCGTGATATTGCTGATAAAGGCGTTAGCGAGGAAGAATTAAAGCGTGTCAAGATTGCAGTAAAAGCTGCGCAAATTTATAAACGTGATTCTGTTTTTGGGCAGGCGATGGAGCTCGGTGGTGCAATCGTTTCTGGATTTAAATGGCAACAAATCGATGAGTGGATAAATAACTTACAAAAAGTAACGAGTGCTCAAGTGCAAACAGCTGCAAAAAAATATTTAATCGATGATGTCCTGACGATTGGGGTTTTAGATCCTCAGCCAATTGATCTTAAACTTAAAGCTGCTAATGAGCGAGCGGCTGCGAAATTGGAGCGTTGATATGAAAACTCTTCGATTCGTATTGCTAATTCTTTTGTGTTTCATGAGTCAAGTAGCTAGCTCTGCTTTACCAATTTCTAAAATCTCATTGAAATCTGGTGCTACCTTATATTTCGTGGAGGTGCATTCTATTCCGATGCTTGATATTGGGGTCGACTTTGTTGGGGGAGATGTCTACGATCCTGTGGGCAAGAGCGGCGTTGCTGGCATGACAGCATCGCTTATGAATAAAGGTACTTTGATTGATAGGAAGTTGAAAAATGAAGCATATATTGCCGACCGTATTTCTGATTTAGGTGCTTCAGTTAGTTTTGGTTCTTCTTCTGAAAGTTTGAGCATTCGTGTTCGAACATTGATTCAAGAGGATGTGTTGCGGGATGTGGTTAATCTAGTTTCAAACATGGCAGCAGCCCCAGTCTTCGATGGCAAAATTTTAGAACGGGAAAAGCAACGTTGGATTAGCTCCATTAAAGATGCCAACACAAAGCCAGAAGTTTTGTTGTCTAAAAATTTTGACAAACTTGTTTTTAAAAACCATCCACTAGGTATTGATACTACAGTTCAATCGGTGGCAGCCATCTCTGTTAATGATTTAAAAAAATATCATCAGACTTTCTTTAATGCGAAGCGAGCAAATGTTTTAATTGTTGGCGATATTTCGCAAAATCAAGCGATTCAAATTGCGGAGCAGATCACCGAGGTATTGCCAAAAGATTCTGGTGATTTGCCTGTTTTGCCGAAACTATTGGATTCGCAGAAAATGCCTGCTGCAGAGCGAGAGTTGCGAATATCGCATCCTTCAACGCAGGCGCATATTCGCATGGGGATGACAGCGGTCCCACGTAATCATCCTGATTATTTCCCCTTGTTGGTAGGTAATTACGTTTTGGGTGGCGGTGGATTTGTTTCTCGCTTGATGAATGAGGTGCGCGAAAAACGTGGCCTAGCTTACAGTGTTTCGAGTTATTTTTATCCGGGTAAATTCAATGGCTCTTTTGTTGCAGGAATGCAAACAAAGAAAGAGCAGACGAATGAAGCGTTGCAAGTGATGCAAACAACGATTGGTGAGTTTATTCAAAATGGACCAAGTGATTCTGAATTAAAGGCAGCTAAAGATAATTTGATTAATGGCTTTCCGCTTCGCATCGATAGTAATCGTAAGTTACTTGACAATATTTCTAACATTGCATGGCACGGTTTGCCGCTGAATCTGTTGGATACTTGGACAGATCAGGTGAATGCGGTTACTAAAGATCAGGTAATTCGTGCATTCCAAAATCATTTGGATATGGAGCGCATGGTTACGGTGGTCGTAGGCGGCCAATGAAACGAGAATCTACTAAGGCGCTTCAGAAAGTCCGCATTATTGGGGGATTTTGGCGAAGTCGCATGATTCAGGTGGCTAATGTGCCTGGATTGAGGCCGAGTACCGATCGGGTTAGGGAAACGTTATTTAATTGGCTTGGCCAGCGCTTAGACGGCCTACACTGTCTAGATATGTTTGCTGGGACGGGCGTATTGGGCTTAGAAGCAGCCTCCAGGGGGGCTGGTCATGTAACCCTTATTGAGAGTCATCCGGAAGCTCAAAAGGCCTTAAAAAGCAATTTGGAGCACTTGGCACCTAATCCTCCTGGTGTTAGTGTTGAAATAGTCAGGGGAGATGCCCTCATTTGGGCGAAAAAGCCTCAAGGTAAGCAATTCGAGGTGATCTTTATTGATCCCCCGTTTGCTGACTCAAATCTCTTGAATGAATCACTTTTAGTCGCTGAGAAACTTACAAATCCGGATGTAGCCTCCGTAATCTATGTAGAATGCCCTTCTGAAGTCACGAATGAATCAATTTTGAAGTATTTGACTGGCTGGGAAATCAGTCGTCAAATGGTTGCAGGTCTTGTAAAAGCATCGTTGTTGAAGCGAATTGATTCATTGGCTTAAGTAACTAACCCAAGGAGGTTTTAATGGCGATTGCCGTATATCCAGGTACATTTGATCCATTCACGCGTGGGCATGAGGATCTTGTTCGCCGTGCGTCATCTATCTTTGATGAAGTAGTCGTGGGTGTGGCGGATAGCAAGAGTAAAAAACCTATCTTTGATTTAGAAGAGCGGATTGAAATTGCAAAAGAAGTATTAGGTCATTACACAAACGTTCGCATTGAAGGATTTAGTGGGTTATTGAAAGATTTTGTTCGTAAAAATAATGCACGGGTGATTGTTCGTGGATTACGAGCGGTATCAGATTTCGAATATGAATTCCAAATGGCAGGGATGAATCGTTATTTATTGCCAGATGTTGAAACGCTTTTTTTGACGCCCTCAGATCAGTATCAATTTATATCGGGCACCTTTGTTCGAGAAATTGCGCTTTTAGGTGGTGATGTTAGTAAATTTGTCTTCCCATCCGTTGAGAAGTGGTTGTTGAAGAAAAATCAAGTGTAAGTAGTAGGTTAGTTATGGCATTAATGATTACCGACGATTGCATCAATTGTGATGTTTGCGAACCTGAATGTCCGAATGAGGCAATTAGTATGGGTCCAACCATTTATGTGATTGATGCAAATAAATGCACAGAGTGTGTGGGGCACTACGATAAACCTCAGTGTCAAATTGTTTGCCCGGTCTCGTGCATCCCTTTTAATCCAGAGCACACAGAAACAAAAGATCAGCTCATGGCCAAATATGAGCGTTTACAAAAAGCTGCAAAAGCGGTTTAAGTTTTAGGATTGGTGTGTAACGGTTTCATGGCGGTTGAGGGATCTTCGGCCATCAGGTCAGTGAATACGTCGATTGCTTTTTGAATTGAGCCGTTAATTAATTCTTCCTCGTCCTTGCGAGGGCGCTTCAATACAAAGCTTGCCACCTCTTGATGTGGCGCACCTTTTTCTACTGTATCGCGGGGATGACCAATGCCGATGCGCAAGCGCCAGTAATCCGGGGTACTTAGGTGGCTAGAGATGCTTTTAAGGCCGTTGTGGCCGCCGGTGCCGCCGCCAAGCTTTAGTCGAATGGTGCCGGGTTTTAAATCAAGCTCGTCATGAGCAACTAGGATCTCATTCGGGAGAATTTTTTTAAAGCGCGCAAAAGCACCAACAGACTCACCGCTCAAATTCATAAAGGTGGCAGGTTTTAGGAGCCAAATGTCATTACCTTGAAATTTACCCTGAGCAATTAAGCCGCGCATCTTTGCGTCGAGCGTAAAGCGGGCGCCTAAATAATCAGCGATTTTGTCACACAGCCAAAAACCTGCATTGTGACGATCTTGCTCATGTTTTTCGCCTGGATTACCTAGGCCAACGATTAATTTCAACATGGCATCACTTTAGACGAAAACCTAAAAATATCCAAAACTTTAACAATAAAAAACCCGCCTCAGTTGATCAACAGGGCGGGTTTCTAAGAAAGGTTCAGTGAACTTATTCTTTAGCTTCTTTTTCTTTCTCTTTGATTGCTGTTGGAGCTGCAGGAGCTTCAGGCGCTTCATTAGAGACTGTTTCAGCTTTAACCGCAGGGACACGTGCAACTGCGAGAACTGGATTTTCTTGTTCTGTATGCAAGTTGAGCGTAACGCCTTTTGGTAGAACGATATCTTTTGCGTGAATCGAAGTACCAACTTCAATTTTGCTTAAGTCAACTGCAATGAACTCAGGCAAATCAGCTGGCAAGCAGAGGATTTCGATTTCATTGCTGATGTGGTTGATTACTCCGCCACCAGTCTTCACTGCAGGTGCAACTTCTTCACCAGTGAAGTGGAGAGGAACTTTCATATGAATCTTCTGAGTAGCATCCACGCGTTGGAAATCGATATGCAAAACCAATGGTTTAAAAGGGTGCATTTGATAGTCACGTAACAAAGCTTTTTGAACTTTGCCACCAACTTCGATGTCCAAAATTGATGAGTGGAATACTTCTTTGCGCAATGCATGGAAAAGAGCGTTATGGTCAAGTTCCACTGCTTGCGGGGCTTCTGTACCACCATAGATAATGCCGGGGGTTTTACCAGAATTGCGCAGGCGGCGGCTCGCACCAGTGCCCTGTACGCTACGTTCGTAGGCTACAACTTTCATGTTGACTCCAATTAAAGTGAGTTAAAACTAACCAAAAAACTTGGCTAGTACTTTCTTTCCTGTTCGCGACCAAACAGGAAAGCCTTGAATTATAACAGTTTTTGTAGGGGGTTGGCTAGTCAGCGAACATTGACATGACTGAATCCCCTTTGCTAATGCGAGAGAGGGTTTCAGCAAGCAATGGCGCTACTGACAATGTACGGAACTTTTTGAGGCTTTTCGCTTCATCATTAAGAGGAATCGTATCTGTAACAACAACCTCATCTAGGTCGGATTCGGCGATTCTGGCCACTGCACCGCCTGATAGCACTGGGTGGGTACAGTAAGCAACAACACTCTTGGCACCCCGCTCTTTAAGAACTTGGGCTGCTTTACAGAGTGTGCCGCCTGTATCAATCATGTCGTCCATAATGACGCAGCGACGTCCTTCGACTTCGCCGATGACGTGCATGACTTCAGACACATTGGCTTTAGGGCGTCGTTTATCAATGATTGCTAGGTCACAGCCAAGT